>CAMMTJ010000016.1 GCA_946499835.1 uncultured Bacillota bacterium | reverse complement strand
ATGTATGGAAGGGATAAATGCTGAAAGCATCTAAGCGTGAAGCCCACCACAAGATGAGATATCCCATAGCATAAGCTAGTAAGAACCGTTGTAGACTACAACGTTGATAGGTCGGAGGTGGAAGTGCAGTAATGTATGTAGCTGACCGATACTAATAGTTCGAGGGCTTAATCACGGAAAACTTAGCAATAGTTTCTGTTATGTAGTTGTCAGGGATTTACCTGTGATTATCATTTGACAGATTTGATAAAATTTGTTATAATGATTATGTTAATATGGTAATTTCAAGGAAACTTGTGATTATACCATATCCAGTGGCGATAGAGAAAAGGATCCACCTGTACACATACCGAACACAGAAGTTAAGCTTTTCATCGTCGAAAATACTTGGCTGGCGACGGCCCGGGAAGATAGAACACTGCTGGATTACCATCAAGACAGGCGCGTGAGCCTGTCTTTTTGTTTTTATGAGATATTTTTAGCAGTGTTCTCTGCAAGCAAACAATTGCAGATGGTTTGCTACAATCTTCATGGGAGCGTAGCGGTAAAGATTTGTTAAAAAAGGCCATCAATGAAAATTGCACACTTTTTTGTGTAATTTGATTATAAAAAGACATAATTTATCAACAAAAAGAGCAAAATAATTGCAAATAATTGCCACATTTCGCAACTTTCGACAAGTTTAGGCTATTGATTTATAAACACTTTTATGTAAAATTTGTCAAGGCAACTGGGGTTGCGAAAAAAGGAGGAAATTATTTATGAAATTTGAAGAATTTAAGAAATATATCAATGAGTTGTTGGGAGATGAGTTTATCGAAATTTTACAGGAAGTGGAGGGCGGAATATTTATTAGATTTGCAAGTAAGAAGGAATTTTTTCTTGTAGACAAAAGTTGTTTGAATGAATAATATAACAATAAATGGGCTTAAAATATCTTATTACGCCAAAAAATCGCTTGAAATTTCAATTTGGGTATTGAAATCTTAAAATATATGTGATATAATATGTTTGAAATTTGGAGGGAGTATGTCAAAATATTTGATAAAAATCTTGGCTATTTGCGCATTTGTTATGCTTTTGCCTTTGGCTGCTGTTGCAACTTCTTTGGCAGTAGTGGGCACAAGGGAATATACACTTAGAGTAGATATTGCAGGTGACACAAACACAAGTGCTTCTGCAAATGTTTTGATAAACGGACAGGATATGGATTCAATCACTGTTGTCGCAGGCACAACTGTGGAACTTTCTTTCGAAAACACAGGATATGATTTCTTGGGTTGGTATGAAGGAACAGAAGGCACATACAAGCCAGACGCAGAACCTATTTCAAATCAAGCGCGTTTTTCACTTAAAATTACAGATAACACAGATTTGACTGCAGTTTGCATTTCAAAACAATATACTGTAAATTACACAGGTTTCAAAGAAGATGGAGTAACCGAAATCTCTTACTCAAAAGATGGTTACGAGTATGGTGAGGCACTTGACATTCCAACAAAAGCAAATGAAGATTCAATTGCAGAGTTTGTAGGTTGGAGAGTTGTTGGCGGAACAGAGACTTACACAAGTGCAACATTCCCACAAAGCGGAGTGGTTACAGTTTTGGCTGTTTGGAGTGACACAAAGATTGTTACTTACTATGACGCACAAGGACAGGTAATCTCTTCTAGTTCAAAATACTACAATTCTGAAACTATTGGTTCTTTCAACTTGATGTCAGCAAGTGATGCAGAAAACTACGTAAGTGATGGACATCATTTTGTAAGATTCAAATATCTTGAATCAAATGTTGAAATAAATGCAGATGAAGTTGAAAGAATTAAAAACAACTTCAACACAGCTCCTCTTAACATTCAAATTGTTGAAGAAGCAGATGCTTACAATCTTACATTTACAGGATTTAACGAAACGGGCGTAGAAGATACAACATATAGTAGACAATATACATTTGGAGAAAACCTTCCAACAACGGAAAGAGAAGGATTCAATGGCTGGACAATTGATGGAAGTGGAGATGTTTACACAACAGCAGATTTTTCAAATTATGAAAATGGAGCAACAATCAATCTTGTTGCAAACTGGTCAGATAAACAAGTTACATTTGTTTATGCAGATCAACACAGTGCAACTGAAACATATACAAAGGCAGAATTTGATGCCCTTACACTTGAAGGCTTGCAAGCAGATGCTGGACATATCACTGGCGGATATCATGCAAATGGATGGAATTACCAAGGAAGTGTATTGACCGCAACAGTATTGCAATCAATGCAAAAAGGTGGATATGATTCAACAACAATCACATTGACTGTCAATGAAACAGTAAACACTTACAACATTTCATATACTGGATATCTTGAAGATGGAACAACTGAAATTGATCAAAAAGATCAGGTAAATTATCAAGACGCTTTGATGATCCCTGAGAAAGCAAATGCAGAAAGTCAAGCATCTTTCAAAGGATGGAGAATAGAAGGTGATCAATCAGACAATGTTTATACAACAGCAGATTTTGTTAGAGGTCACAACGCTGACGTAACTCTTGTTGCTGTTTGGGATAATGCACTTGTTGTAAGATACTACAACGGAGATGAAGTCGTTTCAACACAAGAATACAATGAAAAAACATTTGCAAACTTCCAACTTAAAACAAAGGATGAGTTGCTTGCTCTTGCTGGGGCTATCAATCAAGGTTATGACTTTGTGAAATTTACAAACAAAGACACAGGCGCTGATATAACAGCAGAAACAATTGAGTCAATAAAAAATGACTTTGCAAATGCTGGCAAAGCACTTAATATAAGCATCGTTCAATCTGCAATTGATTACACTTTGAACATCTCAGGGTTTGTAGGAAGTGAAGAGAGTTCTATCACAATAACGGTTGACAATTATGATGCATTGACATCTTGGAACCCAAGCAGATATTATTACACCTTTAATGGATTGAGATATAACTCAAATCTTTACACAGCAGACCAATATGCAAATCTTGTAAATGCCATTATCTCTCAAAGAGAAACAACAACTATTGATTTAACAGCGGAATGGACTTGTGAGATTGATGTTGCAAATTTTGAATCATTCTATAAGATTAATGATGGTATGTTGCATAAGTGGGATAACGACGCATTCTTCTTCAATACTGATAGTGCAACAGAAATGGAAGAAACTTTGCTTGAGGCCTTTTTCGGTGAGGTGAGTGAATCTGGAGTGATCACATTTGAAGGTGTCCAATATAAGGTTTCATCAATTGTAATCTATTATGAAAATAATGCTGATTCTTATTTCAATGTTGGAGATATCAATACTTACACTTTCACGGATTTAGCATTCCAATTGGATGGATATAAATTAAGCGAAGAAGAAACCTTTGTAAATGGATTGAGGATTGAATTTACTTTTGAACCAGTAAATGTATAAACAAAAAAATGTGGATAAACGCAAGTTATCCACATTTTTTATTTTTATAAAAAGTCGTTGTTTTGAAAAATATCGATGTAAATTTTACAAAGATTTGGAATGCTCTGTAACACTGCATAAAAACTTGCAGGGGAGCACTTTTAGATGGGGATTTTGACTGCAGAACCTTGTAGCCTTCCACTGCATCTGACGATGCCATTGCTGACGCAATAAAAAAAACACCTTGTAGAATTTATTATTTGTGGAAGTTATAAGAACCTGCCTGACGGCAGAACCTTGTAGCCTTCCACTGCATCTAGCGATGCTATTGCTATCGCAATAAAAAAACACCTTACGGTGTTTTTTTGGTGGAAGTTATAGGGCTCGAACCTATGACCCTCTGCTTGTAAGGCAGATGCTCTCCCAGCTGAGCTAAACTTCCTTCTCGTTGTGTGCGTTATAAATATACCAAAAATTGCAACGTTTGTCAACAATATTTTTTATATTTTCAAAACTTTTTTTTAATTTATATTTCTGCCAAAGTTGGTAGCAAGTTTTATTAAAATTAATATAATGTAACTGAGGATCACATTAGTCCTCAATCGGAGAATAATATGAGATGTAATTTGAATTTTAACCAATGTTATCTCTCCCCATATTATCCAGAACCTATTTTTACCTGTCGCAGAAACATTTTGCTTGCAATCTTGAACAGTACAAATGTTGTAATAAATCCTACAACTGCTTTTGCCTTACTTTCTTCGGCAACAACTCAAACGGTTGCAGATGATGGAAATGTCGTCACCACTTTTATTGCAGGCAGTGGCAACAGTGTCAATGTTGATGGCAGTGGGAATATAACTCTCTCACCTGGCACTTACAGGGTTTCTTACACGGTTATGGCAACTTTGCCAGCAGGTGGAAATATGAGCAGTGCACTTTATCTTAATGGAACAGAAGTTTCTTCTTCACAAAGCACTGCAACTGGAACGGCAGGAAATGCAGGCGTTCTGGCAAATACAAGCACGATAACCATCCCAGCAGGGGGTGGAACTTTAAGACTTGTCAACACAAGTGGTGATAGTTTGACAGTCAACTCAGCAAATATTGTGATAACAAAAATTGGTTAAAAAAAAGTCTTGCCTATTGGCAAGACGGTTACATACTTTTCTTGACAGCCAAAACTTGGCTGTTTATATTTTTTAGATAATATTTCACAATTTGCTTAAAAATAAAGAAAAAGTTGATTTTTGTAAACATTTTTGCAAAATTATGTAAAAAGATTTTTTATTCTTGTTGAATTTTTGCTTGCGTAAAAATTTTTTGTTGATATATACTAAGGGTGAGGAGGTGGCAATATGACCGATACCAATTGCAGTGATAATCCAGCCTTTCTTAGATCTGACGCAGGACAAGCATGGATAAGACTAAATAAGGAAAATGGAAGTGTTGAGGCTGCCTCAAAATTTGTGCGTGCAATGGAGCAGGCTGAGAAGAAGTCTGGCAAAAAAGAAAAGAACAAGACGGAAGAAGAATTTGAACAAGGGATGTGAAAGTGGCTAGAAAGGTAACAGGAGTGGTCATTTCAAGTAAGGATCACAAAGAAAAAGACAAACTGATAAGTTTGTTTACGGTGGAAGAAGGTTTGGTTTATGCCTCTATGCGTGGGGTGAGAGGTGATAAGGCAAAAATGAAGTCGGCAAAAGAGGTCTTTTGCTTTGGCGAATATGTTTTGGAAAACACAAAAGGAAACAATGTTGTCACGCAAGTGGAAATTATAGACAATTTTTATGGGCTTACAAAAGATATTGATAAATATTATGAGGCATCAAGCATGCTTGACATAATAAACAAAATTGCAACTCCGCAAGCAAATCCTCAACTTTTTATTGATTTTTTGAAAGGATTAAGAGGAATTTGTTATCAAAATATCAAAAAGATTTACATACTCGACAAATTTTTGATTTCTATGTTCAAAAATCTGGGGTATGAGTTTGTGACAGAGAAGTGCTCATCATGTGGTGCAAAGTTGTCAGAACGAAAATACTTCAATCTTGATATTGGCGAGATTGTTTGTCCTGCTTGCAAGAATGATTGCTGTGTGCCAATAAATGAAACTTGTTTTTCTGCCTTGAAACTTCTCAATAATACTGATTTTGAAAAACTTTCCACATTAAACTTAACCGCAGGTTCTGAAGTTGAGTGCTTGAAACTGCTAGACAAAAATTTTGAATGGAGATTTGGAAAACGATTTTCTTCACCAATTGTGTGACAAAATCGTTTTTCTTTTTTTATGCTTTATGTTATGCTAAATGTGGAGAATGTGATGAAAATTAACAGTTATAATATAAAAAACAATGCAAAAATAATAAAAAAGTTCAAAAATATCGATTTGTTTGATTATGATTTTGTAAAATTGATATATGGCTATGGAGAAAACAATCTCAAAAAAATATCTAGCCTTGCAAAGGAAGTCGCTGGCAGGACAGATCTCTTGCTTGTGATAGGTGTGGGAGGTTCTGTGCTTGGGACGCGTGCTTTTACAAAATCATTTGGAAAAAAGCAAGTGGAATATATTGGCTACAACTTTGACTGGCAAACTATCACTCAAATGAAAGAGGTTATAAAAGGGAAAAATATTGCCTTGCATGTGGTCAGCAAATCAGGGAAAACTCTTGAAACAATTATGGCTTTTGATATTTTTGAAAAATATGCAAAAAAAGAAAATATTTTTGTCACAAGTGTGGAAGAGAGTCCTCTTTGGCAACGTGCGAAAGAAAAAGGTTACAGCATTTTGCCGATGGATAAAAATCTTGGAGGAAGGTTTTCAACCATGTCGAATGTAGGCTTTTTTGCCATGGCTTATTCAGGCATTGCTGTCAAGGAAGTTTATCATTCTGCTTGCAATATGATAGAAAGGCTAAATGATAAAAATGATGATAATATAGCATTTTTATATGCAAATGCCCGTCTTTTTGCTGAAAAAACTGGCAAAACGAATGAAATAATCACTTCTTTTACTAAAAGCACAGAATATTTTATGCCGGTTGCTGTCCAACTTTTTGCAGAAAGTTTGGGGAAAAGTGGCAAAGGTCTTTTGCCATCATATTGCATTTATAGTGAAGGTTTGCATTCGCTTGGACAATTTGTTCAAGAGGGTAGGGCGTGTTTTATGGAGACTTCTATCACACCAAATGTTTCTCATAAGAAGGAAGGAGAAAAATTTGACTATGTGAACAGAGTTGCAAGAGAAGCGGTTGTTGAGGCTCACAGGAAAAGAGGCTTCCCGATTGTTGAGATAACCTTAGACAATTGGTCTTGTCAAAGTTTGGCTGAACTTCTCATTTTCTTTCAAGTGACAACTATATTTTGTGGAGAGGGCATGAAAATAAACTTTCTAAATCAGAATGGTGTGGAAGGATATAAAAATATCATGCTGAAAAAATTAAGTGAAAAATAAAAAAGGAGTCCTTTTTTGCTTTTCTTGGTTTGGATATTTTTCAGGATTGATGATGTTTGCAAAAAAAGAGTGAAAAATTCACTCTTTTTATTATGCTAGTGGTAAACCTAAGTCAATGGCTTGTGAAAACTCCTGGGACAGATTATTTGCTGAGTCATTTGTGCTTTCTACGTTTTTACAGAAAGAAGTATAAATCTTTTGTGCTGTCTTTCCGTCATTATTCATATCCTTAAGAGTTTTGTTTGTTCGTATTGTATTTTCAAAAATATCTAGTGCTTCAATCAAAAAATCTGTTGATTTATTCAACGTCCGTTGCTTGTCAATAAATTCTATTAAACTGTTTGAAATTTTTTGTTGAACAGATTCAGAACTATCAAATTTTTCAGATGTTTTGAGTCCATCAAGTAGTTCTTGCAATGTATTTTCAGTTGCTTCGATCAAATTGCTCATTTCCTTATCATCAGGAGCATAACCAATCCATGTGCGAGACAATTTCTTTCCTACATCTTTACTATCATAATAATAAGAAACCCTTGTTTGTTGATTTCTCAGAACTTTCAAAATGTCTATATACTCTTCTCTTGTGAATGATTTTTTTGTTTTAATTTCCTTTTTCATCTTTGACAAGTCTACTTTGGCAAAAATAATCATTCCTTTTTCATCTTTTGGTATTGATTTCATAATATCTCCTTTTAGTAATATATTCATTATACCATATTTATTTATCTAACACAAGATATTAACAAAAATTTTTCGTATATATTATATATAAATATATATATCGAATCTAATCCTTATTTAATTTTATATAGTTATTTTTTATATTTTTTTCAACGAACAACGCTTCCGCGTGTTTGTTTTCTTTTTGTGACAAAAAAATCTTAAATTTTCCTTGAAAAATATTGGAAAAACCCTTGACAATATCTGCCATATTTGTTAAAATCATCATGCTGTGAATTATGGGTTGAAGTATAAGGTTACTTTGATTAACCAGCAATCAAAGAGAATTTATACGGACAAGTCCGTGGCATGGATCATGGGCGACCGACAATAAGTCACATTTTTTAATGACTTCGCAGTTGACACACGCGGGCAAGTGTTCCGTTGGTGTCAGGTCGAATGTTGACGGTCGGCATTGCTATTACAGGAGGTATGAAAATTAAATGGCAACACAAGTTATCAGAATCAAATTGAAGGCCTTTGAACACGCACTTATCGATGAAGCTTGCAAGAGAATCATTGACACCGCTGAAAAGTTCGGTGCAAAAGTTGCTGGGCCTATCCCACTTCCAACAGACAGAGAGGTGGTTACTGTAATTCGTTCACCACACAAAGACAAAGACAGTCGTGAACAATTCGAGTCAAGAACTCACAAAAGACTTATTGATATCTATTCACCAAACGCTAAGGCTGTTGATGCCCTTATGAAAATTGAACTGCCTGCCGGCGTGGATATCAAGATCAAATTATAAGGAGGAAGGCATAAATGAAAAAAGCAATTATTGGCAAGAAACTGGGTATGACACAAGTCTTCACTCCAGAAGGTTTGGTTGTTCCGGTGACAGTTGTTGAGGCAGGTCCTTGCCCAGTTGTTCAAGTTAAGAATGAAGAAAAGGACGGATACAATGCAGTCGTTGTTGCTTTCGACAAACAAAAAGCATCAAGAGTAAACAAGCCAAGTGCAGGAGTTTTCAAAAAGGCTGGCGTGGAAACTTTCAGACTTGTAAAAGAACTTAAATTTGAAAATGCACAAGAATATAGCCTTGGACAAGAAATCAAATGCGATATCTTTGCTGAGGGCGACAAGGTTGATGTAACTGGCACAACAAGAGGTCGTGGATTTACTGGCGTTATCCAAAGATGGAATCAGCACCGTCTTAAAATGTCTCACGGAACAGGACCTGTGCACAGAGAAGTCGGCTCAATGGGTGCAAACTCAACTCCATCAAGAGTGTTCAAAAACAAACACATGCCTGGACACTATGGTGTGGAGAGGGTGACAATTCAAAACCTTGAAATCGTTAAAGTCGATGCTGAAAGAAACCTCTTGCTTGTCAAAGGTTGTATCCCAGGGCCAAAGGGCTCAGTGGTTACCATCCGCCAAGCAAAGAAGGCCTAAAAGAAGGAGATTGAAAAATGGCAAAAGTTAAAGTATACAATATGCATGCCCAAGTAGTTGGTTCAATCACTCTCCCAGATGACC
>CAMMTJ010000015.1 GCA_946499835.1 uncultured Bacillota bacterium | reverse complement strand
AGCAAAAACTACGCCCTGACATTTGTTTTCGCCTCTCGCGACCAAACGCAACTCTTGTTTCACTACGAGTTGGTCGCGACTTATTGCAATGAAGCAAATACAGAGAAGATTATTTTCGAGCCGTTACGGCGGTGGCGCTCAGTTTTCTCTATTCACAAAAATGCTAAAGCATTTATTGTGAGTTTGCATTGAAGCCCTCGCAAAGAAGTTACTTTATATTTTTTGTTTGTACATTTTGATTAAATAAAAAACCACCAACTATTTGGTGTTTTTTATAATTTCTTCAACTTGAAATTACATCTCATTTCTTGTGTGGCAATAGAGGTAGATGAGTTGATAGCGTTTTGAAAATTCTTTTATCACTTCTTTGAGAAGGGTCGCTTTTTTATCGTCAAGATTTACACATGGATCATCAAGCAAAACAAATGGTTTTTCATCTTTATAGACATCGTCAAGCAGTGCGAGTCGTTGAACAATTGAAAGAAGATCACGATAACCTTGACTGAGATATTCAATCTCTTTATTCCCTGTTGGAGAAATTTCACTTACTTCAAAATTAACGTTGAGTGACAATTTCTCTTTTTCCTTTGCATCCACCCTTTCAAGAATTTGGTCAAATGCTTTTTTCATGGGTTCAACATAGCGTGCAGACACATTCTCTTTGGCTTTGCTTAAAAATTCATGTGTTTTTTCAAGCAAAACAAGTTTTCTTTTGCATTCTTGCAAAAGTTGTTCACGAGAGGTTATCTCTCTGTCAAGATATGCCACCCTTTCGCAAGCCTCTTCATTTTGATTTATCAAATTTTTCAAATCATTTTTATCAATGGCAACATCCTTTTCTAGGACATAAATTTCTTGCAATTTTGAGGAATTTTCATCAAAACTATCTTCTTGTTCTGAATACTTTCGCACAATTTCTTCCTGCCTTTTGATTTCTTCTCTCAAAGCCTCAACCTCACTGTTGTTCTCTTGCTTTTGTTGTGGCTTTGGTTTGTTTTTTGTTAAAAGAAGGACGCAAATTGCACAAGCGATAACGCCTGCGATGGCAACTACGCCTGCAACAGCCCATGATAAGATATTGATTCCGCCCAAAACAAGCGATAGTGCAAATATGACCACAGAAATGGCAATCCCCAAAACAAGTGAAGGTCTGTTTTTCTTGTCTTCTTGCGGTTTTTCTTCCAATTTTTGTGATAACAATGAAGATAACTTCTCCTGCAAAGAAAGACGATATTTATTTGCCTTTTCTATGTTTTGCAGTTTTTCTTTATGTAAAGCGTTGTTTCTGTCAAATTGGTTTTGAAAAGCCTTTGCCTCTTTGAGTTCCTTTTCTTTTTTTTCTATTTTTTCTTTCAAACTCTCAATATCATCTTTTGTGCTTTGAATAAGGCGTTCCACCTGCATTTTTGCACTTTTTTGATCGTCAATGTCTGCTTGTTTAGGTCTGTCACTTCTGACACTTTTGACTTTGTTTGCAATGCTTTTCTCTGCATCTTTGAGTGCTCCAAGGTCGTTTTCAAACTTGCCTAGCCCAGACATGTTTGCTCGCATTTCATCAGTAAGCCCACTTGCAAGAGCCATTTGAGGGAAGAAAGCGGTAACCATAAAAGTCTCGACTCCACAGCCAAAGAGTTCAAGTCCAATATCTTTTGAATAGTCCTTGCTTTCAAGTCCTGTTTTAAGGTTGACAAGAGAAAAAGTATCACCTTCTGGCGTATCGGCAAAAGTCCTTGTTATGCGATAACTCCCCTTTTTGCTTTCAAACTCAATCCAGCCTCCATACACACCGCCTTGCCATGGCTTATATTTGCTTCTCTCAGCCTTGTAAGGTTTGTTGTTCCCTTTTTGTGGCATTGAATAAAACATCGCTTTAAGAAAGATTGAAAGTGTCGTTTTTCCCCAGCCGTTATCTTCTCTGATTGCGACAAAATCCTTGTCTAATTCAAGTGCAAAATTAGACAACTTGCCAAAATTTTCAATATATAGTCGCAAGATTTTCATAGTGATATTTCATCTCCTCTAAGTGCTTCAATACCGCACTCTGCAATCAAACTTTTTTCCTCATCGCTCAAACTCTCATCCTCTTCAATGAGTTTCAAAAACTCTGCCTTGAAAGAAAGACTTTCTTTTTTGATAAGTTCAAAATCAATTTTGAATTTGCTTTCATCTTTTATTTCAAAATAGAAAAAGTTTCCGCCAATCTCCTGTTGCAAAAGAGATATGTATTTTTCAGTTTCCTCAGTGAAGTATCCTCTTAAAACAACTCTCACAAGATCTCTTGATGAAATTTTTGCCAAACTGCTGTTTATTCTTTGCTTTATTTGTGCGTGTTTTATGGCGTCTGTTATATCAACCTCCACAATTTCAAATTGTCTGGTCGCAAACTTTTTGAAAGAATATGAAAGATTTTTGCCTTCAACTTCAATCTCGACAAATCCTTTTTCACCGCACTCATCAAAACCATTGCCAAAAAGGGAACCTGAATAAACATACTTGCCATAGTCATCTATCTTGCCTTCCATAAAAGAATGAATATGTCCTAGTGCAAGATAATCAATTCCTCTGTTTTGATAAACTCCAAGATCAATTCCATCGTTAGATTTTGGATTGAAGATGTCTCCATGCAAAAGCATAAAATGTGTGCGATCATCAGCATAAATTGGTGGTTTTTTGTTTTTTGTTCCTGCACCTGAGACTGTGTATTCATCAAAAGAATATGTTTGCAAATCATTGCCAAACAAGATAAAATTGTCTGGCGTCATATTTTTATAGTCAAACTCTTCATCATGATTTCCACGCACATAAAATGTCTTTATTCCACTTTTTTCCACCATATCAAAAAAGACTTTGACAAGTTTCAGTGATGGATTTTTTGTGTGAAACAAATCGCCTGTGATAAATATTGCTTCGCAATCATTTTGCACAGCATAATCAAAAAAGTCTTGCATGCGAGAGAGTTGTTCATCACGCATTTGACGTGCTTTTTGTGCAGACAATTTTGAGTTTTGAGTGCCAAGATGAATATCACCTGTTTGCAAAAATTTCATTTTATCTCCTTGTCTTAAATTGTATCATAAAAGTTGACCCCCTCAAAACAAAATGCACAAAAAAACCTTCTTTTTCAAGAAGGCTTTTTTCTATGCGATTGGAATGAGGTAACCTCTTATCTCTCCATCTGTCTGCATAAGCACTCTGTTCTCATTGCCTGTGTAGTTGTTGAGATAGAAAGGCATCTCGTATTCATTTGAATCAATAAACTCAAATGAAACATCTTCTGACAGTGTTCTATATTCTTCCGCGCTGTCTTTTACTTCAAGAAGGAAAGGATAACGGCTTCTTATATTAAGTGTCAAATTTCCGCTGTTTGAAACAAGACTGTTTGCAGAGCGAATTTCACTGTTGTAAGTCACTACGATTGATCCGCTGTTTGTCTCAAAGTTGTGAATAACGCCTGTGGCTCCACTTCTGTCAGCAATGTAAGCCTCAATATTGCCACTATCTGTTGAGATCCAAGAAGTTGATGAAAGATTTGAGTCATATCCTATTCTAACATTTCCAGAAATAGTTGCAATATTGACTTGTCCATCAACCTGACCGAGCGAAATATTTGCCCCATTTCCATAAGGTATGCTCACGTCTTGCATAACGTGATTTGCGTTGATTGTTGGGCTGGCAATACGATCTCTTGTGTTGTTTGCTGAAAGATGCCCTTCAACAGTGCCAAAGTTGAAAGTCCCGTTTTCAGTCACAATGGACACTGTGCCTGCCATCTCGTCAATGGAAATTGTTCCTGTGCTGTTTTGAACATTCAAAATTTTGTCTACATCTTTTGTTCCACTTGCATTAACAAATGTGATATTTGCAAGATCAACACTTCCACTCTCTGTGCCTATGTATGCGTCTTCATCACTAATTTTCAGTGATATGTTTGAAGTTATTCTTCCAGAAGTTGTGTAAAGTGAAATGTCAGTAAAATTTGAATCACAATATTTGTTGAATGTGATCGTTCCTGATCCTGTGCTGATATCAACCATGCGAGGAGAAATTGTGTTTGTGGCATCAAGTTCTTCATTCTCATGATTTGAAAGACCGATATTCACGTTTCCTGAGCCAGTCTTGATAACAAGTGCTGTGTTTTGAAGCCCATAAACACTTTCATTCTCTGGTGCTGTTTCTGGAACAATGATGTTTATAGAAATATCATTTGAAAAATGAAGAAAACCTTGTGGCTCAGTCACTGCAATATTAAGAGTTGTTCCTTCCAAAGTTATGCTGTGAGTGAAATCAGTGTTGTCTGATGCTTTTGCAAAACCGATAGAATTGTTTGTGATAGAAATGGTGTCATTTTCAACACTGCCTTTGCGCACGTTGACTGATGCAGAACCGCATTCAACATTGATTTGAGAAATTGAACTGAAATCAATTGGTCTTTCATCGTTTGTGGTTTCAATATATGTCAAAGTGTCATTATAAGAAAAATATTTGAAACCGAGAATATCTTGCCCTGGTGAAAAAATCATGATTGTGATAATCACGAAAAACGCTGCCACCAAAATAAGGATAAGCATAAGTAAATAGAATGCAAAGCCTTTTTTTACTTTATCTCCTGCCATTTTTCCTCCAATATATATCTATAATAACACAAATAAAAAGATTTTTCAAGTTTAATCAAGAATTGCTTTTATTCTTCTTATTCCGCTTGAAGAAGATTCTTCTTTGACAATTTTGAAATGATGAAGTTCGCTTGTGTTTTGAGCATGAGGGCCACCGCAAATCTCTTTGCTTACGTCTCCTATACTGTAAACTTTAACTTCTTCACCATATTTGTTTGTGAACGTTCCGTGAGCGCCCTCTTCTTTTGCTTTTTCATATGGCATAACCTCGCATTTTACTTCCAATTTGCGAGATATTGCCTCGTTGACAAAGTCTTCAACAAATTTGATTTCCTCCGCTGTCATTTTATGATCAAGATTGAAATCAAAACGAAGTCTCTCTGGAGTTATGTTTGAACCTTTTTGAACAACTTGCTTTCCAAAGAGTTTTTGAAGTCCTGCCAAAAGCAAGTGAGTGGCTGTGTGAAGTCTGGCACTTTGTGCTGATGTGTCAGCAAGTCCACCCTTAAACATACCAGCAGTTGCCTGACGAGATTTTTCTTGATGCTCTTTGAACATCTCTTCAAACCCTTTTTCATCCACGCTGTAACCTCGCTCTTTTGCAAGTTCTTTTGTCAGTTCAAGAGGAAAGCCAAATGTGTCATAGAGTCTGAATGCTGCTTTGCCAGAAATAACGCTTGGCACACTTTCTCCACGAGTTTGTGCAAAAGCCTTATGTTTTTCAATGCCAGCAATGACCTTTTCAAATTCTTTGTGGCCATCTTCAATCGCTTTTGAAAACTTTGCGACCTCTTTTTCAAGTTCTTCTTTGACTTTTTGTCTGTTTTCTTTTATATCTGCATAGTCTTGTCCATACTCATCAACATACATATCAGCAATGTCCAAGAAATACTTTGTGTCAAGTCCAATATTTCTTGCACAGTTTATACTTCGCCTTATAAACCTGCGAAGGACATACCCCTGTCCAAGATTTGATGGTGTGACTCCACGCTCATCACCAAGCACAAACACGGCTGAACGCAAGTGGTCAGTGATAATTCGATAAGACCGTTTTACCATTTCACTTTCATCATATTTCTTTTCTGCCTTTGTGCCTATAAAATCGATAACTCTTTTGAGGCATCCAGAATCATAAACGCTCTTTTGTCCATTGAGCACAGCAACAGTTCTTTCAAGTCCCATACCTGTGTCAATGTTTGGACGAGCAAGTTTGACTGCCTTCTCTCCTGCTTTTTCAACCTTGTATTGCATGAAAACGTCATTCCAAATTTCAAGGTATCTGCCACAATCGCAATCGGGCGAGCAGTCATCTCCACATTTTTCTTTGTCAGAGATATAAAACATTTCAGTGTCCGGCCCACAAGGTCCAACACCTCCGCCAAGTGCCCACCAGTTGTTTTCTGCTGGAAGAAAATATATCTCTTTTATACCACATTTTTTCCACGCATTTGCAGCCTCATCGTCACGAGGAGCAATCTCATTTCCTGCAAACACAGAAACGGCGAGTTTTTCTTTTGGGATGCCAAGATATTCTTTGCTTGTCAAAAACTCAAATGATCTTTCAATCATTTTTGTCTTATCACATTCGCCAAGCGTCCAGTTTCCAAGCATTTCAAAACAAGTCAAGTGACTGTCATCACCGACTTCGTCAATGTCGTTTGTTCTGATACATCTTTGCACATCGAAAATCTTATCGCCATATGGATGAGCCTCTCCAAGAAGATATGGCACAAGTGGGTGCATACCAGCAGTGGTAAAAAGCACTGTTGGGTCATTTTCTGGAATGATTGAATAACCAGGTATTCTCTTAAACCCTTCTTTTTCAAAAAATTTTATCCATAACTGTTTAAGTTGTCTGTCAGTTTTCATAATAATCTCCGTTTTTTATTTTATCACAAAAGTATGTTCTCACAAAATGTTTATAACTCAATATTTGGCATATTTCAAATAAAGTCCGCCTGCTGGCATAGTTATGCCTGCTTTACTTCGGTCGCCTTTAGCAAGAGCCTCTTTGACACTTTCCAGTGAAAGTTTGCCTCTCCCCACATCAACAAGCGTGCCAACAATGATTCGAACCATGTTGTAGAGAAAGCCGCTGCCTTCAATATTAAAATAATAGAAATCTCCTTCATGAGAAATATCGATTGAAAAGATTTGCCTTTCATAATCACTTGTGCAAGTTGCAGATGAACAAAAACCTTTGAAGTTGTGTTTTCCAACAAGCAGTTTTCCTGCCTCCACCATTTTTTGATCGTCTAGCGGATATTTGACCCAACCCATACGATGTGCCATAAAAGGATCTTTTTCTTTGCCAACATAAACGCGATATTGATAACACTTTCGTTTCACAGAAAATCTCGCGTGGAAATCTTTGTCCACCTCTTCTGCTTTGATAATAGCAATATCTCCCGGCAACAAACTGTTGAGCACATCTGCAAGGCGTGAAATAGGAATATCGACTGGCAAATCAAAGTGAGCCATTTGAGCCAGTGCATGCACACCTGCATCAGTCCTTCCACTGCCAAACACTTCACAATTTTTTCCCGCGACAATCTCTATCGCCTTTTCGATCTCCCCTTGAACAGTCCTCTTGTCCGCCTGTTTTTGCCAGCCAAAAAAATTTGTTCCATCATATGAAATTGTCAAAAGCACTCTTTTCATGCGAATATTATATAAAATATAGAAAAATTTTTCAAGTAAAGTTCGTCTTTTCTTTATGCTCATTTGACTAAAAAATGCAAAAAATATATACTAGATATGAAAATGAGGTAATAAATGAAAAAAATACTTACAGATGGCGCAGGCATAGTTGCAAAAGTTGCATACAAGTTTTCACAAGTCGTGCCAGTTTATCCAATCACCCCTTCAACGCCTATGGCAGAAAAAGCATCCACCATGGCTGAACGAGGCGAAAAAAATATTTTGGGTCAAGTTGTCAAAAAGATTGAAATGCAATCTGAGGCAGGCGTCAGTGGAACTCTCCATGGCGCACTTTTGTCAGGTGCAACAGGGACAACTTTTACTTCAAGCCAAGGGCTTTTGCTCATGATCCCAAATATGTTCAAAATGGCGGGAGAAAACTTGCCTGCCGTCATCCATGTTTCAGCACGAAGTGTGGCAACTCACGCTTTGAATATTTTTTGCGACCACTCAGATGTTATGGCAACAAGAATGACAGGCTTCAATATGATATGCTCATCAAATGTGCAAGAAAGTCAAGATATGGCATTTTGCTCGCACGCACTTGCACTCAGCGAAGGCGGTGCAACACTGCACTTTTTTGACGGCTTTCGCACTTCGCATGAAATTTCAAAAATTTGCCCTCTCGATGACAAAATGTATTTGCCATATGTTGAGGTTATCAAGTCTCACAACAAAAAGTTTGCAAATGACAATTCAACATACGGAAGTGCACAAAATCCAGATACTTTCTTTCAAGGAAGAGAAAATACCACCTCTCTTCATATGTATGGACTGAAAGAAAAATTTGAAAAAATCTTTTCAAATTTTGCCAAAGACACTGGAAGAAAATATAACTTCTTTGAATATTATGGCTCAAAAGAGGCAGAAAATATTGTGGTTTGCATGGGAAGTGCATGCGAAACAATTGAAGAATACATTGATCAAAATGACGGCAAAAAAATAGGACTGATCAAAACTCGTGTTTATCGACCATTTTATGAAGAAGAATTTTTGAAAGTTCTGCCAAAAAGCACCAAAAAAATTTGCGTGCTTGACAGAACAAAAGAAGTTGGATCTGAAAATCCGCTTGCTCTTGACGTTATGGCAACTCTTCAAAAACAAGGCAGTCCTGTCAAAGTTATATCAGGCAGATATGGACTTGGCGGAAAAGACTTCACTCCTGCTTGCATAAATGCCGTTTTCAAAAACATGGAAAAGGAAAACTCACTCTCTGGCTTTGCCGTTGGAATAAATTCACACGCCCCATACATCTGCACTCTTCCAACCGAAGAATATCAACCAAATTGCCAAGGTCAAACACAAATCAAAATATTTGGACTGGGCTCAGACGGTTCAGTATCAGCAAGCAAGAGCACAATCACCATTCTTGGTGAAACTCTTGACAGCGAGGTGCAAGGATATTTTGAATATGATTCAAAAAAATCTGGAAGTTTGACAAAATCACATCTCAGGCTTTCAGATAAGAAAATAAAAAGTCAATATTTGACCACAAATCCAAATATAATTTCAATCAACAATTTTTCTTTTGTGCACAGATATAATTGTCTGGAAGGACTGCAAAAAAATTCAATAGTGGTTATCAATTCAATATTTGATGGTCAAGAAATAGACAAAGTTCTGCCAGAAGAATATGTTCTTGCCCTTCAAAAATGCAACAGCAAATTGTTTGTGATAAATGCACAAAAAATCGCACAAGAGTGTGGACTTGGTGACAAAATAAACATTATCATGCAAACTGCACTCTTAAAAGTGGCAAACTTTATGCCAGAGAATGAATTTGTTGCAAAAATTGAAGAACAAATTCGCAAAACTTTTGCACGCAAAGGACAAAAAGTCATTGACAAAAATATAAACGCAATGAAAATGTCACTTTCTCAAATTCAAGAAGTCGATGTTAAGTCTTTGAAAGGAAAAAAATACAAAAAAGATGTGCGCTGGGATGACAAATTCTATCAAGAAATTATGCTTCCTATTGAAAGAATGGAAGGCGATAAAATATTGGCTGAAAAAATCTTTCCATCCTCACCTATTGGCACTTCCAAGTATGAAAAGCGTGCCATCGCATCCCTTCTTCCAAAATGGATAAAAGAAAATTGCATCCAATGCGGTCAATGCGTGCTTTCTTGTCCTCACTCAGCACTTCGCGCCTTGCTCGTTGAAGGTGAAGAGGAAAATGAAGATTTTAGGCCAGCAATCGGACTTAAAGGCAAACAATATCGCATTCAACTTTCGCCTGAGGATTGCACTGGTTGTGGCGTATGTGCAAGCACTTGCCCTGCTCTTCAAAAAGCACTCAAAATGGTAAGTGCGGAAGAAATCTTGGATGAAGAAAAAGTTCGCTATCAAAAATCTTTTGATTATAAAAAATCGTCACAATCTCTTTTCTCAACAGATCATGCCAAAGGCTTGCAGTTTGAAAAACCATATTTTGAATTTTCTGGTGCTTGTGCTGGCTGTGGTGAAACACCATATATCAAACTTGCCTCAACGCTTTTCAAAGATAAGATGGTTATTGCCAACGCAACTGGATGTTCAAGCATATATGCAGGCTCTTATGCTTCATGCCCATTTGTCAAAGATGAGAACGGAAATGGTATAAAATGGGCAAACAGTCTGTTTGAAGATAACGCTGAGTTTGGTCTTGGCTTAAAACTCGGTGGTGATTTCACACAAAAAGAAGGCAAAAGCGTCTGGATAATCGGCGGTGACGGCTGGGCTTATGATATCGGTTTTGGCGGTCTTGATCATGTTCTTGCAAGTGGCGAAAATGTCAATATTCTTGTGCTTGACAATGAAAGTTATTCAAACACAGGCGGACAATCAAGCAAAGCCACCCCAAAAGGTGCAAACGTAAAACTTGCAGAAGCAGGCAAACGCACACACAAGAAAAACCTTGGACAAATTGCTATGGGATATAAAGATGTGTATGTTGCACAAGTTGCATTTGGTGCAAATATGAGCCAGTGCATAAAAGCATTCAAAGAAGCAGAGGCATACCCGGGCACTTCAATCATTATTGCATATTGCACATGTGTAAACCAAGGCTTCGACCTTGCAAAAACCAATGCAGAAGAGAAAAAAGCGGTTGAAGTTGGCTACTGGCCATTATATCGCTATCACCCAAACAGCGGTCTCACACTTGACAGTGAAATTTCACCAGATGGCTACTTTGATTTCTTAAAAGGCGAACGCAGATATGCCATAACAATTGAGCAAAACAAAGAAGGACTTCTTTCCGAACAAAAAGAAAGAGCGATAGAAAACTATCAGACTCTTGCAAAACTGGCAAACAAAGAAGAATCATAAACAAAAAAACTAGGGCTTAGTCAAGCCATAGAGCGGAGCGACACCGACTTGTATCAAGACAAGCACACGTTTAACAGCCAAATTATATTAAAGTATCTTTT
>CAMMTJ010000014.1 GCA_946499835.1 uncultured Bacillota bacterium | reverse complement strand
TTGCAGAATTAACCAACAGAATAAACAGCAATAACTATGAATATGTTTCTCAAAATACCCTATCGGTTTTGATGAAAGAATGGCTTATGGTGTTTAAAAAATCGCAAGTTAGTCCACGCACTTTTGAAAATAATATTGCCAGATTTAAAAATCACATAGAACTTAAAATTGGTGGAATGAAATTAGATGAAATTTCAACTCTAACAATTCAAAAAATGCTTAATGAAATGCTTGAACAAGATTTGAGTTTAGACTATGTGAAAAAGACGAAGTTTTTGCTTGGTCAATTTTTTGAATATGCAGTTGATAACAAGTTTGTTTTGACAAATCCTGTGCATAAAGTGAAAGTTAAAAGTCAAGAACACAAGATTTATAGAAAGAACGAATACAAAGCAATTCCTGTTGATATTAGAAAGCAGTTTATTGAAAGTTTAAATGAACACACTTTTTTGAAACCATTTTGCTATGTGATGATGTTTGCAGGGCTACGCACTGGCGAAGCACTTGCTCTTGAATGGCAAGACATAGATTTTGAGAACAAACTATTGAGAGTTGAAAGAGGTATGACAAATGTGCCAAAGTTTGATGACAATGGAAAAGTTATCTCTCGCCAACTTGTTATTGGTGACACAAAGACGGTTTGTTCTAAAAGAACAGTGCCTATGCCCGACATATTAGTTGAAGCATTAAAGGAATATTTTAACAAGCAAAAGCAAAAACAATCGAAACTAGGCATTTCTTTCACTGACAACGATTCCTTTGTGTTTTGTAATGATGAAGGGAATTTAAGAACTTATAGCGGAACAAAGAAGATTTTTTATACTTTCTTGAAAAGTCATAATTTGCAAAAATACCATATTCACTTTCACACTTTAAGGCACACTTTCTCTAACACTCTTTTTGAAGCTGACCAAAATCCAAAAGTTATTCAATCTCTTCTCGGGCACAAAGATGTAAAAACAACAATCACAACATACAACTCAGTTGATAAAAGTTATTTCAACAAAGCAACCGATGTTTTTAATGAGCAATACAAAGTGGAAGATGAAAAGCAAACAGATTTTGACAATTTAGGTGATGACGAACTTATAGAGCAAATGCGAGAACTTGAAAAACAAATTGCGAAAAGAAAGAAAAAACAAAAAGATTTTGAGATGTAAAAATTTAACAAAACTATTGACTTTTTTATTAAAATAGGTATAATAATTTAATAAATATTAACAAATGGAGGTAAAAGAAATGCGTGTTGTTATCTAAAATAACACATAAAAATTGGGCGAAGTTTTTATGTTGTTATATAATTTAATATAAGACATAAAAACAAGCTGGTTATTTTTGATGAGCATTTCTTTTCAAATATTTTGACTGCTTGTTTTGAGCAGTCTTTTTTTGTATATTCGCCTAAATAAAGGAGAATTAAATGAAAAAACAAAAATTAACATTAGGCATTTTTGCGCATGCAAATGCTGGAAAAACTACAATCACAGAACAACTTCTTGTAAAAACTGGCACAAAAGCAGAAGTTGGAAGAGTTGATTTTGGCACAACAACCACTGATAACATGGAGATTGAAAAACAACGTGGAATAACTGTGCGAGCAGGTCTTGTAAGTTTTGAAACTGGAAATAAAATTTTTCAACTTATTGATACTCCGGGACATATTGATTTTGTCCCGGAAGTTGAGAAAAGCGCAACAATTTTAGATGTCGCAATTTTGGTTCTTAGTGGGGTTGAAGGTGTTGAGGCTCAAACAATAGAAATTTATAAAATTTTAGAAGCCCGAGAAATTCCCATAATCATTTTTGTAAATAAAATGGACAGAGATGGCGCAAACTTAAACAAAACTGTCGAAGAAATCAAAAACAATTTGACAAATAAAGCAATTCTAATTAAAGATAGTAATCTTGTGAATTTGCTTGCTGACTTCGATGAAGAAATTTTATCTTTTATTATTGAAAATAATACTCTTGATAAAAATATGATATACAAAAAAGTAAACCTTCTTACAAGCGAAAAGAAAATCGTTCCTATTTACAGTGGAAGCAGCTTAAAAGGTATTGGCATTGATGATTTGTTGCGTGCGTTGAATGACATTCAAATTAAACTTGAAAAATCTAAAAATCTTTCTGCTTTTTGTTTCAGAAATAGACTTGAAAATGGTGAAAGAAAAACTTTTATCAAAATGCTCGGTGGGACAATTAGCGTGAAAGATAAAATTGTAATTTTGGATGAAAAACAAACCATTCAAAAGATTGAAGTTTTGAATGGTTTAGGATTTGAAAATACAACAGAAATTTCTACTGGGGATATTGCGACTTTGTACGGTGTAAAAGTTGATACTTTTGCTTATATAGGAGAAAAGGGAAATATAAAAATAAACACGACAGATAGAACATTCTTCTCTGTTTCTGTTGTACCTGAAAAACAAGATGAAAGATTGAAAGTTATTGGGGCTTTAAAGGATATTGAAGTTGAAGATACAACAATCAATCTTCAGCTTGTTGAAAACAGCAATGAAATCAAGATTGATATTATTGGCGATGTGCAAGCCGAAATCATAAAAAGTATTCTTGAAAGACAATATAATTTAAAAATAGAATTTGAAAATCAAAAGATAATTTTTAAAGAAACACCATCACAAATTGGCACTGGGAGGGCTTCTTATACTGGCGTTTCAATGGTTGAATTGAAGGTTGTTCCAACTGCACTTGGAAGTGGTATAAATTTTAAGAGCGAATGCAATAAAAATATTTTGATTGATAAATATCAAAAACAAATTGAGAGATTAGTTCTCCGCTATTCAAAAAGTGGTTTTTTTGGAGTAAATTTGACTGATTGTGATATTGTGCTTACAACTGGCAAGTTTGACAGTGTTGGTAGTGAACCTATGCATTTCAATATGGCAACTCCGATCGCACTTGCAAGAGCGGTAAAAAACTCAAAACCTTATTTGCTTTCTCCATATTCAAAGGCCATTTTGAAAATTCCAAACAGCACAAAAGAAGCCATGAATTTTATAAATGAACAAAACTTGAATGTTGAAAGAGTTGAAATCACCGAAAATGAAAGCAAAATTGTTTGCAGTGGCTATTTGGAGAACATCTATGAATTGCAGAAGAAAATCAAAAAATTGACTTCAGGATTTGGGAAGATTGAAGTCTCCCATGAAGGATTTAAAAGATATTATAAAGACACTGATTTGACTTTTTCTGCGGACAGCCCTTTTAATGAAGAGAACTTTATAATCAATGTTATGAAAGGCAGTTTGCCCAATCTCGACAAACAGCCAAGACGAAAGGCTAAAGTGAAATATAGCCAACGCACAAAAGATTGGTATCAACAAGGATAAAACAATATAAAATTTATTAAATTAAAATTAAACTAATAATATAAGGAGGATTATATGGGAAGAATTATAGCTATATGTGGTAAAATTTGCTGTGGCAAATCTTATTATTCAAACAAGTTAAAAGAAAAAGAGAACGCGGTTATTTTGTCTTGTGATGAACTTACAAGTGTTTTATTTAATAACAATTTGGGCGAAAAACATGATGAAATGTCAAAACGAATATGTGAGTATCTACTACAAAAAGCAGTAGATATAGTTAATGTTAATATCAATGTCATCTTGGACTGGGGGTTTTGGTCAAAACAAGATAGACAATATATAAAAGATTACTTCTATTCTAAAAATATTGATTGCGAATTCCACTACATTAATATTGATAATAAATCATGGCACAGAAATATTGAAGAAAGAAATCAAAGAGTGTTGGAAGATAAAGGTGGTTCGGATTATTATCTTGATGACGGACTTATGAAAAAATTACTTTCAAAATGGGAAGAACCAAGCAAAGAAGAAATAGATGTTTGGTATACATTAGAGAGGTAGGTATGGTTTTTGTAGTTGATTTAGATGACACAATTTGCGACACTGATGGATATAGTGAAAAGTATATTTGTGAGTTTATTGCAGCACACAAACTTCCATACAAGCAAGTCGCGACAAATGTAAGGTTTGCAGAAAGCAAGTTTGATTGGGACACAGAAACCGCCTTGAAGTGGTATAAAGAGTTTGGCGACCAAATGATGGCAGAATTTCCTTGCAAGAAAAACGCTGTCAAATTTTTGCAGTCTATTCATAAAGCCAGACAAAAAATTGTGATTGCAACCGCTCGCGCAACTGATTGGCATACTCAACCAAAAGAAGTGACTTTAAAATGGCTTGCGGACAACAAAATACCTTATGACAAAATTTACATTGGCAGAATTGATAAGGAAAAAATTTGCGAAGAAGTAAGCGCTGATTTCTTTATTGATGATGACTTGACCGTTGTGAGCAAAGTGGCGAACTATTTTGCAAGCATTGGTGGAAATAAACAGGCTTTTCTTTCAACAACAAACTACAACAAAGATCTTTCAGTTCCAAGTGGGGTTATTAGAGTAAAAGACTTTGATGATTTGGCAAAAAGAATTGATAGCAAGCAAATATGTTTGGAATAAATTTTACTGTTGCAAATTGTTGCAAATGTGAAAGTTTTAGGCAGTTTTAGAAAGAATTTGACCGAAAGTTATGAGTTTTAACTTTTGGTCATTTTTTATGCCTATTTTAATGATAAAAAACATTTGCTACAAATTTTGGGTATATTTGCAACAAAAAATTAGTTATAAAATCATAATAAAAACCCCGATATTATCGGGGTTTTAGTGGTAGGATTGAGTGGACTCGAACCACCGACCCCCACCTTATCAGGGTGGTGCTCTAACCGACTGAGCTACAATCCTATATTAAATTTTTCTCGGAATGAGTGGAGTCGAACCACTGTCTCCAACCCCCAAATTTTTTCTTATCAGGGTGGTGCTCTAACCAGCTGAGCTACATCTCTATAATTCGCGTTTTTAAGAAAAAGGAGAATTTGTCCGATGTTTGTTAAAGAGGGATTATGGGGTCATCGGCATTCTTCCTTTTTTAACGCATTATTGATTATACACATGAGTGCCTTTGCTGTCAACCATTTTTTCAGTTTTTTTTGCAAAAAAGTTGCGGTTTTTCTTGATTTCAATTTATTTGACAAGAATAATGGTTTAAGTTAAAATTATCTTGTTCTTCAATGCGGGAGTGGCCTAATGGTATGGCATCAGCTTCCCAAGCTGAGGGTTGCGGGTTCGAGTCCCGTCTCTCGCTCCACATGAAAATTTCTGCGCTTAGGTCAGCCTGCGGACTTTGTCCTCGGCAAGACAGTGGCGCTTGAAATTTTCATAGTTCACAAAAATGCTATCGCATTTATTGTGAGTTTGCGATGAAGCCATCACAAAGAAGTTTTTTTATGACTGCGCTTCTGCCTAGGCTCTGTGCGAGCCGTAACGGCGGTGGTGCTTGTTTTTTCTCTTTCGCGACCAAGCGCAACTCTCGTTTCACTTCGAGTTGGACGTGTTTTTTTGAGGGGATGGAAGATAAAAGTTCTCACAAAAATAGGTCTGGTGCATAAATCTTTACTACTTAAGGAGGGTTTATGGACGAGGAAGATATTGCATATATTTTTGTCAGTGCAGACATTTGTCTTTACAACTTGTTGGCATACAATCCAAGCGTAAGCAAAAAAGACATAAGCACTTATCAAAAAGCACTTGAAAAAAGTTTTGAAAGAATCATTGTGCAAACTGCTGACTATTCAATAAAAAAGGCGTTAGAGGACAATGAGGATATCATGGCAATTCAAGATGAAAATATTGTAAGAGTTTGCAGTGGGCAAGAGATGATAGCATTGCGAGATGTGGTCAACAAACGTTTTAAGCCAGACTGCGTCAATGCTCTTGTTTCCAATTCACAAAATTTGTCAGCAAGCAATCATATGCAATAAAATCAAATTCTTTGCAAGTCTTGTTGTATCCAAAACATGATTAGATTGACAACAAATTCAATTTGATCGTCACTCAAAGGCTTATCTTTTTCTATCTTATGCCATTTTTGCAGGCAAGAACGACAACAGGTGGCGGTAGCGTGTTGAGCAATAAAGACGGGATGTCCACGCATAGGCGTTTGCTTTCCGTCATTTTTTGGAAACGTTGGGGCGAGACGAGAAGTAACAAAATCATAGGCATGACTTTTTATTTTTTCCATGCCTTTTTCTTTAATATATTCAACATCCTTTTTTGTTAAGTGAAACTTTGCACGAAAAGGGGAAGTTTGCAAATTTTTGAGAATGCTTTGAAAGTCTGTCATGCTTTTATTATATCACAAAACAAAAAATCAGACAATCAAGTCTGATTTTATGGAATAGAAAGGAAAAGTCCTGGTCTTATGCCTCTATCTGTGTCGTTTAGGTTGTCGGTAACAGTTCCGCCATTTGACAGAATAGAATACACACGATTTACTGAATCTACATCAATAGTGAAATAGGTCACATCAGCACCGTTCATATCTGCATAAGAAGTTGGGTCACAACGTTTTGCATCAAGATATGAGTTGATTTGATTTCTTGACAAAAGAAATACATCTGTTGCAATGGTGCCGTCTCCATTTCCAATTTGAGTGTTTTGAATGAAAAGTTTTTCATCTGCCGTGAAAGCATCGTTATAAAAGTTTTCATTGAGCCAGCGTTTGATGACTGGATTTTTTGCCCAATTTCCGATAGGTGTAATCCATGAAGAATTATCCCATGCAATTCCACCTGTTATGCTGTTTATAGTTGTCACCAATGGCGTTGAGCCGTTGTTGAAATATTCATCTATGTTTAACAAACGCCATACTATTGGTTCGACATGATAAAAATCTCTGCCATAAGCGTCCACATAGGCTTCGCCTTGATACTCATATGCAAGGTTTGAGTATGAATAGTTGTTGTAAGATGTGTGTTGCACAAGTGAGTCACGATTGTTCAAAAGATATGTGTTCAACTCATCACTCACATGTGATTGAGGATATGAGCCAAGTTCATAGTAATAATAATTTTCTGCTAAATTGTATTGAAGTTCTGGTGCTTTTGTTTCGTCAAAGGTTTGAGAAAGCAAATAGTTTGCCATTGTTGATGTCGTTGTGCTGTTGTTGTAATCCCAATAAATATTTGATGGAATTGGCATGCCGTCAAAGCGGTTTGCACTATAATACCATTTGCTCTCATCAATACTTTGACTGCTGACCATATATGACTTTTTGTAACTTGTGCTTCTCAAATTGTTTTGAATATTGCTTTCTGAAAGCGAATTTGTGAGCGTTATGCTGTCAGGTGCGCCGAATTTCAAGACTGAATCGTTTGTGTTTATTCCAGAAAGGGTGATTTGGACTTTTGCACTGCTGTTTTGCACGCTTCCACTTCCTTCACTGACAAAAGAGCCGATTTCACGCAGTGCCCTGTCAACTGAGAAGTTTATATTCCCATGGCTGACACAACTGTCAATGCTGCCATTTGTTAGGCTTGCCACCAGACCACCGATTTTTGAAGAGCCTGACAAAGTGCCGTGATTTTCACATCTTGTCATTTGAGCAGAACTTTGTCCTGCAATTCCACCGATATAACTTGTTCCATTTACAGCACCATAGTTTATCACCAGATCAAGTGTGCCGGTTGAAAGGACACCTACAATTCCGCCAACATAAGTTCCACCAGATACGCTTGCGTTGTTTGAACATTCTGAGGCATAGACCTGTCCTTGACCAACAAGACCACCAGCAGAAGAGGTGCATGAGATTGTTCCACTTTCAACCACGCATGAGTTTAAGTTTGCCACTGATGCTTTTGCAACAAATGCACCTGCGTAAGATGTTGCCGAGAAATTGACGCCCGCAAGATTAAGGCTGTCAATGGTCAACATCCCAGTGATGCCGAAAAGTCCAGCGTAAGTTACTCCAGAAAGGGTTAGGTTTGATATTGTGTGACCATTTCCAAGCAGTGTTCCGCTGAAAGTGTTGTTGTCAGTGCCAATTGCTTCCCAATTTTGTCCAGACATATCAAGGTTTGCTTGAAGAGAGATAAAAACATTTTGCAAAGGGGAAACGTTATTGTTTTGATATGACAGCCACATAAGTTCGCTGTTTTGAGTTATTTTATATGGCGAAATTTCACTTCCGTCACCATCAGGTGTTGAAATCATGTCCTGTGTGATAGCACTTGGACTAGTATTTTGAGGCAGAAAAATAAAGGATGCCAAAAGAAAACTGACAGCCAAAAGAAGGGCGATCATGAAATAATTTATATTAAATTCCCTTTGCCAACTATTTTTCATCGATTTTATTATACCTAAAATGCTGATAAAAACAAAATATTTTGCAAAATTAGTTATTTTTTCGACATTGTCAACATTTTTCTTTTCTGCATATGTAAGTATGTAAAGGAGGAAAAATGGCAAACGAAGATTTTTTGATTGGGGCAAATGATGAACATGGTGTCAATCCGCCTACGCAAGGCAAAAGAACACCCATAGTCCCAGGCTTGAATCGGCAAATATATGAAAATGAATTTAATCGTGCGGCAAAAAATAAATTTATTGAAGCATGCATGCGACAAGATTTTTCTGTGTTTGATGTCAAACCAGAACTGCAAGATGTTTCAATTTCTGAGAGGGTAAGGCGTATCAATGCGCAAGGGCTGACACTGCTTGTCACCTTTGCTTACAATGCAGTTGGCGAAACCTTTTCAAACGCATCAGGAGTTGAAGTATATTATTCTCCGCAAAACAGACAGGCAGGAAACAGCAGAAGACTTGCGGAAGATTTGTATGAAAAACTTATTCAAGGGACAGAGCAAAATGGCAGAGGCGTCAAAACAATTGATATAGGCGTCCTTTCAAATGTCAACTGTCCATCTGCACTTATTGAGGCTGGCTTTATGACCAACTTGCGAGAGGCAGGAATGATGATAAATCCACTTTTTGTCACAGAGGTAGGGGAAGAAGCCTGTCAAGGTGTATGCCAATATCTTGGAGTAAATTACATACCACGTGACAACCTTTCAAATTATCCACTTTTGAGAAATGGAAGTCGTGGCAACTTTGTGTATCTATTGCAATTTATCTTAAATCAGTATGGCTATAACATTGCAGTGGATGGCATATTTGGTTCAAACACGCAAAGAGCAGTCCGTGATTTTCAGTCAAACAATTCTCTTAGCGTTGATGGCATTGTTGGAAACAACACTTGGCGCACACTTTTGACCTTGCCTCCTTATCCACTTTTAAGACAAGGTTCACGAGGTGCATACGTGCGATTTGCACAACAACTTTTGGAGAGCAAGTTTATTCCAGTTGGTGGCATTGATGGCATCTTTGGAGCAAATACCAAAAATGCTGTGATCACTTTCCAAAGAGAGAACGGGCTTGACCCAGACGGCATAATTGGGCCGCTCACTTGGGCTAGGCTTGCAACAACTTAAAAAAGTAAAAAAAAGTTTAACATCTCTTAAAAGATTTCAATTTCCTCTTTAAGAGTCATGTTAAACTTTTTTTTCACACTTTTTTTGCATAAGTCAATAAGGCGGACAATATCTTTGCTTGATGCATTCTTGTCATTTATGATAAAGTTTGCGTGTTTGAAAGAGATGCAGGCACCACCAATTCGTCTTCCTTTAAGCGCACACTTTTCGATAAGTTTTCCAGCAGGCACAGAGGAAAAGTTTTTGAAAGTGCTTCCACCGCATTTGCCAAAAGGCTGTTTTTCCTGTCTTTTTTCACGTGAAAAAATAAAGGTTGAAAGCAAGGCTTTTTTGTCACATTCAGGCAAGGAGAATTTTGCGGAGAGAATGGTGTAAGATGGATTTGCCTTAAAAAAAGTGTCGCGATATGACCGAGAAACTTCTTCCTTTTTCATTGTGAAAACTTTGCTGTTGTGATAAACCTTTATTGAAACAAGCCTGTCAAAAATCTCATCTCCATCACAACCAGCATTGCCTACAACAGCGCCACCAATAGTCCCTGGGATAAGGGCAAGTTTCTCAAAGCCTGACAGACCTTTTTGGAGACAATAGGCAAAGGCATCTGCCATGGTGCATGAGGCAGAAAAAGTGACAAAGCCATTTTTGAAAGTGATGCGTTTTGCCATTTTTCTTGTGCAAACGATTGTTGTCTTTTTGCATTTTTTGTAAAACAAAATGTTGCTTCCATTGCCTATAACCTTGTGTTTTTCCCTGGTTTTATCAAGAGTTGAGAGGATTTGGACAAGTTCGGCACAAGAGCGAGGCAGATACAAGTTTTTGCAAAAAGCATCAACACCAAAAGTGGAATAGTTTTTAAGAGAAAAATTTGTTTTCATAAATGATATATATGCACAAGGACTTAATATATTGCAGTGGAAAAAGAAAAGGCAGACGCATATATAGATTTTATGGAAGAAAAACAAATGAAATTTCATATGATTGGAATAGGCGGGATAAGTATGTCCGCCCTTGCAAAAATCTTGATCAAATATCGTTTTGTTGTCACGGGCACTGATGCGGAGGAAAATGACAACGTCAAGGAACTTGAAAAAATGGGCATAGATTTTGTCCAAGGACATTGCCCATGCTTTGTCCAAGAGGCAGACGTGATTGTTTACAGCGGAGCGATAGCAAATGATGATCCTGATTTGATGCTTGCAAGAGAAATGAAAAAAACAATCTTGTCGCGAGCACAACTTTTGGGACTGATTTGCAAAGGCTACAAGACGATAGCCATTTGTGGCTCACATGGCAAAAGCACAACGAGTGCACTTATTGCAAAAATGCTCAATGATTGCGGAGTAAAAGCCAGTATGCACTTAGGTGGAATAAGCAAAGATTTTGGCAGCAATTTGTTTCTAACCGATGGGCAGTGGATGGTCACTGAGGCATGCGAATATAAAGAAAGTTTTTTGTCACTCTATCCAGACATAATTGTTGTGACCAACGAAAAACCAGATCATCTTGATTATTTCAAAAAAAGCGAAAACTACTTTTTTGCCTACCAAAAGTTTGCCCGCAATTTACAAAAGGGCGGAAGCGTTATTGTCAACTGTGATGACAAAATGTCAAAGAGTTTGGATTGCAGCCAAAAATTTGGCATTTCAGTTATGGGAGAAGGAGACTTAACGGCAAAAAATTTAAGACTGAAAAATGGAAAACCAAAATTTGAAGTTTGGTGCGGATGCAAAAGGCTTGGGACAATAAAAAGTCCAATGTTTGGCAAATTCAATGCTTACAACATTATGTCCGCTTTGGCAGTTGGACTGAAACTAAATTTGCCATTCAAAAGAATGAAAAAATCGATTGAAAAATTCAAAGGGTTGAAAAGGCGAGAGGAGTTTGTTTGCATGTGCAATGGCGGGATGGTTTATCATGACTATGCACATCATCCTGACGAGATCAATGCAATCATTTCAACCTTCAACCGCTTGCCACACAAAAAATTGTATGTCGTCTTCCAGCCTCACACATATTCGCGCACACAATTTTTCATGGCAGAGTTTGCAGAGAGTTTTGATCTTGCAGACAAAGTCTATCTCTTGCCAATCTATCCAGCGCGAGAGCAAGAAATATCAGGCGTAAGCAGTCAAGTGCTTGCCGGCAAAATTGTGGAGCATGGCAAAGAGGCGGAGGTGCTTGACGACTTTCAATCGGCATGCGAAAAAATGATTTCAACAATTTCAAAGAATGATATTTTGCTAATCTTAGGGGCTGGCGACATTGAAAAACTGGCAGAAATGTTAAAAAAATATGAGGAGAGAAAATGAACAAAATTGACATAGAATTTTCAGCGCTTATCAAAACGATAAAAGAAATGGAAAGAGATGAACTTTATTATATGATAAAGCGTAACTTTTTCAAAATTCCACTCTTTACACAAAGATCACTTGAAGATTATTTCAAAAAATTTGATTACTGGGGCAGTCTGGATATTGATGGTGGAGATTTTGATATTTTCAAACAAAAAGCAACATCTCTTCATAAAAATGTGGAGAAATATATTTGGCTTTATCAAAATTTGAAAGATTATCGTTCAAAATATGTGCTTTATTCGATAATAAGCAACGCCATGTATTTTGATTTTGCAAATCTTCAAAAATGCACAGAAAATGCCTTTAAGCACTACTTTGACCTTGATATTTATCCTCAGGCACAAGATGAAGTCTTTGTTGACGTAGGAAGTTACACAGGAGACAGTGTGCTTGACTTTATCGATTGTTATGGCGATCGAAGTTACAAGGAAATATATTGTTTTGAGATAACCAAAAGTGTCATCGAACAATCAAAAACAAATTTGGCTAGACTGAAAAATGTGCACTTTATTCAAAAGGCGCTTGGCAGTGAGAAAGGACAGACTTTTTTGCGTTGTTCTCAGGTTGATCCATCAGCCAATCAAACGTCATCTGATGGCGATGAAAGGGTGGAGGTGACAACTCTTGATGAAGAAGTGCAAGAGAAAATATCCATGATAAAAATGGATATTGAAGGCGGAGAAAAAGATGCGCTCAAAGGTGCAAAGCGTCATATAAAAAACGACAGCCCTTGTCTTATGATTGCCGTTTATCACAAGCATGACGATATTTGGCAAATTCCAAAGATGATTTACAACATGAACAAAGGGTATGACTTTTATCTTAGATACAATGGTGGGCCAATTTTTCCAACAGAAACCACGCTGATTTGCAAACAAAAAGATTGAAAAAAGTGACTAAATCGAATTTTTGTGACAATTTCTGATGATTTTCGTCAATAAAAAATTGTCGAAACGTCGATGAAAATAGCCGAACATTGTCGATTTTTGTTTTATTAAACATCAATTAAAAATTTTCTTTTTGCCAAACAAGCCTTGTTGATATATAATCATAATAAGAGGTGTTGTATGGAGAAAAAAGATTTGGCACTCAATAAAAAGATTTTGGAATATTTGGTCACAATTGGTATTCAGCCAAAGTTGTCTGGCTTTGAATATTTGCGTCTGGCAATCAAACTTGTTATGCAAAACAAAAACTATCTTGCCAATATAACCAAGATGCTTTACCCTGAGATTGCCGAACTTTCTGGCACACGCACTGCTTGTGTTGAAAGAAGCATTCGTCATGCAATCGAGGTGTCATACAACTGCAACGGACTGCTTGGGCTCAACGATATTTATGGGTTTGTGATTTACAATGGCAAACGCAAACCTACAAATGGAGAACTTATTGCACTTCTCACTGAAAAATTGGAAATTGAAATGACAAAAAGTGGAACATAAAAAAATCACCCAATATAAGGGTGATTTTTGTTATACAAGTCTTTCCATTTTTATGCCATCGGCAAAGGCACAAGGTGAGGCACAGTTGTAGCCGGCTGTGCATCTTGCGCCATGGGTGAGAGGTTCAAGGCGATTTGCCATTTCTTTGACAATTTGTGCGTTTGGATTGTTTTCCTTGACAAATTCTTGATATTTTTTGTCAAGTGATGAGTGATATTCTTTTGTTTGTGCAAAAGTTAGGTTTGCAATTTCAAGTTGTGCCATTGAGCAGTTCCGCTCTCTTGCTTTGAGAAGGAAGGAGTCAATATCACCTTGCTCTGATATATGAACCAGTGTGCCTTGTGGCAGACACTCGCCAACTGATGCAATGTCTTTAAGATAAGCCTTGACAAGTTTTTCATCATCTTTGAGAATTGGAGGGATGAAATATGAATTGTTTTCTGCGAAGTTGTTTTTGAATGAACTATTGTCGATTGAATAATTTATGCTTCTGTGTCTATGGAGTTGTGCAAGGCAAGCAAATGAAGCCATATAATCATCTTGATATGTGTTTGACCAAGTTTTCTCAATGTTTGGCTCGCCAAAGAGTGAGAAAGATCTTCCTTTTCCATCAACAAGATCATTGCTTATCAAGTTTTTGCTTTCGCACCAAGCAGAAAACTCTTTCATGGCAGGGATAAGTTGTTTATAAAATGAGTTGCTTGGATTTTCAATTTCTTTTTGCATCCAGTGGTATAGGTAGTTAAGTTGTCTAAATGAAGTTGTATAAACCATATTTGTTGGAGTGAAAACTGACAGCATATATCTTGCATTTTCTTGTGCAAGTTTTGTGCTTTTTTTGCCATTTTCATCAAAGAAAGGTTGGCACTTGCCATAAACTTTGTCAATTTTGCCCTTAAAGATCTCTTTCCATTTGTCATAGAGTGCTTGTTGTTTAGGCTCAATGTCTTTCATGATGGTATATCTTGCACTTTTTTCGCTTGTGCAATATTCTTTTTCATTGTTGAGAACCATTGCAAGAGCCTTTGGAAGACCAGAAATTTCAAGTGTGAGATGAGAGTGTCCAAAGGTTGAGTGGTGGCCATTTTGTTCAACAAGGCTTGCAATTCTCAATATGTTTTCTTCTGTTTTTTGATAAAGTTTTTCAAAGTCGTCTGCCATATAACAAGTTGAGCCCATAAGACCTGCAACCTTGCGATTTGTGCCAAGATCAAACTTGTCAGTTTCAAACTTTTTGTCAAAGTCATTTGTCAAGGTTATTTGTCCGTCACTGAGCATTTGTTGGATAATTGAAGTGACAGCAAGGCGTCCCAAATCATCACGCATTGTGTGGTGAATAACTGAAAATGCTGGTGTTTGCATAAGTTCTTTTGCAATCTCCTCAGGTGTTTTGCCTGGATAATTGTTTTCCAGCACACTTTTCATCACAAGTCTTATTTTCATAATATTCCTCCTAAGTTTTCAAAAATATTTTATCACCTTGGTGGTTGAAAGTCAATGCTTAAAATTGATAAAATACCATCAAACGATTGCTTTTGGTGGCATAATATGATAAAATATAACAGAAACAAAAGAGTTATAAAAATTTTGTTTTGTGGCAATATTTAGAAAGGAGACATTATGGAAAAAGTAATCAAAAACATGAATTTCAAGCCAATTCTTGAAAATATCGTTTACAAAAGATTGGCAGAACCTGCACCAAGCAGCACAATCAATATGAGAGTTTGGGATGAGATGAAGGTGGAAAGACTTAGACAAGACGCTGTCAAAGTTTATTTCAAAAGAAACGTTAAGCCTCAACCAGACAGTCTTTTCTCACTTGAAGCAGAGATGAGTGTAGAAGTTATTGTCAATGGGCAAGAGTTTGATGATCTTGCAGATGCTGTTGCATACTTCAAAAACTCACAAGTGGCACGTGTGCTTGCAAGCACAGTAGGAACTGTTGTGGCAGAACTTACACTTCATTCACAAATTGGGCCTATGATGACTGCACCAGTTGCGCAATTTCCACAATAAGAGAGAAAAAAGATAAAGAAGGCAAAAGCCTTCTTTTTTGCTGTAATGTGCTTGCCAAAAGCAAGAAAAGTTTGATAGAATATACACATGAAAATAAAAAGTGCAAGATATCTCACTTCTGTTACTGAAAAGGACAAGATTTTGCAAGATGGAGTGCCAGAGTTTGCTTTTGTTGGCAGAAGCAATGTTGGCAAAAGTTCGCTTATCAACAAACTTGTTGGACAAAAAAGGCTTGCAAAAACTTCATCCACACCAGGGCTGACAAAAATGGTCAACTACTTTGTGATCAATGAAACTTTTCGCTTGGTTGATCTGCCAGGGTATGGTTATGCAAAAGTGGGAAAAGGACAACAAGATATTTGGGCTGGGCTTATGGGAGAATATATTCTTTCTTCCTCTTCTTTGCAAACGGTGTTTGTCCTTGTGGATATAAGAAATTTCTCTCAACTTGACAGAGATATGCTCAAATTTTTGATTTATTATCAAATACCTTTCATGGTGCTTGCCACAAAATGTGACAAACTTTCAAAGGCAAGAGTGAACGCACAGATCAAGACGCTTGCAGGCGAACTTGGGGTGAGAGAGGAATTTATCGTGCCAACCAGTGCAGAAAGTGGACAGGGGTGCGAAAGAGTGCTTGATTATATTGATCAAAAATTGGAGACAAGAGGACAATAATGTTTGAAATTGACATAAATGACTACGGCTATGATTGTGAAGGCGTTGGGCGAAGAGATGATGGCAAGGTTTGTTTTGTTCCTTACACAATCAAAGGAGAAAGAGTGCTTGCAAAAGAGATAGAAGAAGAGAAGAGTTTTGTCCGTTGCAAGTGCGAAGAAGTTAAGAAAAAAAGTGACAAAAGAGTGAAGCCTCTTTGTCCATATTTTGAAGTTTGTGGTGGTTGCAACTTGCAACACGTCTGCTATGATGAAGAACTCCTCATAAAAAAGGAAGTTTTGTCAAAGCAACTTTGCAAGGCAGGCTATAAAGGTGAAATTAAGGTTGAGCGAAGTGAAAATGAATATTTTTATCGCAACAAAATCAAACTTTTTCGGGCAGAAAAAGGGCTTGGTCTCAAAAAGCCTGCCTCAAACGAAGTGGTTGTGATTGAAGACTGTGTGATTGCAGAAAAAGATTTGGGCAGGGCAATAAAGGGCGTTCAAACATTTGTTAGGGCACAGAATCTTTTGGGACAACTCAAAGAAGTGACTCTCAAATGTCAAGGTGATGATGTGCTTGTTTGGTTTAACTTTGAAAAGGATGTCAAAGTCAGTTTTCAAGGGCTTCAAATCATGCTGGGTTATGGCTCTGGCATCTTTGTGTCAGTCGGAAATGATATTCCTCACAAAGTGCTTGGCGCAGAAAATTTGACTTTCAAAGAAAATGGCATTGATGCCAAGATGAAGGTCAATTCATTCAGACAAGTGAACACACCTGTTGCAGACAAACTTTATGATCTTGTGCTTAAAAATATAAAAGTGGGAGATGTTGTCAATGCTTATAGCGGTGCAGGGCTTCTCACTGGCATGATTGCCAAAAAGAATAGATGCTATGGCATTGAAATTGGCGTGGCTGAACATAATGATGCCGAAAGATTGAAAAGAGAAAATTCGCTCGGCAAGATGTTCAACTTTTTGGGCGATGTTGGACGGATCTTGCCAAAAGTGCTCAGCAAAAATATAAAAACGGTTGTGCTTGACCCTCCAAGGAAGGGTTGTGACAAAAGAGTTTGTGAAATTCTTGACAACAGCGTGGTTGAGCGAATTATTTATATCTCATGTGACAGCGCAACCTTGACGAGAGATCTTCAAAGACTGAAAAATTATAAAATTTCATCTGCAACTCTCTTTGATATGTTTCCAAAGACTTCAAATATGGAAACTCTTGTTGTGCTTGATAAAATAACTTTGAAAAAGTTGCCCATAAAAAAGGAAAAGTGATATAATAATTTTAAGGAGCAAAGAAAATGAAAGCGATTATGCCAAGACAAGAGGCTTATGACAAATTTATTGACCTTCGTGCGAAGGTGCACAAAAGTTTGGAAAAGCGAGGTGCAAACTCTTTTGCACGTGTGTTTCAAGGGATAAAAAATGATGCAAAAGCAGGAGATGCTGTTGCACAAGATGTGCTTGCCTATTTTTACAAAGATGGAATTGAATACAATTTGAGAGAAGATTATCGCAAATATCTTTTTTGGGAGTTCTTGGCAGGAGTAAATGGCAACGAGTTTGCCATTGAGAAATTGCAATTTTTCTTTTCTTACGCTTATGACACAATTGTCGATAACGAAGATTTTGGATATATCAAATATTTGAATAACATTGACGAATTCAACTATATTGGCATAATTGGACAATACATTTGCGATGAACTTGTCTCTGCCTTCAATATAGATGAAAAAAGCCTGGCTGATGAAGATGACAATGGCTCTCGTTTCAGTCCAGCACTATTCAATGAAGTGAGGAAAAAGATTGATGAGATAACGCCAAAGGTTATCGAGAGAATGAAGTCAAAAGGTTCGGCAAAATAAAAATTTCTTCCATGATAGAAAGACGCTCATTTGCAAAGCGTTCTATTTGATTTGAAAAGGAGGATATTTTTGCAAGATTAAGCATATTTCTGACAATTCTGCTTTCTAAGCCCAAAAAGTTTAGAAAGCATTTTGTTTTGTCACCACGCACGCGGTATGAAGGAAAGATATATTCATAATCAAAAAGGAGTTTAAGTCCTTCTGTCTGTCTTTCGCTGGCACTGAAAATTTTGCCCGTGCCAAGAAAGCCACCCATAAACATAAGCATGCTACGCTCTTTGCCGAGATCATCAAAAATATTTTGCACAAGAGTGCGGACATCCTCATTTTCCACCTTGACAAAAATGAAGCCCTTTTTTCGCATATTTTTCATATAAGCCTCTGCCATTTGAGCATACTGCTCTATGCTTGGCATAGCCTCATCATTATATTCCATACTCATCAGCCCTCATGTTTATTTATGAAAAGGGATGTGGTTTTGTGAATGTGGATAAGTGGCAAGTTATCCACAATATACAAAAAGAAAAAATCCTCAATTTTGAGAAAAATTGTTCGCAAAGAGAGGATAATAAAAAATTGGAGAAATTTCTCCAATTTTTTTTGCACAATTTATATATCAAAAGGATTTCGTGGTTTCAAAACTTTGCGGTTGCGCTCTTCAATATCATAACTGATTTTGTCATATTCAAGTTGTTTTGCAAGTGATACTGGCGCTTGAGCAGGTGATTTTTCCATCATGCTTGCTTGGAAGAAAGGTGTCATCTTTTCTCTCAAAACAGGCTTTCTGAAAATCTTTACAACGGCAGTGAATTTTTCCATTGTGCGAAGTTCCGATTTGTCAATAAGAGGACGACGAGTGCGTTGCATGCTCTTTGAAACGCTCTTTCCTTGATCACTTTTTTCTGCTTTTGATTCAGATTCTTCTTCATGGAAGACGGTGATTTCACCGCAAGCCTCTGAAAAGGCCTGAATGGTTGAAGGGTCTTCTGAGCCAAGGAAGATTTCTGTTTGGAAGTTTCCTCTTATGTTTTGTGCTTCTTCTGCACCATACTTGATATCAAGTTGTTTGTATGACTGCAAGATAATTTCAAAGAAGATGTTTCTTGATCTTGAAACGGTAACCATAGTTCCAAAGCCTTGCACTGGTGGCAAGTTTCCAAACTCATCAAGAATGAAGTAAACTTTTCTTTTAAGTTGACCTTTTTTGCCAGTTTTTGGATTTACTGTGGTGTTTGCGATATCAACAAGCACTTTGTAAAGTTGTTGTATGCAAAGCACACCGATAGGGTGACGTTCAGTTTTGTGATCTGGAATTCTAAGGAAAAATGCAGTAGGTCTTTCAGGAATGTCTTCAAAGTCAACATCAGTTCCACTGGTCATGTAAAGAATACCATCATCAGCAAGTGTTCTTCCAATGCTTGATCCAAGGGTGGCAAGGAAAGATTTGAGGGTTACAGGGCTTGCTCCACAAACAGAACTCATAAGTTCATACACGTTTGATTTAACCCTATCTCTGCCCTCTGCAAAGCGAGAAAGTGTGCGGACTTGGCTGTCATTTCCAGTCGCACTATCACGAAGCATGGCGATTTTGTAAAGATTGAAGAAGTTGAATTTGTCAAGCGTCATGCCAAGTTCTGGGTTGCGAGAATCTTCAAGCATACCTTCCATAATACCAAGGATAAGATCTTGACATCCGCTTGCCCATACAGGGTCTTTATTGTCTGGAAGGACTGGGATAAGAGCAATGGCAATGTTTCGCAGTATAGATTTTGCTTCGGTGTCAAGTTGGGCTCTGCGTGCCTCCAACTCTATTTTCAAAATGTCGTTGTTAGGGAAGGCTTTGCCCTCAAAACCGAACCAAGTGTCGCCATATTTTACGCCATCAAGTTCTGCTTCGCTGAATTTTTTGTAGCCAACAGATTCAGGTGTGCAGTTTGAAAATTTCTTAACCTCTTTTTCAAGATGTGTTGCTTTTTCATATGTTTTGTATGCGATTTCCATTGGGTTCCATTTTGATGAAGAATATGGATCTTCAAGGTTGAGAACAATGACATTGTATCCCTCTTTTTTCAAAATGTTTGCGTTATCCTCATAAAGTTCACCCTTAGGATCGGCAATGATCATGCTTGGTTTTTCAGCCGAATGAGCAAAAATTCTTATGGTAGGGTCGGCAAGCACTTGAGTTTTACCAGTTCCTGTCGTTCCGATAACAAGTGCATGACTTTCTTTTGACATGTTGATTTCAAGGTGATTTCCAACAATTTTGTTTCTAAAAACAAATCCAGTTTTTGTGACAGTTGGAAGTTGTTGCCATGTTGTGAAAAGAAGTTCTGGATCCCCTCTCAATTCCTTTGCAGTGATAAATCTTGCATCATGTGCGATTTCCATTTTATCACCTTTTGCAGTTTCACCTTCATTTTTTGTTTTCTTTTCTTTGCTAGGCTTCAAACTAAGTGAAAAGCCACAACCGGCAATGAAACCTACGCCAAGAAAGATAAGTGCAAGTTGATTTGTGAATCTTTCAACGATTTCCATGTTGGCATCTTGTGCAAAAGTGATGCCGACACCGATTGCATAACCCAATATAGTTGAAATAAGAATAATAATCAGTGCTTTTTTGAATTTGCTCATAATCCACTCCTTTAACACAATTAGATATATATTAAAAATATCATTTTTATTTATAAAAATCAAATAAAAAGGCGTCAATACTTGCAAAATCGACAAAAAAGAGTGGTAAGGGGAGAAAATATAGAAGAAGAGTTGATTTTGAAGTGCAAAAACGATATAATATTTTCGATTTCAAATAATAAAAATGCACCCATGGTGTAGTGGATAACACAACGGTCTTCGGAACCGTTGAGGAGGGTTCGAGTCCTTCTGGGTGCACCATTAAACCTTTTATTTTAAGGGCATCTAGTGATTTTGATAATCGCTAGAATTTTTTATTCATGACAAAAAATAACCCACAAATCAAGACTTAAATCTCAACTTGTGGGTTCGAATTTCAAGTGTTTAAAATAACAATTTTTTTTTGTAAAAATGCTAAAAAATGGTTGATTGCTACAAATTTGTAACAAATTTTTCACAAATTCATGCAAGAAAATTTTTATTTATCGCATAAAAACGCATACTATCGTATTGTGCTTTTTTGCAACATTTTTGTAAATGAAAAATTTAAATTTATTAAGTTTCAACATTTACATCTCAAAATCTTTCTTTTTTTGCTTTAACTTTTTCTTCTCTTCTAATAATTTCTCTAATTTTTCTATATCATCATCTACTTCTTCTTCACTTTGCTTTTCTTCGATTTTATTAAAAGACAAAGCTTTACTTAACGCATTAGCACTTTCATATTTAGAAGAATAATCTAAATGCGAATAGACATCGGCAGTGGTATTAAAATTGGAATGACCTAACCATTCTTGAATGTTTTTCATAGGGACTTTACTTGCAACTAACAAACTAGCACAACTATGTCTTAAATCGTGAAAACGAATATGTTTAAGATTATTTTTTCTTAATAGTGTTCTAAATCTATTAGAAATGATATCGGGGTTTATTAAATCCCCAACATCATCAATTATTAAGTTTTGGTTATTTAAGATTTTTTAAATATTCTTCTAATTGAAGGTATGCATCATCTGACCAGAACTTCCATCTTTCATCATCTTCAAACTCTGCAAGAGTTTTTGTTTTGCCTTCTGGGATAAAGAGTTTATCAAAACTCCAACCATATTTGCCCCTAAGTTCTGTGGCGATTGTTCCGTTGGTATATGAAACGAAAGATACTGGTTCTTTGCCGGGCTCGCAGTAAGAAATTACTTCAATAAAGCAAGCTTTTCTATTTGTTTCAGATTGCATCAATTTCAACAAACCAACTTCTGTTATTGTGTCTTCAATATATGAAGTATAAGGTCCTGGAAAACCTTTTAAAGCCTCAACAATAAGTCCGCTATCATTCTTAATTACAGGCATGTTTAACTCGTTTGCGGCGTATTTTGCAGAGTATTTTGATACGTTTGTTATATCATCATTTTGTATTTCAGGGCAGTAAATTTTCTTTTGCAATACATTTACCCCATGTGGCTCAAGGATTCTTTTTGCCAATTCAACTTTATAGCTGTTTCCAGTAACGTAAGTTATATCCATATTTTCCCTCCTAATAATCGATTTTATTATATATAATTTATAAATTTCATGCAAGCATTACCATAAGAAAAGTCCATCAAAGTTTTTAATTTCATTTTTGTCATTTATTTGTTTTGGTTTTTGGTCAATTACGCTGTTTAAAAACAGTGCGATGTTTTTTGCGGTTTTTTCGTTAATGTTTTTTGATAAAGGAAGAAAAAGAAGTTGCTTATATAAATTTTCACTGTTATCAAAGTTGTCATTGAAATTGATAATGTGTTTTGAAAAACCTTTTATTTTATTTAAAGTAGTGTACATCATTTTACCGATTTGGTGCTTTGAAACAATGTCTTCTACATTTGCTATTTTTGCAATAAGTGGAAAATATAAAGGGTTGGCGTAGTCATTGGTATCAAATAAAGTTAATATTGCTTAATTTGCACTTAAACATTCCATAACTATTTATATTACAAATTTTCACTTGCTATTTCAATATTTATTCCTGTCCATATTTCGCCGTTTATATCTTCTACTGCGGCGACGACATTATCGCCTGTTACGAAAGGAGAACATTCGGTGTGAACACCAACATTTTTGTATTTTTTATCAATTTCATTTTTTTATTTTGCCAAATATCATTTTCCATTTTTATTCTCCGATTTAAATATATTAAATTATAAATTAAACACAAATCCAATTATTGTTACAAATTTTTGCAAGAAAAATGCAAGATTTTTGCAAATGGGGTGTTTTGTATTTTATTTTGTAATT
>CAMMTJ010000013.1 GCA_946499835.1 uncultured Bacillota bacterium | reverse complement strand
TATTTTACCAAGGCGGTGCACTACCGACTGTGCTACATTAGCATATTCAGTTTTTTGAGTAAAATTTGGGTAATTTTTAAGCGGTAAAATTTGCCATTTTTTATCTTACCAAGGCTGTGCGCTACCTGCTGCGCCACATAAGCATAGGGGGATATTGTTTTTCTTGTGACATTCAAAAGAATATCATATCAACTCTCTTTTGTCAACTTTTTCTTGCTTTAATCTTCAATCTTTTGTATAATTTCAATTGAGGTGAGTTATGCTTTTGGAAAAAGAGCCTTTGGTTTCGATTGTTGTGCCTGCTTTTAATGCAGAGAGCACTATAAACAGATGTTTAGATTCACTTTTGGGACAAACATACAAAAATATTGAAGTTTTGGTGGTTAATGACGGCTCAAAAGATAAAACTTTGGAGATCGTGAGAAATTATTCTGACAAAAGGCTGAAAGTCTTTACGCAAGAGAACGGAGGAATTTCTGCAACCAGAAATCGTGCTCTTGAAAGTGCCAATGGAGAATATGTCGCTTTTTGTGATAGTGATGATTTTTATGAAAAAGATTATCTTGAAAAAATGATGTTCTTGTTTGATAAAAATGTTTGTATGGTTGCGTGTGATTTTACTAGAAAGGCAAAGCCAGAAAAAGTTAAAACAAAAATCACTCAGTTTTCAAGATTGGAGGCTTTGCAAGAAACTTTTTGTGATAAATACCTTTATGGTTATGTTTGGCGTAAAATTTTTAGAAAAGAGTATTTGAAAAATCTTTCTTTTGAAGGAATACCACTTATAGAAGATCTTTGTTTTACATGGGAATATTTGAAAAATTGTCCAGATGATCAAATAATTTTGCATACAAATGAAAAATTGTATCATTATATGCCTGCCAAAAACAGTTTGTCGTCATTAAAATTGGGCAAAAAGTTTAATGAAAGAAGACTTGTTGTTTTGAATCGCACAGATAAAATGATTGAAGAGTGCAAGATTTTTACGGGGGGGGGTACTCTCACCGAAATTATCAAATCGTGGCAATTTTTAATTTTGGTGCAATTCCTATTTGAGACAAAATTTGGAAAAGAAAACAAAATTTTGCATAAACATCTAAAAATTAAGGCAAAAGGATTGTATAAATATTACCAAAAGCACAAAAAAAGAAATTCTTTTTTTAGAAGACAAGGCTGGATTTACAAATTGCTGTAAAAAGCAAAGTGGAAGTGAGGATTTGAAAAAGTAAAAAGTCTTGTTTTTATCATCATAAATGTGTGTTTTGCATCACGAGGGATACTTTTCTTTTGTTTTTCAGACAAAAAGTGAGAAAATTTTTGGTTATTCTTCAAAAGTGAGTGAAAAACATTTGTTTTTGAAAGGGTATTGTTTTATAATAATATTTGTGTTATAATATCCCCACATGGAGGGAAATATGTTTTTAAGCCTGATGGGAGATGTGTTTCAAGATATCAACAACTGGCTTGACGCAAACATGGGGGATGCGGGAGTTACAATCATCATTTGTATGCTCTCAATGATGGCTTTGCTTCTTTTTGCAAATCTTTACAAAGTTTTGACAGGCAAGCCAAAATTCATGAGTGTTGTGCCAAGACTTCTTTTGATTGCCATCTTGGTGGCCATCGTGGTATGGCTTTGCACAACTTATTAAAAAAAGGAGTAAAAAATGAATTACATTTCAACTATGCTGGCAGATGATCTTCAGGGCGACTTTTGGACGACTTTTCTTCCAATTCTTCGTTATGTTTTGTTTTTCATCGTAATTGTTTGTGCAATCACAATTATTGTTACAACTCTTATGCAATCAAACGACTCAAACAATGGCATTGATGCGGTTATGGGATCACAAGAGAGTTATTATGCGCAGAACAAAGGCTCATCTCGTGATGGAAAACTTAAACTTACAACAATCATCATGGCATCAATCGCTGCGTTTTGCATAATTTTGTATTTCGTTACAGAACTTATCAATAGGGCGGGATAATGATAACAAAGGAAAAAATTTACAATCTTCTTCAAAAAGATGGCTTGGTTTACAAAAAACCGAGCAATCTTTTTTGCTTTATGGCAAATTATTTTTCATGTAGTGAAGAAGAAGTCAAAAACGAGTTTGCCAAACTCCAAAAAAATGGCGATATTTTTGAAGAGAAAAAAAGCAAATGGGTGACAATTCCCTCAAAAAATTATCAAAAGGGGTTGTTTATAGGCAACGCAAAAGGCTTTGGCTTTTGTCAACTTGGCAATGTTAAAGGCGAGAGTGACATTTTTATCCCTGCAAACAAAACTTGCGGGGCTATTGATGGCGACAGAGTGATCATCAAAATCAATTATCAAGGCAGTGAAGGAAGCGAAGGCGAAGTTGTGTCGATTTACAAACCAGTCGAGCAAGTTGTTGGCATTGTTGAGAAAATTGGTGCAAACTTTTTCCTTGAACCTGACAACAACCACATTCCTTTCAAAATAAGGCTGACAAAGTCTGATATAAAGATTGAAGATAACACGAGAGTTGTTGCAAAACTTGCAAGAGGGAAGGTTATAACAGGCACTGTAATTGAAATGCTTGGCAAAAGTGATGATGTCAAGGCGATGGAACTTGGCATTATTCGAGACCATAACTTGCAAAGTGTTTTTCCGCCAGATGTTATGGAAGAATGTGACAAGATACCTTTTGTCGTGCTTGCATCTCAAAAGAAAAACAGAGTTGACTTGACAAAAGAGGTCATTTTTACCATTGATGGCGAAGATGCTCAAGATTTTGATGATGCAGTTTCTATCGAAAAAAATGGAAAGTTTTACACGCTCGGCGTTCACATTGCAGACGTGGGTGAATATGTAAAATACAACACCGCATTAGACGAAGAGGCTTACAACCGTGGCACTTCGGTATATTTTCCGACCTCTGTGCTTCCAATGCTTCCAGAGAAATTGTCAAACGGGATATGCTCTCTCAATGAAGGCGTGGAAAGACTGACATTGACTTGCGAGATGAGGGTTGATGAAGAGGGAAATGTTGTTGAGCACAAAATTTATGAGAGTGTGATAAAAAGTGTTGCAAGGCTCACATATACTGAGGTCGCAAAAGTTTTGAATGGAGAAAAGGCTATTGAAAAAGCAGAAAAAGTGAAAAATGAACTGCTTTTGATGCGTGAACTTTCAAAAATCTTGCAAAATAAGAAAAAAATTAAAGGCTATCTTGATTTTGAAATCCCAGAAGCACAATTTATTTTTGATGAAAACGGGCTTGCAATCGGAGTGGAAAAAAGAGAGCGAAATGATGCCCATCGTTTGATTGAAGACTTTATGGTGCTTGCAAATGAAACAGTGGCAAAGCATTTCTGTGACAAGGGCATACCTTTTGTTTATCGTGTGCATGAAAGACCTCGAAAAGAGAAACTTGACAAAGCACTTGACTTTATAAAAGGGCTTGGTCTAAATGTTCCACCAGTGCCAAGTGAGATTGAACCAGAATATTATCAAAAACTTTTGGTGCTTATTGATGGTCATGATTACACAGAAACAGTCAACAAAGTTCTTCTTCGTTCTATGCAAAAAGCAAGATACACAAACAAAAATCTTGGTCATTTTGGTTTGGCACTTGAATATTATTGTCACTTTACATCACCAATTCGAAGATATCCAGATTTGACCATTCATAGAATAATAAAAGAATGTTTGCGTAAAAAATCAATTTCTCCTGCTCGCAAGGAAGAACTTGAATCGCTCACATTTGAAAGCGGTGAGCAGTCCAGCCTTACAGAGCGCAACGCTGAACTTGCAGAACGTGAGGTTGATGACCTTTGGAAAGCATATCTTATGAAAGATCATATTGGTGAAACATTTGAAGGCGTCATCACTTCGGTGACAAATTATGGCTTGTTTGTTCAACTTGAAAACACTGTTGAAGGACTGCTTAGAATTGAAGATTTGCCACAGGATGACTATCTTTTCTTTGAAAAAACACTTAAATTGAAAGGAACAAGGTTTGTTTTTTCAATAGGTGACAAAATCAATGTTATACTTGCAAATGCCAATATTTTCACACGAAAAGTCGATTTTTCATATAAAAATTGAAAAAAATAGCCGTTTTTTATAAAAATTTTCAATTTGGGTATTGAAAAACGGAAAAAGAGATGATATAATAGGGGGCGAGATGAAGATAATATTTAACAACAAAAAGGCTTTTCACAATTTCTTCGTTTCTGATCTGGTCGAGGCTGGAATTGAACTCCAAGGCTTTGAAGTCAAATCGATAAGGGATGGCGCAGTCAATTTGAGTGACAGTTATGTCAAAATCAAAAATGGCGAGGCTTGGCTTAAAAATTGTTACATAGCCCCTTACGATAAGAACGGATTAACTTCGAGTTATGACAGTCGAAGAACCAGAAAACTTCTTTTGCATAAAGGTGAAATTTTACGCCTTGAACGCATGGCCAATGAAAAAGGATTGTCAATCGTCCCTACAAAGATATATATAGATAAGGGGCGAGTGAAAATCGAAATTGGTCTTGCCAAAGGAAAAAAACTTTATGACAAAAGAGCAGTTTTGCGTGATAGAGCAATCGCGCGAGACATAGACCAAACTCTCAAAAATTTGTAACCCCTTTCGGGGGCGTAATGGTTTCGACGGAGAGACTGAGGTCAAAGTATAAAGCATGTGGTAGCGCCCAGCCTACCTTAAAATGGGCAAACAAACAAACGCAGACAATAGATCTGTTTCAACAACAAACGTAGTTCCTATGGCTGCCTAAGTTGGTTGAAAAAAATTGGTTAAATTTCTTTTAACCTGCTCATTATAAATCTGACCAATTTATAATTTGAGTATCATCAAACGGTCAACCTTCATGATGAGTTCGTCATTATAGTCATGAAAAATTCAAATGGCTGGTCAAGAAAATCTGTCTATTGGATCACTTCTTGATAAGAAACAATCATAGACTAAACATGTAGAAAAACTTTGGATCAACTTTTCGGACGCGGGTTCAACTCCCGCCGTCTCCACCAAATTTCAAAAGTTTGGCAAAAAAAATCTAAAAAAGGAAGTGAATTTTATGACAAGCACAATCATCATCACAATCGTTGTTATCCTTGGTATCATCATCGCTGGTGGATTTTTGCTTTACTTCATGGGGGATATCCTTATGAGCGTGGCAAACAGAAAGCGTGATGACAAAACTCTTGAAGACAAGAAAGAGAAGGATACTCAAAAACTTAGAGACGAAATCGAGCAAATGGGCGAAGCAGGCGAGCAACTTAGAAAGGAGCCTGAGGTTGCCGATGTTCTTTACAGCGGAGCAATCGTAGAAAGTTACAACCCAGAGGAAGAAGAACAAAAAGAAGAGACTGTTGCAGAGGCTGTGGAAGAGCAAGCAGAAGAAGTCGCTGACGAAGAGACTGAAGAGGATCAGGCAGAAGAGGAGCAAGCAGAGGAAACAAATGCCGATGCCGATCGTGATGCTTATATCGAACAACGCAGAAAAGAACTGATGGAACGTCTTGCAAGAATGGCTGAGGAGTCTGATGACGAAGAGGAAGACGAGGAAGAGTCAGAAGACGAGGAAGAAGTTGACTTGAATGAAGAGTCAGAAGACGAAGAAACAGCAGACGAGGAAGAGATTGAAGAGGCTGAGGAAGAAGAGGAAGATGACAGCGAACTTGAAGAGACAAAAAATGCGCTCAGCGAAGAAAGAGCAAAAAACATTGCTCTTATGGAAGAACTCAACGCAGAAAGAGCAAAACAAGCAAATGGTCTTCCAACAATGAGCATGGAAGAACTTCAAGAAGCGCTTGCTGTTGAACAAGAAAGACTTAAAGCCAACGAAAAAGAACTTCGCGCTTGCAAGAAAGAATATATTCCACTTCGCAGAGTTAAGAGAACTCTTGAAAGAGACGAAAAGAAACTTCGCAGAAGAGAGGCTCTTGTTGCAAAACAAAAAGTTGTTCTTTATTCAGTAAACAACTATGCTGACATTGACGAAGAAAAAGCAAAGAAACTTGCAGAAGATCTTGACCTTTATGATGGACTTAAACTTTCAGTTGAACATTGCAAAGAAGTTATGGAAAAGAACAAAGAAAGATATCCTCTTCTTGAAAAAATCTTTGAAGTGCTTTCAACACAAAACGCTGAAATCAAAGCAGATATTGCAAAACTTCAAAGTGATATTGAAAAACTTCAAAATGCAAAAGTCGCTGACGATGATACAGACGACACAACAACTGATACAGATGCTGAATAAAATTCATAATATATATAAAGAAAAAGAGGCAAATGATGCCTCTTTTTTTGTAAATAAAACTTATTTTATTTCAAATTTGATTGGAGGATATAAAAAAAAAGACCTAAAAATCAGGTCTTTTATTTCATTTCTCTAAAAAATTGTTTTAACACTTTCTCAGGTTTTTCTTGTTCTGCATTAGGATCATAAAATCTTTCTACTTCATGCTCAACAACTTCTTCTGGTTCGGTTATTTTATTTGAATACTTAACTGCCCATGAAACGAGTTTATCTTCTTCATTCTCAAACACTTTTCTTTTGATTGAAATCTCTCCGTTATGTTCACAAAGAAAAGCCAAAATTCCTTTTACGTCAGTTCTTGTGAAGTTCAACGAAAAAGGTTTTTCTTTTGCAAATCTTTTAAGCATTGCATTCAAAATACCAATAGAGCCAGAACTATCGTTCAATTGAAGTGTTTGAACTTCTTGTTTTGCAGATTGTGAATGCTTGAATCTTGCCTCTGCAAGAGTTCCAATTCCTTGAATGTAAAATCGACTACATTTTGTTGCTGTAAGTGTTTTAATGTTGCTGTTTTCCATAATTTCCTCCAATAAAATATGTGTCTATTGTAACTCATAAAAGTGGCGATGTCAATAGTAAATTCGACAAAAATTTAACTTTTTTCGATAAATTTTCAAATATTGTTAAATACAAAAAATTGGCAAAATTTTATTGCCAATTTATTGGAATTTCACCATGTTTTTTTAAGAAATCATTACACTGCGAGAAATGTTTACAACCAAAAAATCCACGATATGCAGATAAGGGACTTGGGTGAGGAGCTTTCAAAACAAGATGCCAAGGAGCAATTTCAGGTGCAAAAGATTGGGCATGGCTTCCCCACAGCATAAACACGATTGGTTTTTCTCTCTGTCCAAGCAGTTGGATTATTTTTCGGGTTATATTTTCCCAGCCCTTGTCTTTGTGTGAGTTTGCCTGTCCGCGTCTAACGGTGAGAACGGTGTTGAGAAGAAGGACGCCTTGATCTGCCCATCTTGTGAGATCTCCACTTTTTTGACATTTTATGCCAAGGTCATCTTCAATTTCTTTCATAATATTGACGAGTGATGGAGGAATGTCAACATTTTCAGGCACAGAAAAAGAAAGCCCTTGTGCTTGCCCAGGTTCATGATAAGGATCTTGTCCAATGATCACAACCTTAACCTTATCAAAAGGCACATGATTGAGAGCATTGAAAATTTTTTCTTCGCTTGGATAAATTTGACGGGTAGAATATTCATTTGACAAAAATTCTTGAAGTTTTTTGAAATAAGACTTCTCAAATTCGCTTTGCAATAAACTAAACCAATTCTTTCGTATTTTGATCATAAAAATATTATAAATCACAAAAGAGGATAAGTCAAATCAAATATATGCCTTTTCTGCTTGACAAAAAAATATAGTTATGTTAAATTTTAAGAAATGGACAGAGAAATTTTTACTGTTCCATAAAATCAAAATGGTGGAATAAATTTAAGTAGGCATTTACCTTGGGAATCAGAGATTATGCGGATGGTGAAAGCATGGCAAATAGGAATGGTCGAAATACACTTATTTCAAGTTTTGCGTGAGCCAGCGAACTGGCGTAATAAGGAGCAAAGGAACTGATATTTAGCGGTTAGGACTGTTAAGTCCGTGTCCGCGTTAAGAATATTAGTTGTCCCCACAAGAAGAAAAATAGAAATAAGCGAAAGGCAACTTTTTCGAGGAAGGGCTTAGCCCGACGAAAATAGTTGACAGAGCCCCAAACTTTTCAAAAAATGTCCAGCGGAATTTTTTGAAAAAGGGGAAAGGGGTTACCGTGGGGAAAACTGATATTTAGCGGTTAGGACTGTTAGGTCCGTGCCCGCGTTAAAAATATTGGTTGTCCCCACGCTTAAATTTTGGGTGGTACCACGAAACGCACGCTTTCGTCCTGAAAATATGGATTATGCGTGCTTTTTTGATGGAGGAGAATATGAAAGTAGATAGAAGTCATTTGTTTGAAACCTTGAAAGAAAGAGGTTATGTATATCAAATGTCGAACGAGGAGAATGTCAGAAAGATTGTAAATGGTGAGCCAACAACTGTTTATGTAGGCATTGATCCAACCGCCGACAGTTTGCATATTGGACACTTTTTCTCACTTATGATGATAAAGTATTTTCAAGATGCAGGTCACAGACCTATTGTTTTGATCGGTGGAGCAACTGCTATGGTTGGTGATCCTAGTGGAAGAACTGACATGCGAAAAATGCAAACAAAAGAGCAGATTGAGCACAATTTGAATGAAGTAAAGGGTATAGTAGAGCGTTTTGTGGATACAAAAGGTGAAAATCCAGCCATAATTGTCAATAATGCTGACTGGTTTAAGGGCTATGATTATGTTGATTTCATGAGAGACGTTGGGACATATTTCAATGTCAACACAATGCTTTCAAATGACGCTTATGCAAGGCGTTTGGAAGAGGGCGGACTGACTTTTCTTGAAATGGGATATATGCTTATGCAAGCATACGATTTTGTATATCTTAACAAGACCTATGGTTGCAATCTTCAAATAGGAGGATCTGACCAATGGGGAAATATGATTGCTGGCACAGAACTTTCAAGAAAAATGGCTTTTGCTGATGGCAAGAAACACAATCTTGAATGTTTGACATGTCCGCTTCTCACAAACTCTGAGGGACAAAAGATGGGCAAAACGGCAAAAGGTGCACTTTGGGTTGCCAGAGAAAAAACGAGCGTCTTTGATTTCTATCAATATTTTTACAATGTCCCTGACAAAGATGTGTTGTTGCTTTTGAAATTGTTCACAAGAATACCACTTGATGAGATAAACGATATGGTTGAACATGATATTATCTCTGCAAAAAGAAGGATGGCATTTGAGATAACAAAACTTGTTCATGGTGAGGAAGAGGCAATAAAGGCTCAACAAATGGCACAAAACTTGTTCGCACAAGGAGGCGACAACGCACCAGAGTTTGCTCTTGACGGGGCACTTATCAAAGAAGGAATTGGCATTTGTGATCTTCTTGTGATGACAAAACTTTGCTCTTCAAAAAGTGACGCGCGCCGAATGATTGAAGGCGGAGGCGTTTCAATGAAGGGTGAAAAAGTAAGCGACTTTGCACTTATCGTCAAAGAAAGCGATTTTGAAAATAACTCTATCTTGCTCAAAAAAGGCAAGAAAAACTTTATCAAAGTTGTATTGAAATAGGAGCGAGCATTGTGCAGGCAAAAAAGCAAGTTTTGATAACTGAAAAGAAGTCAAAGTTTTATGGCTATCTCATCAGTGCGAAGAGCGAAGATGAAGTCAAAGCCTTTTTGCAGGAATTGAAAAAAGAGCACAAAAAAGCCACGCATATATGTTGGGCTTGTGCTCTTGTCAGCCCATTTTGCGAAAAAGCTGTTGATGATGGAGAGCCATCAGGAACAGCGGGCAGGCCAATATTATCAGTTATTCAAAAGCGAAAAGAAAAAGATGTTGCCATTTTTATTGTCCGCTATTTCGGTGGTGTAAAACTTGGTGCAGGCGGACTGGTAAGAATTTACACAAAAGTGGCAAGTGCTTTGTTTGATGAGGAAAAATGATTGAGATTGTTGAAATAAAAAAGATTGGAAAAGGTCAGCGTTATCATGTGCAATCAAGTGAAGGTTACGCGGGCGTTTTTCAAGCAGAAATTTTGGCAAAACACAAACTCCACACAGGGCAGATGCTTGAAAATGATGAATTTGAAAAAATTAAGGTTGAGAATGGTGATCTTGCTTCTTTTGATAGGGCGTTGTCACTTCTTGAACATGGAATGAAAACTGAGAAGATGATAAGAGATTATCTATCCAAAAAAGGATACCCAGATGAGTGCATAGACAGGGCGGTAACAAAACTTTGCGAATATGGCTACATTGACGACAAGGTTTTCGCACAAAATTTTGTAACCTCTTATTCTTCAAGCAAGGGACGCAAAAAGTTGAAATATGATATGCTTTCAAAGGGAGTCAGTCAAGAGATAATTGATGAGGTGCTTGAGAGTCTTAGCGATGAAGAAGAAATAGAAAATGGTGAAAAAATTGCGAGAAAATATGTAAAAAACAAACAAAAGGATCAAAAAAACAAACAAAAACTGTTTTCTCATTTGGCAAGTAAAGGTTTTGACTATGAAAAGTGTCTGTCAATTTTTAGGAGGATTGAAGATGATTGGAATTGATCTTGTTGAAGTTGATAGGTTTGATAACCTTGCTCTTTTTGATAAAATTGGCAGAGAAGAAGAGAGAGATTATGTCTTTGGCGTCAAAAATGACAATTTGAAAAGACAAAAACTTGCCTCTTTGTTTTGCGTTAAGGAGGCTCTTGTCAAGGCTCTTGGACTTGGTGGCAGTGGTGTGAGTATGAAAGATTTTTGTCTTTGCCATGATGAAAGTGGAAGACCAGAGGTCAAACTTTATGGAAAGGCAAAAGAAGTCTTTGAAAAGAATTTTCCATCCAAACAAATCGCAGTATCCCTTTCGCATACAAAAAAATATGTGACAGCGATTGCGATAATAGATTAAAGAAAACAGGCGTGCATATTTGCACGCTTTTTTTGACACATTAAGTTTAGAAAAAATTTTTAGGGAGATAATCATGAAAGGACAAAAAGAATATCAAAAGAAACTTGCCTTGTATGCAAAGATGAGGGAAAGGTCTATTTGCGACATTTTATGCGAGCGTGACAAGTCAACTTTTGAAGAAGATCAACATAATATGCAAATAGAGGAACAGTCCTTTGTTGACTCTCAAATCAGGTGTGAAGTTGAAGAGTTTGAAAAGGCAGAACTCTATGACAATCTTGAACTGGAAAGGAAGTATGGACGAGCAGATAAGAAGAGGTGAAATCTATTATGCAGATCTAAGCCCTGTTGTTGGAAGTGAACAGGGTGGCATTCGTCCTGTGCTCATAATTCAAAATGATGTGGGCAACAAATATTCACCAACTGTGATTGTCAGTGCGATAACAAGTCAACTTGGAAAAGCCAAACTGCCCACGCACATAGAACTTTCAGCAGAAAAATATCACTTGCCAAAAGATTCAGTTGCTCTTTTGGAACAGATAAGGACTCTTGACAAAAGGAGACTTCGCGAAAAAGTAACAATGCTCAGCAGTGAGAAAATGCGAGAAGTCAACAAAGCAATACTTATTTCACTTGGGTTTTGATCCAAGTTTTTTTATAAATTTATCAATAAAAAAATGCACAAACGCTTTTTATGGTTTGTGCAAAATTATTATGGCAGGGGTGGAAGGGGCGACGCGTAAAAAAAACAAGCCGGTGTGCTTGTTTTTAGCGAGTGAGTGAAAGGAACGGCAAGCCGGGGAGCAACTATGTTGCGGTCTGGGCGACAGCCTCGAACCCGGGAGGGTTCGATTCCGTTTTTATAAAACAAAAAAATGCACAAACGCTTTTTTATGGTTTGTGCAAAATTATTATGGCAGGGGTGGAAGGAATCGAACCCTCCTCTGGAGTTTTGGAGACTCTCATTCTACCGATGAACTACACCCCTTCAAATGACACTATTTCATTTTACATATTTTTTGCTTATATGTCAATGATTTCAAACTTTTTTGTTTGTTTTTTTTATCAATTTTGATATAATTTTACTTGTGCGAAAAGGAGGAAATCAATGAGACTTGCCGTTGACATTGATGGAACGCTTAATGATGCTGACACATGGGCACTTGTTCTTGCCAAAAGTTTTGCCAAAGAGCATGGCATAAAAATAAAACTTAACTTGGAAGCCTTTGATTACAGCGATAAATTTTTTGGTGGTGACAAAAAGGCTGAGAGTTTGCAAAAGTTGGAAACAAATTTACAAAACAATAGAAAAAATCAGAAAGCAAGCAAGAATTTGATGGAGGTTTTATGAAAATTCAACAAATAATTGGTGATTTTTTGGATGCAAATGTTTTTCTAGTTGAAAAGGATGGACAGGCACTTATTGTTGACAGCGGTGCAAGTGTGGATAAAATAAAAGAAGCCCTTGGAGATAAAAAGATTGTCGGAGCGCTTCTCACTCATGCGCATTATGACCATGCTTGTCACTGCCTGGATTATGCAAAAGATTTTGGGTGCAAAATATATGTAAGTGAACATGGAAAGGAAATTTTGCAAGACCACGAAAAGAATTACAGCGAGGATTTTGAGGTAAAAAATTTTTCAGTCTTTCAATTTTTGAAAGGTGACGGAGCGATGAGAATTGGCGATTTCGAAGTGCAATATTTCGCAACGCCAGGACATAGCCCATGTGCGATATGTTATAAAATCGGCGATGATTTATTCGCAGGGGACACTCTTTTTTCAAATTCGATTGGAAGAACAGACCTTTATAAATCAGACAAGAAAGAGATGATTGCCTCTCTTGAAAAACTTGATAAAATTGAATTCAAAACATGTCATTCGGGGCATGGTGAGGATAGCACTTTTGACAGACAAAAACGCAACATCAAAGTCTTTTTGAGATTTTTGCAGAGATAAAAAATACGACTATCAATGAAGTCATATTTTTTTGTTATCTATTTTTTAGTCGCAAATCGTCACCATCAATAAGCAGACAAATTGAAGTGCGTTTGTCTATTATTCTGCTTGAAATACGTTCGTCATAATAGTCTCGCAAATCTTTTAAGTCAAGGTTTGATGTGATGACGGTTGGTCTGTTTTTTATTTTTCGTTCATTGAGCACTTGATATAGAAAACTTGATGTTATGCCTTTTTGGATAAATTCGCTTCCAAGATCGTCAATGAAAAGCACTTCGCAGTCAAGATATTTGTCAAGGATATTGTTTTTTTCTTCAAGATCTCGTGTGGAATAACTTTTCAAAAAATCTTGGTTCATCGCAAAAGCACTTGTCAGCACCACCAGTTTGCCTCTGCCAATAAGTTCGTTTGCCATGCACTTGATCAGGTGAGTTTTTCCAACGCCAGTTCCACCGCTGAGATAAACAATGTTTTTATCAAATTTTGAGTGGCACCATTCTTGCATTTTGGCGTAAACTTTTTTCATATACTCAGCGTTTTTGAAAATATCAAATTTTGTTTTTGCAAAGTCTTCCAAAGCGCCAAAACCACTTTCTCTGACCAAAATCTTGTTGATTTCATTTTTGAGGCAGTTGCACATATGTCCGTCTTTGTAGCCTTGATCTTCACAAATTGGGCAAGAGTATTTTGGAAGGATAGAGCCTATTTTTAATTGATCAAGTCTTTTTTCAAACGCTTGTTTTTCGGCGGATAAATCCTCTTTCTTTCCATTTTTTGCGCCCTCTATCATTTTTCTTGTGTAAGCGCTGTAAAGAGAAGAAAAAGTACTGTCTTGAAGAGCCTTTGCTTTGTTTTGTACCGCTTCTATTTCAGCCTTATTTCCTCTTTGATTGATTGTGAAGAGTGCCTCTTCAATAATTTTATTGTTCATTTTTCCTCCTAGACATCAACTTCGTCAATAGATGAAAACAGGGCATTTATCTCTTCTTTTGAATAACTTCTGCCCTTAAAGTTTTCCCGTGCCACCATGCTTGCTTCATTTATCGGGCTTGTCTTTTTTGCTTCTTCAATCGTCTTGATGCCTTTATTATGCCAATCGGAAAGGACTCTGCCAAGATATTTGAAAGGGGAGTCCTTACCTTTTGCCAAAGAGCAAGCGTAAACAATAACTCCGTCAGAAAAGCCCCAAGTTTCTTTCCACGTCTTAAAGTTTTCGCGGTCTATGTAGTTGACATTGCGTGCAAGTCCAAGATATGTGAGAATTTTTTTGATGCTCTCATCAGTTGCAAGCACTTCGTTCATATATTCTTTCAACGCATCTGAGGAAAGTATGCCGAGTTTGTGGAATTTGAGAAGTGTTTTGTCCATGCCTTCAAGCGTCCTGATAGATTTTTTGAAGCAATAATATGCAAGGTCAAGAAGGACATTTTGATCAAAACCAAGGTTGAGCCATTTGAGGATATAGTTTTCAACCTCTCCATCCAGACTTTCATAATAAACACCAATTGTTTTGTTAATCTCTTTTGCAAGAGAATAAAGTGCTTCCTTTTCTTTTTCAAAGTCTTCAATTTCCATTATTGAAAACAGACCCATCTCATAATATTTTGTCAGCACACTATCAACTCTTTCAAAGTTTGCCTTGCCTTTCTTTTTGAGTTTTTTTGCAATATGAAGCACAACGTCAAGATTGAATCCATAATCATTTATCCATTTGTTGAAAAGGGCGCGCTCTTCCACATATGCCAGTCTTTTGATTGAAAGCGCATCCATCACCTGTTGCAAGTCGCTGTCTTTCTGTTCAAAGTTTTGCAATCTTTCTTCAACGGCTTGTGTGGTTGTGATACCCTCATTTGCCCAGTTTTTTGCGACTGTGAGGATATAATTGTATCCAACTGCTGATTTTTTGCTGTCCACGCAATAACGCATAATCATCAAAAGTGCTTCTGGCTCGACATGATATCTTTCAAGAAAATCATAGTATTCGCCATACTCAGTTTTTGAAATTTCACGTTTGCCTTCAAAAATTTCTTGTGCCTGTTGATTGAAAGTGGTGTATTTGTCAGGCTTGAAAAGTTTGTTGCTTGTGAGCACATTGTTGAGTGGGATATATCTTATTTCAACTGGACTTGTTGAAAGAATTTGCACAAGACCTTCTTCTTGCCAATAAGAAAAGGCTTCCATAATGGCATCTTCACTCATGTTCAAGTGACTGGCAAATGAAGCAAGATTGTTGTCAAATGCAGAGGAATCATTGCATTTGTAAAGTCCATAAAGGTAAACTTTGACATAGTCAGATGGTGCAAAAGGGAGGTAGTCATTGATAAAAATATTGTCCACCTCAGTTTTTGAACTTGCCACAAATTCAGTTGAATATTTGCAAAAACTCATTATTTTTCTCCCAATGGTTTTATAATATCACATTCTTGCCCTTTTGACAAGGATTTTGCCAAAGGCACATTCATTTTTTGTGTTAGATGACCATAAGAATATATCATGAAAAAGTTAGCCTTGTCATTATTTCCAGTAGTCTTTTGTTTGCTTTTGCCATTGTTTTTGGTTGGGTGCGGTGAAACAGAGGTCAAACAGGTCAGTGAGTATTCTCTTGACATTGCCATGGCGGAGGATTGCAAAAGCCTTTTTGCTGTGGAGCAGATAAATTATGTCAATAATTCAGAAAATTCGCTTAAAGAGATCAGGTTTCATCTTTATCCAAATGCTTTTAGACAAGATGCAAAGTCTTCACCTGTCAGTGTAAGTGAAAAAACTGAGGCTTATCCAAATGGAGATAGTTTTGGACAGATTGACATCAAAAATGTTTATTATCCACAAGGTAACCTTGACTTTCAAATTGGTGGAGAAGATTATAACATTTTGATTGTGACTTTGCCAGAAGAACTTTTCCCAGAAGAAATTTTTTCTCTCTCTATTGATTTTGAAGTAACTCTTGCCAACGTTCATCATAGGCTTGGATATGGCGACAACACTGTCAATTGTGCAAATTTTTATCCAATCGCATGTGTATATAAGGAGGGCGAAGGTTGGAGTGAAAATCTTTATCATTCAAACGGTGACCCATTTTATAGCGATGTGGCAAACTATGAGGTTAAGATAACTTATCCGTCTTCTTATTCTCTTGCAAGCACTGGAAAGGTGACAAATCAAGAGGAAGGGGAAGAGTGTATCTCACATATTGAGGCAAATATGGTCAGAGATTTTGCTTTTGTATTATCTCAAAAGTTTGACAAAGTCAGTCAGACGGTAGGCGATGTGACGGTGTCCTATTATGGCTATGTAGGTGACCAAAATATCAATTCTTGCCTTGACACATCAGTGAAAGCCTTTCAATATTTTTGTGAAAAGTTTGGAAGTTATCCCTATCAAAACTTGTCTATTGTCAAATCAAATTTTGTTTATGGTGGAATGGAATTTCCAAACCTTGTGCTTATAAGTGATGATTGCAATCAACAAAATGACTATGATTATGTCATTGTGCATGAAATTGCACATCAGTGGTGGTATGGGCTTGTTGGCAATGATGAATACAACTATGCTTGGCAAGATGAGAGTTTGACAGAGTTTTCAACTTGGCTCTTTTTTAAGGATAATAGTGGTTATGGCTTAGACTATAACGCACTGGTGGAGAACGCAACAAATAGTTACAAATATTTTGTCAAAGTTTACTCACAAGTTTTGGGTGATGTTGACACAAGCATTGAAAGACCACTTGACAAATTTGAGACACAGCCAGAGTATGCTCAATGTGTCTATACAAAAGGGGCGCTCATGTTTGCAACAATGCAAGAAATGGTAGGCGAAAAAAAGATGAATAGGGCAATGCAAAGTTATTTTGAAAAATTTGCTTATCAAAATGCAACGCCGGCTGACCTCATCGCCACTTTCAATAAAGCCACTGGCTATAACCTCGAAGGATTTTTTAGAAGTTGGCTTGATGGAAAGGTTGTTATAGAATAAAAACAAGGTGATTTCTCACCTTGTTATTTTTTCTATAATTGCACAATTTTGTCTGCAATGTTAAGCAGTCGTTTGTCATGAGAGATAACAACCACAATCTTGTTGTCAAGAGCAAGTTGTTTTATCTCTTTCAGCACTTTTTCAACATTGGCAGGGTCAAGTTCGTTTGTAGGCTCGTCAAAGAAGTAGATATCTTTGTCTTTGCTGATTGTTCTTATGATTTCAACGCGTTTTTTCTCTCCACCAGAAAGAGATTTGGCAAAAGAGGAGGTTGTTTTATCTCGAAGAAGCAGTTTCTTAATATTGAACTCATCAATCAGCAAGTTGACTTTTTCGTTTATATAGTCTTCTGGATATGCAAGGTTGTCCTCAATTGGTCTGTCAAACAAAATAGACTCTTGGAACAGATAACAAATCTTATCACGATATTCATAAAGAGATGGCACAATTTCTTTGCGATTTATGACAAGATTGCCACTTTCAATTTCACGCAGTCCACAGATGGCATTTATAAGAGTTGTCTTTCCGTTTCCACTTTGTCCACTCAAAACATAAATCTTTCCGCTTTGGAATGAGGTGTTGTAAGTCTTCTCAAAGTTTCCAAGATGAACATAATAGTTGTCAACCTTGATAGACCAAATCCTTGAATTTTTGATATTTTCATTGATTGAAGAGAGTTGTTTTTTGACATCTCTATTTTCAGGGAAAAGGAGTTTCAAATTGCAGAGTTTGATGCTTGCCGACTGTATGTCGCTTATTTGAAAGCCCCAGTCTTCAACACTGGTGTAAATTTTTATTGTCAAATTGAAAAGCAAGACAAGATTTGTTGCAAGTGAGGCAGGTTCTGCCATAACATAATAGAAGAAAAGTATTCCTGCAATGCTCAAATATTTTATAGCACATAAAACAACCCAATATACAAAAGTCAAATTTGCAAGTTTCATGTTGTGTTTTTTGAAAGTGGTGTTGAGAATGGCAAGTTCTTCCATTTCTTTTTTCTTAGACTTAAATATAGTTATCATAGGCAGATTGATAAGTGTCATAAGAAAATGATTTCCAATCTTTGCATTTGAGTTTTCAATATCTTTGACTATATTTTTTTGAATTTTTGTTCTTAAATAAATAGTTAGACCAACCACGCCAACCATGGCAATTTCAATAAGCGCGATATAAATGTCTAGCAAAAATATTTGTGTCATAACAAATATCATAAAGAAACAGCCTCTCAAAAAATTCCAGCACAAAGGTTGTATGATATGATAGATATTGTCAACAGCATTTTTTGCAATATAGTTTGCTTCGCCATTTGTCATGCCAAAATCGAGATTTTTGCGTTCTAAAAGCAAAAGTTCTTCTACTTTTGTGTTGGCGATACACATCATTTTGCGCGCAAACACATCAACAGCACGATAAATAATCATACTGATAGAATACATTGCAATCAAAATGGCAAAAACAACAAAAATAAAAGTCACATCGCTGAGAGTGGAGAGGTTTAGAAAACCAAAAATCAAGAAGTCTTCTCCTGTGAATTTTGCAATAAAGATTGATGGTATAATCGCCATATAAATTGAAATTAAAGCAGGAAAAAATGACAAAAAGGCTATGGCAACAAATTCAAACCTTTCTTTTGTTGTCATAAATTTCCATAGAATTGAGAGTGCTTGATTTAAGCCTAATTTTTTCTTCTTTTCTTTCATTTTCCTTGTCTATAATTGCAAAACTTTGTCTGCCTTTTCAATCATGCGTTTGTCATGAGAGATAACTATTACAATTTTATCTTGCTGTGCAAGATTTTTTATTTCTTTTACCACTTTTTGCACATTGTCTGGGTCAAGTTCGTTTGTAGGTTCGTCAAAGAAATAAATGTCTTTGTCTTTGCTGATAGTTCTGATAAATTCCACTCTCTTTTTCTCACCACCAGATAAGGTTTTTGAAAGAGAGGGATTTTTCTGTTCTCGTCTTAACAATTTTTGAATATCAAATTTTTCAATTAAAGTTTTTGTAGAAGGTGACAATTCATTTTGAGGATATGCAAGGTTGTCGTCAATTGTTCTGTCAAAGAGGATGGACTCTTGGAAAAGATAGCAAATTTTGTCACGATATTCATAAAGAGAAGGGACAATTTCTTTGCCATTTATGACAAGATTGCCACTTTCAATTTCACGCAGTCCACACATGGCATTTATAAGAGTTGTCTTTCCGTTTCCACTTTGTCCACTCAGCACATAAACTTTTCCACTTTGAAAGTGTGCTGAATAAGTTTTTTCAAAATTGCCAAGATGAACATGATAGTTTTCAACCTTAATTGATTTTATATGACAATTTTGCACCTTTTGATTGATAGTGTGTGCCTGTCTTTTTATTTCCTTTCTCTCTGGATAGAGAAGGGAAAGATTGCAAAGTTTTATGCTTGCCGACTGTATGTCGCTTATTTGAAAGCCCCAGTCTTCGACATAGGCATACAGTTCAATCACCAAACTGCAAATAAGCACAAGGTCGGTGGCAAGATTTGTTGAATTGGCAATAAAGTAATAAAGCACCAAAATGCCAGCAAGGCATGAGAATTTGACGACACGCATGGCAATCCAATACCAAAAAGATATATTTGCACGCTTTATATTATGTCTAAGATAAGAAGAGTTGAGTTTGTCAAGTTCTTTCATTTCTTTGTTTTTTGATTTGAACATGGTTATTAGTGGCAGGTTGGTGAGTGTCATAAGAAAGTGATTTCCAATCTTTGCATTTGAGTTTTCAATATCTTTGACAACATTTTTTTGAAAAAGGACACGAAGAAATATTGTAAGACAGATAAGAACCATTGAGCCAACGAGAGCAATGCCAACAATAACATTTAAGAGAAAAACTTGCACCAAAATAAAAACAACCAAAAAGAAAGATTTTATAAGAGTCCAGCAGAAAGGTTCGATGATATAATAAATATTGTCAACAGCACATTTTGCAATATAGTTTGCTTCGCCATTTGTCATGCCAAAATCGAGATTTTTGCGTTCCAAAAGAAGGACTTCTTCCACACGATCATTGAGAGTGCACATCATCTTTCTTGCAAAACGGTCAAGAGCGAGGTAAACAAGCATGCCAAGAAGCCACATTATTGCGATAGAGCCTATTGTAACAAAAAAGAAAAGTCCGTTTCCGAGATTGTATAAGTTTATAAAACCAAAAATGAGAAAGGATTGCCCTGTAAATTTTGCCACCAAGATTGAAGGTATCATGGCAGTATAAATTGTGACAAGGGCAGGGACAATAGATAAAACGGACAAGGCAACAAATTGTGCTTTGTCTTTTGTGGACATAAAATGCCAAAGCATTGAAAGGGCATTTATTATTCCTTTTTTATCCTTTTCTTTTGTCTTCATTATGTATAATAATAACATATTGCTTAAAAAAGACAAAGAAAAATAATAACAAAGTTGAAAAGAGGGCTTGAAAGTGACAGGTTTTTATTGTATAATGAATAGGCAAATACTTGGAGAAAATATGCAAGAGAAAAAACAAAGCAAGACAAAAAGATTTTTCAAACAAATTTCATATGCCATTCTGCCATTTTTCATTTTTGTGGCAGTGCTTTTGGTCACATATTTTGGCAATCAACTCATTTACAATCTTCGTGGTGGCAATTATGGCTCAAATTATCCAGAAATTCCACTTGACAGTCAAGTCCCTCTTATACCATGGTTTGTCTATTTTTATTATCTGACCTTCCCACTTGGACTTATCACATTCTTTTATCTTGCCTATAAAAACAAAAAGGCATTTTATGATATATTCTTGACACTGATTATCAGTTTTGCCGTTTCTGGAATTGTTTACCTCTTTGCTCAAACATATTTTGTCAAACCTGATTTTACCCCAGAATCTTTTACAGATTGGCTTGTTGTTTGGACTTGGGGCTCAACAAACCCAGTCAACGTTTTTCCATCACAACATTGCTTTATGGCCTTTGCAACAATCTTGGCTGTTTTTCATGGCGGAAAGGGAATAAACAAAGTTTACAAATTCGTTGCGACTATTCTTGCAATAATGGTCATCCTTTCAACCATTTTCATTCGTCAACATTATATCATGGACATATTTGCATCCTTTGACATTATGCTTATCGCCTTTGGAATTGTTCTTCTTTTTGGATGGGGGAGCAAAATGAAAAAGAGGCAGGAAGAGAAAACATTCAAAAGAATGATGAAAAAGAAAAAAGCGTGAGTTGTCACGCTTTTTTTTGTTTTTCTTTTTGTCATCAAACGAGAATGTGATATAATGCAAATGTGAAAATAGAAAAATATACAAAGAAATATCAAGAACAAGTGAAGGATCTTTTGGTTGAACTTCAAAAGTTTGTTATTGAAATAGACGAGATGGGCTTGAATATTATTTCTAAAGAATATCGCGACAAATATTTTGAAAATATGCAACAAAATTGCAAAGAAAACCAAGGTGCGATTTTTCTTGCGGTTGAAAATGGTCAAGTTTATGGCATGGTTGCAGGATGGGTTGAACAATATTCCGATGCTGACAGATTGGTTTATTCTTGTCCCAAAAAAGGGCTAGTTGAAGAACTTATCGTTTCACAAACAAAACGATTGCATGGCATTGGAAATCAGTTGTTGAACAAAATGGAAAAGTATTTTAAACAAGTTGGTTGTCAATATTGTCAATTGGACGTATTTGGATATAACGAGCGTGGTTTGAAGTTCTATAAGAAAAATGGATATAGTGATGAAAGAATGATAACTTTGATGAAAAAATTTTAGGAGTGGAATATGCTTAAAGGTCAAAAACTCAAAAAAGGCGATAAAGTGGCAGTGGTTAGTTTGTCTTCTGGTATGCTTGGGGAGAAGTGGGCAATTCATAAATTTGAAATCGCAAAAAAAAGAATGAAAGAACTCTTTGGGCTTGAACTTGTTGCCATGCCAAACGCATTGAAAGGGATAAAATATATCTATGAGCATCCCGAGGCAAGAGCAAAAGATCTTATGGATGCCTTCAAAGACAAGGAAATCAAGGCGATAATAAGTGCTATTGGTGGCAATGATGCAATAAGAATTTTGCCATATCTTGATCTTGATGTAGTGAAACAAAATCCAAAGATTTTCAGTGGATTTTCAGACACGACAGCCGTCCATTTTATGCTTAGAAAGGCAGGAATCAATTCTTTTTATGGGCCAGCGATAATGACAGACTTTTCTCAATATTTGTTTATGAATGACATCACCATTGATGCGATAAACAAACTCTGGTTTGATGGGGTGAGTGAATACAGACTTCCTTCAAGCAAAGTTTACAGCCTTGAAAAAGATAAGGTTATGTGGGGTGAAGATAATGTCAGCAAAGATAGGACTTGGCGCAAAGAGGAAAAAGGCTTTGAGGTTTTGCAAGGAAAAAGTGCTGTTGAAGGCAGATTGCTTGGAGGTTGCATAGATGTTATGGCAAACCTTATGGGGACAAGCGTTTGGCCAAAGGCAGAGGAGTGGAAAGATAAAATTTTGTTTGTTGAAACAAGCGACAACAATATGAGCCCTGCCTTGCTTGCTTCAATTTTGCGTAGTTTTGTTGCGCAAGGCATTATCAAAGAAATCAAAGGCATCATAGTTGGGAAGCCTGCATTTGCAGATTATTATGAAGAATATAAACAAATTTACAAAGATGTGATAGGCTTTGAGGCCAAGAGACCGGACCTTCCAATAATATACAATGTCAATTTTGGCCATGCAACACCAATAACAATTATTCCATATGGAATCAAATGTAAAATAGATTGCAAAAAGAAAAGTATAACTATCACTGAAAAATGCGTGAAAAATTGATAAAAATACAAATATGGCAAAAGTGTGTTATTATAGCATTGTAAACATTGGCAGATTTTTTTCAAAAGTGGATTGACAATAAAATAATATTAAAAATATGGGATATCAATAATACCAAGGAGTTTGCGAAATGAAATTTGAAATGTGGTCTATTTGGCATTTTGTTTTGATGTTAGCACCGATTGTGGCGATTTTAATTCTTTATTTTTCTCTGAGAAAAACGAGTTATAAAACAAGATACATAGTGGGCGTAGTGATAGGTTGTATTTCACTTGGAATTCTCATTATGAGAAATATTGACATCTTTGTAAATAATGGTTTTGATCCAGAAATCATACCTTTGCAAGTTTGCCATTTTGGGAATATTATGGTCTTTATATCACTTGTGTTTCGAAGCAAGATTGCAACTTCAATTTCTTGGACATTAAATTTGATTGCCGCATATGCCTCACTTGTTTTTGCAGACAGTTTGGAGAATTATACAACAATGGCAAGTATTCGTGCACAAGCGTATATTTGGGGACACATTTTTATTGTTTTAGGTGCGTTGTATGCTGTTCTTTTGAAAATTGTTCGCATAGACTTCAAGTCCTATCTTAGTGGAATTGGGGTTCTTGTTTTACTTTTAATTCCTGCAATCATTCTAAATTCATATTTCAATGATGTTTTGGGGTATTCAATAAACTATTTCTATATATACAACTCAGACGGGGTTCCATTTGAATTTTTGTATATTGGTGAACGAGCAAAATATGGTTGGTTTACCATAAATTGGACATATACAATATTAGTTGTTTTGATCTTCTTGGTTTTGATGTATTTGATTTATCTGATTCAAAAACTTTTCTATCTCAAAGATAAAGATTACAAAACTGAGAGTGTCTATCATGAATGGAGACGAAAAAGAAAACTCGCAAAAGCAGGTTAAAAAAGATAATGCAAACATTATCTTTTTTTATAAACACTTATTTATAGTTTTCTTTTAGACAGTTATAAAAACAATTTATTAATAATGTTTTATACTCTTATTTGTTTGACTTTTTTGATATATTATTATAGAATAAAATTAACATTTGGAGGATGATATGCAAAATTCACATACTACCTCACTTGCAAAAAAAGATTTTCATAAATTTTTAATAAGAATCGGCAAAATATTTTCAAATATTTCTATTCTTTCTTTGGTTTTTTGTTTTTGCGGTGTCATTTCTTTTGCCGCAACAGCTTTTATTTTAATTTTTGGATTAATAGCAATTATATTGTCGCTTGGAATCATTTTTTTATATGTGCCAAACTTTTTTGATATTTTAACGTCAGCGGCTGAAGTTTCATCGCAGATTTCCACTTTCTTTTTAAATTATTTCTTTATTTTTGCAGCCATCGCTATTATAACCTCTATCGTTTCTTTAATATTGCTTGTTACAGACAAACAAACTAAACATGTTGCTAGAATAGTTATTTCATCAATAGTAATTGCTATAGTTTTAATAATTATTATTGTCGTATTAACGAGAGGTGTATGATGAAAACAGTTAAATTAAAATTTATAGGTATAAATTCAAAACTGATTCCAAACATATCCATTGATGATCAATATGTTAAATGCAAAAAAAATGATTTTGGATCATATGAAGCAACTGTAGAAACAGAAAAAGAAGAAATAAAATTAGCTTTTACTCGAGACCTGGAACTAAAAGCTAAATTGTGGTGGTTGTATGCAATTATTTCTTTTATTGTTAGTATTTTTGGAATATTAGATCCACCATATGATAGAAAATGTATTTCAATGAATTGTCTATTTAATATTAAATTAAATCAAGAAAACAATATCACAATAAGATTTAACACCTTAACATCAAACGGAAAAGCTGTTGAACTTGAAACAGAAAATAGTTTTGAAGAAATAAATAATGAATATAAAATTGACAAAACTGCAAAAAAAAGATGGATAGCGTTGTTGGTGATAAAAATCGTTTGTTGGATCGGAATTGCTATATTCGCTGGCTGGCTTATTGCAAATAAAATAATTTAAAGGAGTATTTATGAAAGTATATATAAAGAACAAATTTTGGTCTATTGGTGGAGGTTCATCG
>CAMMTJ010000012.1 GCA_946499835.1 uncultured Bacillota bacterium | reverse complement strand
TGGCACTTCAAGATTGACAAGGTCACGATATTTTGCACTTATGCTTGAATTTGAACTTGAACCATTGTAAGATCCACCATCTGGATTGATGGTTACTGTCACACTTGACCTATTCCACAATGCAACAATTGAGCTGTTTGAAGCTGGGTATGTGAAAGTCGGTGTGGTTGAACTGCTCCCACTCGCCGATAAACCCGTTGCGTCATATGTCCCAAAGTATGCAACATCCCACACAACTGGGTTTGATGTCGTCCCTGCCGTGCCTGTAAGATAGAAGAAGTTGACTGAACTGAAAGATCCACTACTACCACAATTATACCTATGAATATATACCTGCCAATCTCCTGTCCCTGCCTGTGAAGTTAGCCAAGTTTTTGTTCCACCACCATAAGCATTTTCTGCTGAGTTTATGTTGTATCCAACTGGTATCTTAGCATAGATGATTGTATAGAATACTGCATTTGGATATGATTCCAAAAAGTTTGTAAAGCCTCCAAGCCCTGGGCTTGAAGTCCCTGTATTTTTTATCCTCAATATTCTTGCACCTGTTGGAAGTTCAATGTCTGTGTTTGAGGCAGCAATATATTCATGCGTAACTGTGCCATTATATTCATTGTTATATTCACTTGTTGAGTTATTGTTGTCCATAAAAAATGGATCTGTGTATGAATCATGTAGTTTTCCAAAGGTGGAAATGCTTCCTCCGCCATCAAGCACCCATGCACCAAGAGAATATCCTGTTCTCGACGGCGCAGTCAGTGACTTGGTTGTAGCATAATTCTGACTAACCGATGAAACACTGCTCGACCCATTCCAACTTCCACCATTTGGATCAACACTCAATGAATAACTATTGATTGACCACTGCGCTGTAAGTGTGCAATCACCAGCACCAAAGGTGAAAGTTGTGCCACTTAGCGAGCCTGCTCCTGACAATGACCAATTTTTGAAAGTATACCCTTCTCTTGCATCTGGATTTGGTATTGATTTTGTTGTGTTATATTTTTGTGTGAAAGTTTGTGATGAACTCGAATCATTCCATGTCCCACCATTTGGGTTGACAGTTAAGGTGAATTCAGTTAATTCTTTCAAAACCGGATAATTTTCATTCTTACCATTAACTATAATCCAAGTATTATCAAAATCCCATAAAGGCTCTGTCCATAATGCTGTATTAGTATAGTCTGACTGCGAGCGAAATATAATATCTGAACCTAAAAGATTTGCATTCTCACTCGTCCCACTCACATCTCTTCCATTTACACCACCACTTGCACCTTCACAATAATAATAGCACTTTGTAAAAGTGGTAGAAAGAACATATCCACCAATTGCCCCTACCCTCGCCGATGAAGGTGCTGAAATATCACCAATGTTGTGGCAAGAAGAAAGAGAATTACTACCATCAGCATACCCAACAAGTCCACCTACATCAGACCTAGTAGGAGAATTTACATCGCCTGTGTTATAACAGTTGCTTATAGTTAAATCGCCTCTATAAGCATACCCAACAATTCCACCTACATAAGAAGTAACAGAAGCAGTACTAAGACCAGTTACATCACCTGTGTTATAACAGTTGCTTATAGTTAAATCGCCTCTATTAACATCCCCAACAAGTCCACCTGCATAATAAGAATAAGTACTAGTACTAGTTACATTACCTGTGTTATAACTATTCTCTATGGTTATAGTTGTTCCCTCATTAACATACCCAACAAGTCCACCTACATAAGACCTAGTAGGAGAATTTACATCGCCTGTGTTATAACTATTCTCTATGATTATACGTGCATTATAATTAACATACCCAACAAGTCCACCTGCATAAGAATGGTTATCTCTAGCAGTAGTACTAGTTACATTACCTGAGTTATAACAATTGGTTATAGTTGTTTTACCATAAGTATACCCAACAAGTCCACCTGCATAAGAATAATCAGAAGAAGTAGAAGTATTAGAAGAAGTACTAGTTACATTCCCTGTGTTATAGCAATTGGTTATTATAGTTGTTGTACCATTAGTACGCCCAACAATTCCACCTGCATAAGAAGAAAGAGAAGAAGTACTAGTTACATTCCCTGTGTTATAGCAATTGGTTATAGTTGTTGTACCATCAGCACCCCCAACAAGTCCACCTGCATAATCCCCTCCTTCAATATAACCACCACTTATCCCAACATTTGAAATTGTTGCATTTTTAACATATCCAAACAAACCTGCATAGTCATAATCTGACTTTGTATAAAGATTTGTAATGACGCCAAAAGGATTAGCCGTATAATTTCCTGAAAATAGATGAGATGAAGCCCCTATTGGCTCCCAATAATATGCTGAAAGATCGATATTTGCCGTTTGCTCAAAATATTTTCCTGAATAAGTATTGCCAGCATTCACCATATAGGCAAGATATGCAAGTTGTTGAGCGTTTGAAATAAGGTATGGGTCACTCTCTGTCCCACTTCCACCACCAAAAGAAGTGCCACGACGGCCTGAGTCTATCCAAGTGCCAGAAGTGTTTGTCGGTTGTGTGGCTGCTTCTGTTTCAAAACCACCCTCTTCCTGACCTATGTCTGAGGGTGGCGTGGTTGGTGAAGGATTCCAGTTTGGCAAGAGAGCAATTCCACATGAGAGAAGTGCCACAAAGGCAAAGGATAAAAATGATATGATTATCTTTTTCTTTTTGCTCATTCCTTTTCCTCCTCCGTTTTTTTTGTAAAATTTTTCAAAATTGTTTGCAAAATTTGGTGTGTTAAAGGACAAAACTTTGTCCTTTTGCTTGTCTTTTGCACAACCTTTCCTCTTGCCGTCTTACAGGTCAAGTGTATCACCCCACCCCACAAAAAATAAAACAAAATGAGGTGGCAAACAAGAGTTTTTTCAATTTATCTTCCATTCCAACTGAAACAACACCCTTGTTTTTGTCGATATTCCACGATTGTGACACTTTTCGACAAATTTATTGTATCATAAACAATTATTTTTATCAAATGAAAAAGCAAAAAAATAGATAAAAAAACACTCTCAATTTGTTTTTCAACAAATCAAGAGTGCTCTATTTTTTGTTATTTTGATTTCTTTGCTTGTTTTGCAAGTTTTTTCTCAGCCTTTTTTGCTTCTTTTTCTGCTTTTTTGTTTGATTTTTCTACTTCCAATTTCTCTTCTTCTTTCTTTTCTTCTTTTGGAAGTCTTCTTTTAAGGTCGATGCGTCCTTTTTCGTCAATTTTGATGACTTCAACTTCAATCTCGTCACCAATTTTAACAACATCTTCAACCTTTTCAACACGTTTGTTTGAAAGTTTTGAAATGTGCACCATACCTTCTTTGCCGTTTGGAAGTTCCACGAAAGCACCAAAGTTCATTATTCTGACAACCTTTCCGTCATAAACGTCACCAACTTCAACTTCTTCAACAATACCAAGAATGATTTTCTTTGCCTTCTCTGCCATATCAATATCTTGTGAAGCAATAAACACATGTCCATCATCATTGATGTCAATTTTTACGCCAGTTTCATCGATAATCTTGTTGATTGTCTTTCCGCCTGAACCAATAACGTCTTTGATTTTGTCTGGGTCAATGGTGAAAGTGATAATCTTTGGTGCATATTTTGAAAGTTCTTTTCTTGGCTCTTTGATTTCTTCAAGAAGTTTGCCCATAATTTCCATACGGCCTTCTCTTGCTTGTTTGAGAGCAGTTGAAAGAATTTTCTTGTCTATGCCTTTGATTTTGATATCCATTTGAATTGCAGTCACACCCTTTTCAGTTCCGGTAACTTTGAAGTCCATATCACCAAGGAAGTCTTCAAGCCCTTGAATATCTGAAAGTACTGCAACTTTTTTTGAGTTTTCATCTTTGATAAGTCCCATTGCAATACCTGCAACTGGTCTTTTGATTGGCACACCACCGTCCATAAGAGCAAGAGTTGAACCACAAACAGAAGCCATTGAAGATGAACCATTTGAAGAAAGCACTTCGCTCACAAGTCTAAGAGCATAAGGGAATTCGTCTTCACTTGGAATAACTGGTTCAAGTGCTCTTTCAGCAAGGGCACCATGTCCGATTTCTCTTCTTCCTGGACTTCTAAGGTTTCTTGCCTCACCTGTTGCATAAGGAGGCATATTGTAATGATGAACATATCTGTTGAACTCTTCATCGTCAAGTCCATCAAGTTTTTGCATATCTGAAACAGTGCCAAGGGTAAGTGATGTCAAAACTTGTGTTTGTCCACGAGTGAAGATACCACTGCCATGAACTCTTGGAAGCACGCCAGTTTCACACCAGATAGGACGAATCTCTGTGAGTTTACGACCGTCTGGACGAACGCCTTTATCCAAAATCTTTGCGCGAACTTTCTCTTTTGTCATCTTGTAGAGCACATCGCCGATTTCTCTTTCAGAGTCTGGGAAAATCTCTGCAAAATGTTCTTTAACATTTTTGTCCACTTCATCTTGTCTTTCTTGTCTTTCTTGTCTGTCGAATGTGTCAAGAGCATGATCAAGCATGGTTGAAGCATATGCTCTAACCTCTTTGTCAATTTCCTCTGGAATTACATAATATTCAATAGTAGGACAAACTGGTTTGCCAATTTCTTCTTTAACTTTCTTTTGGAATTTGACAATTTTCTTGATTTCATCATGAGCAAACATGATTGCGTCAAGCATTTTCTCTTCTGGGATTTCTTGTGCACCAGCCTCAACCATAAGCACTGCATCTTCTGTGCCGGCAACTGTGAGGTGCATAAGACTCTTTTCTCTTTGTGCTTGATCTGGATTGATGACAAACTTGCCATCAACAAGACCTACTTGAACAGAACCTGTTGGTCCCATGAAAGGAATGTCTGAAATTGTGAGAGCAAAACTTGAACCAAGCATTGCAAGAGGTTCTGGCGCACAATCAGGATCAACTGAAAGAGCGGTTGCCACAACACAAACATCATTGTAAAAACCTTTTGGGAAAAGAGGTCTAAGTGGTCTGTCAATAAGTCTTGAAGTGAGGATAGCCTTGTCAGAAGGTTTTCCTTCTCTTTTCTTAAATCCACCAGGGATTTTTCCGACAGAATACATTTTTTCTTCAAAGTCAACAGCAAGTGGGAAGAAGTCGATGCCAGGTCTTGGTGCTTCTGACATTGTGACATTGACCATAACAACTGTTTCACCGCATCTTACAAGGCAACTTCCGTTTGCTTGCTCGCAAAGTCTGCCTGTTTCAAAAGTTACAGTCTTTCCTCCGATCTCAATTTGATAAATTTTTGCGTCATTTTTCATAATAAACTCCTTAAAATTTTATAAAAAGGGAGATAACAAAAGCCGTATCCCCCTTTCTCTTAAATTATTTAACCCCACGAATATTCAATTCTTTGATGAGTTTTCTGTATGCCTCAATATCTCTATCACGAAGATAAATCAAAAAGCCCTTTCTCTTACCAACAAGTTGAAGAAGACCTCTTCTTGAATGGTTGTCGTTTGGATGATCTTTAAGATGTTCGTTGAGGTGATTGATTCTCTCAGTCAGAAGAGCCACTTGAACTTGAACAGAACCTGTGTCATTTTCTGAAAGTTTGAACTTTTCAATAATCTCTTTCTTTTCCATTTTTTCCTCCAATTTTATTTTTACTCCAATAAGCGAAGTTTGCCGTCTGAAGGTCTCGGGCAACTGCGACATATGGTTATCGACTGTTTAAGAATAGCACAAAAAAGGATTTATGTAAAGTATTTTTTGTCCTTTATGCAAAAAAATCTTTCTTTTTTGCGATTATCTCATCAATTCTTGCGATATAATCGGCAAGAAATTTTGGGTTTGCCTCTCTTTCAATGCGGTTTTCCATATTGAAAACACGTTTGCTCATTGCACCTGCTCCGCAAGCAATCACAGATGCCGTCTCTTCCATACTGTCAATATTAAATATGCAAACATGGTCATCTCTAAAATAACCCACATTTTCAAGCCCTCCCAGTTGATTTTTTTGCCTGTAAAGATAATATGGTTTATATCCTCTTTCAATCAAAGTCTTTTCAGCATAATCAACCATTTTTGCAATATCTTTTTCTGACAAAACTGTCCCTGAGTTTTTGAGAAGTGCGCCGTTTTTGACTGACAACGTGTGCACTGTTATATTCTCTGGATATAAGTCGAGAAGAGTTGCAATCGTTCTTTTGAAAATTCCAAACTTCTCCCCTGGAAGCCCTGCAATTATATCCATATTGACAACAAAGCCTTTTTCAAGAGCCATTTGATAGGCTTTTAAAACTTGTGCGTTTTTGTGAGGTCTGCCGATACGCTTCAATGTTGCCTCACAAAAAGTTTGTGGGTTGACTGAAATTCTGGTAACGCGATGTTTTTTGAGCACTGCCAGTTTGTCCTCTGTGATGGTGTCTGGTCTGCCACATTCAACAGTGAACTCATCAACAGGAAAATTGAGTGCACTCAAAAGAAAGTCAAGTTGGTCAGCGCTGAGCACAGATGGAGTGCCTCCGCCAATATAAATTGTTCTGACCATATAGGTCTTGTCTTTGATGACTTGTTTGACTGCTTCAAGTTCTCTTACAAGACATTCGAGATAGTTGTCAATCTGTCCCTTAACTGCCCCAATCTCGCTTGAAATAAATGAGCAATACAAACACCTTGTTGGACAAACAGGTATATTGATATAAAGATCGACCAGTTTGTCATTTCGAATTATGCACTTTTGATTTTTGAGGATCATTGAAACAAGTTTGGCTTTGTCTCTGCTCACGCAATAATCTTTTTCAAGCACCTCTGGCACAAGAAACTCTTTGACTTGTCCGTTTTCAACAAGTTCTCTTGCAAGTTTTGTTGGACGGACACCAGTCAGACAGCCCCATGGCAAAGTTATGCCAAACCTCTTTGACAACTTGTCATAAAGTGCTCTCTTTGCCCTATGTTTTTTTACACTCTTTCTTTTGAGCGGGTCTTTCTCGTCAAGGTTGTAACTTTGACTAAAAGTCTCTTCAAAGTTATCCGCTTTGATTGAAAACTCATCGCTCACGCCAAAACCATCATCTTCCTGTCTATGTTCAACTTCCACATCCACGCCGAAAAGATTTACAAGATTTTGAAGGTCGTTTGCGTATTCTTCACTCATTGCTCTTACCATCGTTCACTCCTTGCCACCTCAAAGACATTGTTTATGTTTTTGAGAGAGTTTATTATCTTGTTCACTTCATTTGTGTTTTTGACAGAAATTCCGAGTGAGCATAGATATGTGTCACCATTATCCTTTGCCTCAAAACCTTTAAGTGCAATCTTCATACTTGAAATTGCCGATGTCAATTTGACAATGGCATCATCTTGTTTGTCAAGCATCACTTTAAGAGTGACAAAATAATCACCATTCTCCTGTTCTTGCCAGTTGGCACTAATTAGCCTTTCTGGTTCAAGATATTTGATGTTTGGACAATTTTTGCGATGGATTGTCACGCCCTTACCGCGTGAGATATAGCCTATAATCTCATCTCCCTCAATAGGATTGCAACATCCGGCATAACGAACAAGCATTCCGCTGTCTCCGTCAATAAGCACACCTTCTTTGTTCTTCTTGACATTGACCACGCTGTTTGGCAATGTTTTGATTTCATTATCCTTTTGCCATAGACTGATAAATCTTCCTACCGCCTGTCCTGCTCCCATACTTCCACTGCCTACGGCAGCATAAAGTTCGTCTAGATCTTTCATAGAAAGTTTTTCAAGCACGACTTGTGTGTATTTATCTGTGAGCAGTTGTGCACTTGTGAAATCTTTCTCCTGCATAGCCTGTCCCATCATTGACTTGCCAAGTTTGATGTTGTCTTCTTTGAGTTCCTTTTTGAAGAAAGATTTGATCTTGCTTCGTGCAGAAGATGTCTTTGCATAATTGAGCCAGTCACGTGATGGGCCTTTACTGTGAGGATTGGTCAAGATTTCAACTATATCACCATTTGCAAGCGTTGTTGTGATAGGCTTTATCTTTGAATTGACTTTGACGCCGACACAACTGTTGCCTATATCGCTGTGAATGGCATAAGCAAAATCAATCGCCGTTGCTCCTTCTGGAAGTTCAATAACTCTTCCCTTTGGTGTCTGCACAAATATAAGCCCATCATAAAGATCTGCTTTAAGCGTTTTGACAAACTCATCATCAGAAAGGACTTTCGCGTTTTCAAGCATTTCTCGAAACCAAGTTATCTTTCTGTCAAGAGCATTCTTTGTTGTTTTCTTTTCTTTGTAAAGCCAGTGCGCATAAACACCAAACTCACTTTCTTTGTGCATTTGATGAGTTCTTATCTGCACTTCCATAGGGTGCTGATTTTCAACAATAATAGTTGTGTGAAGAGACTTATATCCATTTGGCTTTGGGTTTGCAATATAGTCTTTGACTCTGCCTGGCATAGGTCTATAAATTGCATGGATTCGTCCAAGCACTGCATAACACTCTTCAACGCTGTCCACGATCACACGCATAGCCATGAGGTCATAAATTTGATTTAGACGCAAATTTTTGGAATACAATTTGCGATAGATTGATGAAATATGTTTTTGTCGATAATTTATTTCACCTTTTATTCCAAGGTCTTTGAGGATGTTTTCAACGCGGTATTTTGTCAGTTCGAGTTGTCTTTCATTTTCTTCTTTTTTTATGCGAAGTTCATGATTAAGACGATTGTATTCATCTGGATGAGTAAGCCTTATGACATTGTCTTCAAGATTAAGTTTGAGTCTGTCAAATCCCAATCTTTCAGCCAAAGGCACATGGATGTCCTCCACCTGTGAGACAAACTTCTTTTGCTGTGCTGAAAGTGGGTTTGAAAGGATTGAAATGTCATATAATATTCCAAAGAGTTTGATGACCACAACTCTTATATCTTTGCTGAGCGCCAAAAACATATTCTTGATATCTTCTGCATTTTCACTAAGCGTCAAATCATTGATATCACGAATTTGCTTATATGTTTCAAACATCGTCTTTTCGTCATTTGTCAGTCTTGGCAAAAAACTTTCAGCACGTTCTGGCTCAACCTTATAGAGTTGATAAGTCAAAAAGGCAATGACTGAACTTTTGTCAAGACGCATATCAAGAATCTGATCAATGATAAAATCACATCTTTCAAGATTCATATGCTCGCACAAAATATCCCTTACCAATTTTTTATCTTTTGGCAAGAGTTTGATTTTTTCATCAATATTTTGATAGATGTTTTCAATCAAATTTTTATTTTCCATTTCACTTCCCCTGTGACTTTTTAAGTGTTTTGAGTGTCTGATATAGTTTGGAGTTATCAAGCGGATTTTTCTTGTTTTTGTTTGCCCAAATGACAAACTTGCCGTTCTCTTCAATTCTTATAAGGTCAAGTTCTTCAAACACGCGTATAGCCGAGAAAAATGTGGTGAACGATATGCTGTTTTCTATCTTCAACTTGTCATACAAATCAAATTCGTTGTAAGCATGTTTTCCACTTGCCGAAAGCAAGGCTTTGTAAATTCTTCCATATGTCTCTCGCGACAAATCTATACCGCTGAGTGATCTTAAATCTGCTTTTTTGTCAACTGGGACAAAAATTTCAGCCGTTGTCACTTTGTTTAACGCTGTTATATATCCCTCATCAAGCACAGGCGAAAGAAAGACAATTCTTGAAAAATTCTTTGCCCAATCAAGCCCTTTTGGAGAGATAAGAAGACAATTATATCCAATTTCGCTCTCATCATTTATTCCAAAATGATAAATTCCTGAAACGTTGTAATTCTTTGCAAACTCAACATAATCAAAGCATGAGAAAGTCACAAAACAGGTGCCAAAAACTGTTGTGCTTGTTCCTCCGACAAAAGAGAGAAGTTCGTTTTTTGGATAAAGTGAATATCTTGCATCTCCTTTCTCTGCCAACGCAAACTGATCAATTTCAAGTGGGTTAAGTTTTTTGTAAGCATCTTCTGCAATAAAACTGCCTCCATCAAACTCATCAACCACGCCTTTCATTGAAGAAGATTGAAACTCAAAGATAAAACTTTTTTGTCTTGAAAAAGTTATCTTTTTGAGATTTTTTATGAAATTGAAATAAACAAGGTTCAGTTTGCCAATTTTGATTTGAGCATGCTGTGGAAATTTCTTCATTGGCAAGATTTCAAGGTTAGGTGTCGTTATCTTGAATTTTGGCGTTGGATTTTCACAACCACAAGGCTCTAAAAGAGAAAGTTCTTTGACAAACTCAGGCGTGATTTCTTCTTCTGTTATTTCTTGGTCATAATATGATATCGGCATGAAAACTTGATCGCTCACCTTTTCAATGGCAAAAGCGTTGACCTTTTGAACAAATTCTTCATAACGGCTTCTTTTCAAACTCAGCCCTGCCGCCATGCTATGTCCGCCATATGTTTCCAAAATATCTTTTAGAGAAGAGAGAAGTTCGTGTATGTTGATATCGGTTATACTTCGCCCCGAACCTGTCAAAATATCCCCTTCCTGTGCAAACAAAAACACTGGCTTGTGATATTTTTCAAGAAGCCTTGAACAAACTATGCCCAGCACGCCTTTATCCCATTTTTTTGAGGCAAGACAAATGACACGCTGGTTTTTGAGTTCCATCTTTGCCAAAGCGCGCTCACACTCTTCTGTGATTTTGTTGCAAATCTCTTGTCTTTTTGTGTTGTGACCTTTGATTTTTTCAATATATTTTTTGATCTTGACTGGGTTTGTTTCAAGATATAGTTTGAGTGAATCGCCAGCATCACCCATACGTCCTGATGCGTTGAGTTTTGGCCCAATTTTGAAAGATATATCAGTTGACGAAGGCTTTTGCAAACTTATGTCATATTCTTTGAACATAGCCTTCAAGCCAACAGGCAGATATTGTGAAAGCACTTTCAATCCTTTTGTCACAATTGTCCTGTTCTCACCAAGCAGTGGCACAATGTCCACAATTGTTGCAATGGCAGCAATTGGAAGATACTTTTCTGCCTTTTCCTTTCCAAGCATAGCCTCACAAATCTTGTAAGCGACACCAGTTCCACAAAGTTCACGGAAAGGAAAGTCTTGTCCTTCTATTTTTGCATTGACAACAATGGTATCTGGCAAAATTTCTGGTATGTCATGATGGTCTGTGACAATCACTTCCACCCCTTTTGTTTTGGCATATTCAACTTCATCATGACAAGAAATACCGCAGTCAACGGTTATGATAAGGTTTGGATCATATTTGTCAATTATTTTGTCAAGCACACTATTTGTCAGTCCATATCCATCAATGTATCTGTTTGGCAGATAAAAACTTGCCTTTATGCCAATTTCATCAAGAAGTTTGAGCATAATGGCAGTTGCACTCACACCATCAACATCATAGTCACCAAAAATGAGAACTCGGTCTCCCAGTTCTTTTGCAATTATAAGTCTGTCACAAAGTTCTCTCATACCCTTCAAAAGAAAAGGATCTGCCAATTTTTTTGGATTCAAAAATTCTTCAACCTCTTCCTCGGTGCTGATGCCACGAGACAAAACAAGTTCCATAATACGAGGAGATAGGTTGAATTTTTCAGCAAAAAGATTGACTTTGTCAGCGTCTTTGTTAAAAAATTTCCTAAAAATCATGTATCAATCCTAATAATCAAATTCTTTCGAAAATATTATACTGAAAAAGGTTCCCACTTGGCAAGCAAAAACGCAAACATTTCAAAAGAAAAAAGCGATAAATAATAACAATAAAAAAACATCTAAATTTGAGATGTTTTCAAAAATAGATGCCTTTATATTTCTTTTGAGAACAACAATCCTTCTCCACCTTCATTTTTTGTTACTTTTCCTTCATAAGTCCAGCCCAACTTTTTATAAAATTCTGGCACTTGGTCTGTCCATGAATAAATTTTATTATAACCAAAGCCCTTGAATTTTTGGCAAGCAAAATTTATCATCTTCTTTGCATAGCCTTTTCCCTTAAACTCATCAAAAATCATGACATTGCAAAGCCATGGATTTATATCCAAATGATTTTTCAATCTGTTTTCTCTAAGTGTGCAAAAACCGGCTATTTTGTTTTTGTCGATTAAAGCAATTCCTATTGGCAATTTATCTTTGTTTTTCTTCATTGCAATAATATTGCCAGTTGATTGTTTATAATCCAAGATAGGATTGTATTTTTTCCAATAATTATAGTTGCTCTCTGCAATATAATTTACTTCTTTATCTGTTAAATCTGAAAACAATTTGATTTCCATATTCTCCCTCCCTATCTTTTATAATAGCATAAAAACACACTCTTTGCAACAAATAATAAACTTTTGGTAAGTATCAAACGTTATAAATTATCCTTCTGCAATGCTCACATGAAAGAACACCTTCTTCTTTGAGTTTGTTCATCATTGAAACAGGAAGTTCCATATGACAGCCACCACAGGATGAATCCCTCACTGGCACCATAACAGGAAAAATGTTGTCTTTTCTGCGTTTGGTGTATTGCTCCATAAGTTTTGGATCAATGGTTTTTGCAATTTCTTGCAGTTTTTCTGTGATTTGTTTGCGTTTTGGTTCAACCTCTTGCAACTGAGCATCATACGCACCTTTGCTTTTGGCATATGTTTCTCTTGCCATGTTGTAAACTTTGACAGTTTTGTTAAAATCAGCAAGCACTGCATTGACAGACTCTGCAAGACGTGTCAAATTCTTATCCAAAATGGCAAGGTTTGAAGCGAGTTTGTCTTTAACTGACAAAAGTGATTCCACCTCTTCTTTTGAAAGACTGTCAACATTTTTTGCAAAAATCTCTTCCATCTTTTTTTGCTGAACTGCATATTGACTTCTCATCTTGTCAATTTCACCATAAAGAGCCTCCGCCTTGCTTTCAAGTTGGCTGGAACGTTCTTGTGCCTTTTTGGCAGTATCTTGCATCTGGCTTGCTTGTGCCTTATGCTGGCTGTCACGAAGGCTTTTTTCAAGTTTGAAAAGTTCGCTATCAAGTTTTTGATAGTCAAGCATTTTTGAAATATCCATTATTTTTCTCCTCTTGACATTGCAATAAATTCAAAAATATTATTGCATTGTTTTCAATATTAGTCAATAAAATCAACAAGTTTTTTGCTTCTGTTTGGATGTTTGAGTTTTCTGAGCGCTTTGGCTTCAATCTGTCTGATACGCTCACGCGTTACTGAGAACTCTTTTCCAACCTCTTCAAGAGTTTTTGCTTTGCCGTCCATAAGTCCATATCTCTCACGAATGACTTGTTGCTCTCTTGGAGTAAGTGTGTCAATCACAGCAAGCAGTTGTTCACGAAGCAAGTTTTGTGATGCCACTTCCATAGGACTTTTTGCAGATTCGTCCACAATGAAGTCTCCCATTTTGCTGTCGTCTTCCTCACCCACAGGAGTTTCAAGAGAGACAGGGTCTTGTGCACTCTTTTGAATTTCAACAACCTTGCTTTCACTTATACCCATAGCCTCTGCAATTTCTTCAAGGCTTGGTTCTCTTGAAAGTTTTTGAGTGAGTTGTCTCACCGTTCTGCCATAGCGATTGATTGTCTCAACCATATGCACAGGCAAACGAATTGTCCTTGATTGATCAGCGATGGCTCTTGTTATGGCTTGCTTGATCCACCAAGTTGCATAAGTTGAAAAGCGGAAACCTTTTGTATAGTCAAACTTCTCAACTGCTTTGAGAAGTCCCATGTTCCCTTCTTGAATGAGGTCAAGAAATGAAAGTGAATTGGTGCTTGCCCAGCGTTTTGCAATTGACACAACAAGGCGGAGGTTCGCTTTGCAAAGTTTTGCTTTCGCCTCTTCATTGCCCTCCAAAATCTTCTTTGCAAGTTCAATTTCTTCCTCTTGCGACAAAAGTGGAACTTTGCCGATATCTTTAAGATACATTTTGACAGGGTCTTCAACAGAAGAGAAACTTTGAAGTTCAGCCATTGAATCGCTTGTATCTTCTTCGCTTCCTATTGGTCTTATGATCTTGATACCCTTCTTTTCAAGGTCGGCAAGAAAGTTTTGAATGACAGATGCAGAAATCTCATATTTGAGAAGTCTGAAATAAACATCTTCTTCATTTACTGAACCTTTTTTCAAAGCCATGTCTGTGAGTTTTTTCATCTCGGCTTCAATTTTGTTTTCTGACATAAAATTCCTCCAAACTTTTTTCTCTTAATTGTTTTGACACCTCGGTCAACTGCTTCACAATTTCCATACGTTTTTGATTGTCTTGGCATGATGAGAACTGCTTTGTCAGTTCGGCTTGCTTATCTTTTAGCCTTGCCTCAGCAAGCAGAGAAACACATTCTGAAAAATATCTTTCTTTGCTGGAAGCAAACTCGTCAAAATTAAACACCAAACAATCTTTCAAAAGTGGCATATTATCAACGTCAAAGTAGTCATAGTAACTTGAAACTGCAATTCCTTTCTCAGCCATTTCAATGATTTTTTCTTGCTGTGGCATGAGAGCATGGTAGTCTATATTCTTGTCCACATAACTCTTTCCATGAATAAGAGAACTAAGCACAAACTTTACAGCCCTAATATTCCCATTTTCACGGGAGGTTAAAACATTTTCATCCTCTTTTTTTGTCTCCACACTCGTTTGTTTTTCTTGACCTTTACGTTCAAGGTCACGCCTAAGCACATCAATTGGAATATCAGTCAAGTCTCGAAGTTTTTTCAGGTATGGCTCTCTCTTTGCCAAACTCTCAATTTTTTGGATGTGTCCAAGCACCGCACTTGCAAACTTTCCTCTTTCTTCTGGGCTGTCAAGGTTATAATTTTTCTTTTCAACCTCAATCAGATAGTCGGTGACTGGCAAGGCATTTTCGATAAGATTTTGCAAATATTCTTTGCCCTTTTCTTTTAAGATTTCATCAGGGTCATGCTTGTCCGGCAAATTGACAACCTTGACTTCAAAGCCTTCATTTTTGAGAATATCGATACTTCGCATTGTCGCTTTGATTCCAGCCTCGTCACCATCAAAACAAAGGGTGACATTTGATGAGAGTTTTTTTAGTTCATGGGCATTTTCACTTGTCAGTGCCGTTCCCATGCAGGCAACTGTATTCTTAAATCCTGCCCTGTGCATTGCGATAACATCTATCTGCCCCTCAACTATAATAATTTTATCAAGCCCTGACGTTTGTTTAAGTTTTTTGACAAGGTTGATTGCAAAGACCACGCGTCCTTTGTGAAAGAGTTGAGTTTCAGCCGTATTTTTATATTTTGCAAAATCAGTTTTTCCAAGCACCCTTGCACTAAACCCAAGGCACTCACCAAAAGAGTTGTAAATTGGAAAGACAAGTCTTTCTGCCATAACGTCATAATATCTGTCATTTTTATGTTGAGCAACCCCTGCATCGACCATTTCTTTGTATGTAAAGCCTGCCCTCCTAAGATATGTGATCATCTCCGTCCAGTCAAGCGCATAGCCAAGTTTGAAATCTTCCAGTTCATGACGAGTGAAGCCTCGAAGTTTTATGTAGTCTTGTGCAGGCTTTGCCTCGGCAAGATAAATGTTTTCATGATAATGATTTGCCGCCAGATTGAGAAGTTTGAGAAGTCTTTCCTTTGTTTGTTTGACAATGGAACTATCCTTGTCGCCCACAAATTCTGGGACTTCCATATGAGCAATATCAGCCAACATTTTCACAGCGTCAGAGAAGTCGCAAGACTCCATTTTCATAACGAATGAGATGACATCTCCGCTTTCCTTGCAACCAAAGCAATAAAAAAGGCCTTCCTCTTCACTTACAGAAAAAGACGGTGTCTTTTCGTTGTGAAAAGGACAACAACCCCAAAACTTTCTACCTTTTTTCTCCAAATGAACATAGCGACTGACAATTGAGACTATGTCATTCTTTTGCTTCAACTGATAAAGCCAATCAACAGGATATCCTCTTGTTTGCATCAAACCTCTCTGAAAATTTTGCACACTTGATCTTATTATACAATAAATTTTATAAAAATCCTCTTTTTTCACTCAAAAAATTATATAAAAATTATAAAAATATCACTTTAATGCAAAAAAGCCTGCTCCTGTCACAGACTTTTGCCTTGAAAATAGAGGGATTTTGACATTTTATCGCTGTTTTCTATAAAAATCTCGAAAACTTTGTTTTGCCTTAAAGCAAGCCTTTGTTCTACCCCATTTCCGCATACCTTTATATGATTTGACCTTGCAGATAAATTTCTGGTATTTTGCCAACAATCACCTGTTCACACAAAATTACATCAAGTGATGTTTCAAAATTCGTTGTCATTGCAGGCAAAACCATACCTACATTGGCTTTAATTTCAAAATACAACTGATGAAGAGTTTGATTGATTCCAGCGGTAGAAAAATCAGACTTAAAAAGAGTTGTCACCGTTCCGACTGGCACAAGTTGAAGAGAAATCATAGGCCCAACCCCAAAAAGAAAAGGTATTCCAGTAAATGTGCCAAGTGCAATATCTATTCCCTCTTCTCCTAGGTCATTCATTTCTGTTTGAACAAGAGTTGTGACATAACGCGCCACCAAATTGACATTGACCGAGTTGACTTCGATAGTCTTTACGTCATTGTTTGAGTCATAAGTAATCGTCACTATGTCATCATAAGAAAAATTTTCTTCGGTAAGCACCTCGGCAATAGAGTTTGAGATGATTTGCGTTGAAAGAGAACGCACCTTTTCTTCGCTCAGTGTGATTATAATCGGACAAACAATTTTGAAATAATAAAAAAAGACACCCACGATCACAAGCAAAATAGAGGCAAGTGCAATGCGAAATTTTGCTTTGCGAGACAGTCTTTTTTTCTTTTTAATTTTGCAGGCATAATTTTTCACATAATTATATATGCTTCTGCCTTACAAAACTTGAAGCCAATTTATAATTTTGCATACTAGCACAAGATATAGTATTATGTCTGTCATAATACAAACAATATATCATTTTTTCGTCCTTGCTTTGAAAATCAAACCAAACAAAAACGCAAAGCCAACTGCCGCCGCTATTCCGCCAGCAGTCGCCTCCAATCCGCCGGTAAACACACCAATAAGCCCCTTTGATTTCACCGCTGAGATTGCACCCTTTGCAAGAGATGCACCAAAGCCAATAATTGGCACATTGATCCCCGCTTTGGCAAACTCTGAGATATAGTCAAAAACGCCAATTGCCTCCAAAAAGACACCGATAAGCACAAAGGTGACAAGTATTCTTGCAGAGGTTATATTTGTCTTGATGATCAAAACCTGACCAAGCATACAAATGAAACCACCTATTAAAAACACCCAAAGATAATACATCACTCCTCCTCACATTCAAGCACTATCGCATGACACACCCCAGGAATAGAGTCCCCTTGTTGAGAGGCTGTCGTGCTCATAAGTGCACCAGTTGGCATAAAAAGCACTCTTTTATACTCTTTTTTGATAAGTTTTTTGATGATATAGGCATTGAGCACTGTTGCAGAACAAGCACAACCACTTCCACCACAAAGAGTGGCTTGCTTTCTTGTAAAATACATCTGTCCGCAGTCGTTATAGTTTAACCCCAGTTTTATCCCATTGTCTTCCAAAAGGTCAATAAGTATCTCACTGCCAAGTTTTCCAAGGTCACCTGTAACAATAAGGTCATAGTCTTCCGGACTTCTGCCAGTATCACGAAAATGTGCAAGCATTGTATCCATTGCAGCAGGTGCCATTGCCGCACCCATATTGTTGACATCCTTTATGCCCCAGTCAACGACCTTGCCAAAAGTCGCACTTGCAAGCACAGGTCCATGTCCCTTTTGCGAGACAACCAATCCCCCTGCACCTGTCACAGTCCATTGAGACGTGGGAGGACGCTGGTTGCCAAGTTCAAGCGGAAAACGGAATTGCCTCTCGGCAGTTGAAAAATGTGAAGAAGTTGAACACACCACATTTTTGCATTGTTTTCCATTTATCAAACAGCCTGCCATTGCAAGACTTTCCGCAATTGTGGAACAAGCCCCAAAGATACCCAAAAATGCCACATCAAAATCTCTTGCAGCATAAGATGAAGAAATGATTTGATTGAGCAGGTCGCCTGCCAAAATAAGGTCAATATCGGCAACTTTTATCTTTGATTTTTCTATTGCACCAGAAATGGCTTGATGGATCATTTTTCTTTCTGCCTTTTCATAAGTCTCTTCACCAAACCGATCATCTTTCATGACATAATCAAAATACTCCCCAAAGTTTCCTCCGCCTTCTTTTGGACCGACAATGGAGTAAGCCCCTGTTATGACTGGCTTGTTATTAAAAAAAATGGTCTGCCCCTTCATCATAAAAGCCTTTCCTCCTAAATAAACAAATAAATTATTCCAACAACTATGCTTGCCACCACACCAACGACAATGACTGGCCCTGCGATGGTGAACATCTTGACGCACATACCATAAATTATGCCCTCGTTCTTAAATTCCAACGCGGCACTTGAAATAGAGTTTGAAAAACCTGTGATAGGCACAATTGAGCCACCACCAGCAAATTTTCCAATCTTGTCATATACGCCAATTCCAGTCAAAAATGACGCAAAGAATATAAGCACGATCAATGTATAACCCCAAGCTGACTGCTCTGCCATTTGTGGAAACCACAAAAGTATGAGGTCGTTTATACCTTGCCCCAAACAACAAATTACTCCTCCCACCCAGAATGAATTGAAAAGGCTAGGCCAAGGCCTAGTTTTTGGTATTTTTGCGTTGACGTATTTGTTGTATGCTTGATCTCTTTTCTTTCTATCCATCTTTTACCTCTTAAAAATAATTGACAAAAGATAGAAAAAATAAACATCTTTTATTTGCAACAACACCTAATCTTTTACTTATTCTTCTCCAAACCTTCTAGGTAACAGGCAATTTGAGAAAAAACCTCATCTTCCTCATACAATTTCCTCGTGTCTTCAAGGAAAAATTGTTCAGGTCTATCGAGTCCTTTTTTCTGCATATCTTTTATTTTTTTATGTTGAATAATTCTATCTTCAATTTTTTCTGTATTAAAATTTTCTCTATACAAATATGCCTGCAAAACTGCCTCCATTTTATCGCACATATAGGCAAATTTTGCATTTTCAGTTTGACGTTCTTCAAATTCTTTTATCAAATCAATAAACGGCTCTTTTGTGGTGCAATTTTTGAAAATTTCATTGACTGCATCTCGTCCAGCCTCTTTTTTGTTGTCATATTTTTGGTCATAAAAGGTCAAATCTCCAATTAAGATTTCCTCTGTTTCATGCAAAGCAAGCATAAGTGCAACTTTTTCTATATCAATATTTAGTTTATCGCCAAAATTGCCATAAATTGCAACGGCAAGCATAATGGTCCCATAAACATGTTCAGCCACACTTTCAAGCCTGTCTTTTTCAACAGCCCAATATTTCCATCCCGTTCGTATCACTTGCTTTAATCTTACAGCCATTTCATAAAACTTAAACACTTTTTCAACTTTATCCATACAGCCTCCAAGTTACTTTCAGTATAGCACAATATTTCCTTAAAACTAAATTTTTCTTTCTGCTTGGTATAAATTTTTCACAAATTGTTTTACATATTTTTTTGCAGTGGTGACAAACTAACAATAACGGAGGTCGTTATATGAAAAAACTTGTCTTGTCAACTGTTTGTGGGCTTATGTGCTTAACTCTTGTGGGATGCTCTTCTTCAAGCCAATCAAAAGCAATCACTGACCTGTCCTCACAACTTGAAAGAATGCAAAATACTGTTAGTTCGATTTCAACCAGCGAGGTTTATGATGTGACACCTATGAGTTACAATTATCTTTCTTCAAACAACTCAGATGTTGCAGGCAGAACAAGCACTCTTATGCAAAATTCTCAAAACGCCCTTGCCACACATGAGAACTTGCGCAATCAAATAAATGCCAGTTGCGCAACTCTTAAAGCAACGCTTGGACAAAAATACAATCTTACAAAAAATCAAAAGAACGCAATCAAAACATTGACGAGCGCATTAAGCAAATATAACACAGAGATTTCAAACAAATCTGCTGGTATAAAAAACGCAACTCAAATTATCAAGAAATATAAAAATTATGACAACATAAATGCCGATCAACTAAATGTTGGTTACACTGCTCTCAACAATGCTATGCAAGAGCGTATCGCCCTCTTTTCAAATGTGCTTAGCACAATAGATCAAGTGGAAAGCGTGCTCAATAACGCTCGTCAAGAGGATACGAACTCTCAAACAAACACACAAACAAGTGGAACTGCAAAAAATATTGACACATACAGACCAGGTGGCACGACAACAGAACCACAAACTGTTGAATATCAAAACCAAATACCTGCAAATCAAAATGTAAACTATGGCTATGATCAAAACTACAACTATGCTAGCACAAACAATGGTTATTGGAACAACGGCTATTGGAATAACGGCTATGGCTATTACAGAAATAATGGCTTGAACCCAGGAAGAAACACAGACACATATCTTCCAAGGTATAGTAATATTGACACATACAGACCTATTAGACCTGCGCCAAATCAAAATCTAGGAACGCAAAATGGCAATGTTTTGCCTGCAAGCACCGATATTCAAACGCTTGACAATGAAGCAAAGGTAAAGGAAGTGTCATTGCAAAATGAAAACAACTCTCCTTCTGCTGAAAACAACTTTCAAAGCAAAAACAAACAATCACAAAGGGCTCATAATATAGCTCAACAACCAATAAACAAGGATGAGAATGTTGCACACAAAGTAAGACGCATTCCAAAATCAAAAAGAGAAAACGAGCATATCATTTCAAAGACACAAGAAGTAAAAAAGACAGAGCCTAGCCAAAAAAGAGTTATAAAGACAATGTAAAAATAAAAAAGCGGACAACTCCGCTTTTTTTTAACTCAACTTACTTCGAAAATTTTCCAAAATTTTGTTTTCAAGACGAGAAACTTGAACCTGAGAAATACCAAGTTCTTTTGCAATTTCTGATTGCGTTTTGTCAAAATAATATCTGAGCAAAATTATCTTTTTCTCCCTCTCTTGCAAGTTTTTTATCATTTCTTTCAATGCCAGATTGTCAAGCATATTGTCGCTCGCACCGACATTCTCCACCCTATCTATCACAGTCAAATCACCACTTTCATCTTCAAGTGGCGCATACAAAGAGATAGGCATTCGTGCAGAATCCATTGCCATAACAACATCTTGCTCCTCAACTTGAAACTTTTTTGCAATTTCTTCAATGGTGGGCTTGCACTGATTTTTGGAAGAGAACTGCTCAATAAACCTGTTGATCTGAATATTCAAACTTTTAAGCGCCCTTGAAACTTTGATGGCACCATCATCACGCATAAACCTTTTGATTTCACCAATGACCATAGGGACAACATAGGTTGAAAACTTAACACCAAACTCAGTCTTAAAATTGTTGATTGCCTTCAAAAATCCAATGCATCCAATTTGAAAGAGGTCGTCATATTCCACGCCTTTATCCTTGAATCGTTTTATCAGGCTTTTTATCAGAGGTGAATTTTCTTGCGTTAAAACTTCTTTTGCGTCTTGATCGCCAGACTGCGCACGCAAAACAAGTTCAACAGTTTTTTCATTATCCAGCATTATTCACCTACCAACTGCTGACAACTCTCTTCGATATGTTTTTTCAAAACAACAGTCGTTCCTTTTCCTCCTTCGCCTTTTTTCACTATCACTTCATCCATAAAGCCTTCCATTACAGCAAACCCCATACCACTGCGTTCTTCACTAGGCTTTGTGGTAAAGAATGGCTCTCTCGCCTTTTCTATATCCTCAATACCAATCCCTGTGTCGCTTATTTCAATTGTCACATCATTCCCAGAGATTTCACATGCGAGTTTAATCACTCCCTTTTTGTTTGGATAAGCATGCACAACAGCATTAGTTACCGCCTCACTCACAGCAGTTTTAATGTCAGATATTTCATCAAGAGAAGGATTCATTTGCAAACAAAAAGAAGCCACACACACTCTTGCAAACCCTTCATTTACTGACTGCGCAGAGAAAGTCATCTCCATTTTATTTGAAAAACACTTTTTCATATTCACTCCTTAAACAATTTTTGGCATAATTTCATACAGCCCTGTCATCTTAAAAATCTTTTCGGCATGTGAGGAAGGATTGCAAATAAAAATTGGAATATTCTTGCTCTTCATTTTCTTGTAACGCCCTATCAACACTCCGATTCCGGTGCTATCCATAAATTCAAGTTCGGATAAATCAATGATGATTTGACTGAAATTGTTGCCACCAAAAAGATCATCCATCACACTGCGTGCATGCACAGATGAATGTTCATCAAGTTCGCCACAAAGAAGCACATATAGCGTATTCTTATAAACCTTGCTTTTTATATGCATAACCCTTCTCCTTTTCTGTAAAAAATCTTAGCACAGAAAAGAGCGCAAAAAATATACAATTTCAAAGAAAAAGGACAAATAAAAAAGGAAATGAAAGATTTGCAAATGCTATCAAAAATGATCCTTGACTTTTGGTGTTAAATTGGATATAATGCTAAAGAACATAGCAAAACTCTCAATGAGTCTGTCGGCTTAGTTCCGACCTTGCGCCGTTCGGTTTGGAGAAAGTTGTTACTTTCTCCCTTTTTATTAAAACAACCTATACCTTAAATTTTTATGACCTTCTTGACCACTTAATGTTTTACTTCCCTAATTTTATTTGATATGTTATAATAACCAGCACAAGTTATGTTGATTTTTAATCATTTTAGTTCCCTAATTTTATTTGGTATGTTATAATTGAAAATCTTCACTATCAGCAAACTGATCAATTTTAGTTCCCTAAATTTATTTGGTATGTTATAATTCCTTTTTCTTCACCTTGTTCTCTTTAAAAATTTTAGTTCCCTAAATTTATTTGGTATGTTATAATATGTTTCTGTAAGGGTCATCATAAACAAGTATTTTAGTTCCCTAAATTTATTTGGTATGTTATAATCCGGCGAAGACCATGATATTAAACAAGTAAATTTTAGTTCCCTAAATTTATTTGGTATGTTATAATGCGTTTGTTCTCATTTGTCCTGTTACTTTGATTTTAGTTCCCTAAATTTATTTGGTATGTTATAATAAAAGACCTTGACTTGTCAAAAGTTGAATTATTTTAGTTCCCTAAATTTATTTGGTATGTTATAATTTTGTCATTTGGTATGATTTCCATGTTGAAGATTTTAGTTCCCTAAATTTATTTGGTATGTTATAATGCATACTTGATACTCTTGAAAGGTATTTCAATTTTAGTTCCCTAAATTTATTTGGTATGTTATAATAAAGCAGAAACATCATGTACATTTTTCTTTATTTTAGTTCCCTAAATTTATTTGGTATGTTATAATAAACATATACAGCTCCATCAGCTGGTGAAGATTTTAGTTCCCTAAATTTATTTGGTATGTTATAATTAGTCCCTCCTATCATAAAAATATTTTTGTATTTTAGTTCCCTAAATTTATTTGGTATGTTATAATCACTATCCGCAATCATGGATAGTGTTGCAGATTTTAGTTCCCTAAATTTATTTGGTATGTTATAATAAACTTTGCAACAATGGACACACTCTACCAATTTTAGTTCCCTAAATTTATTTGGTATGTTATAATAATCTGCCGTCTGCTTCAAGTCTTGGTATGATTTTAGTTCCCTAAATTTATTTGGTATGTTATAATGTGAAGAGTGCTTAAAAGAAAAAAAGATTGATTTTAGTTCCCTAAATTTATTTGGTATGTTATAATTGAGATTGCCTTTGTTTACGCAAGCGAACCATTTTAGTTCCCTAAATTTATTTGGTATGTTATAATCAAACTGCTATTTTTTAATATTTGATAAAAATTTTAGTTCCCTAAATTTATTTGGTATGTTATAATTATATTATAACCACCGCTATTGTTTTGACAATTTTAGTTCCCTAAATTTATTTGGTATGTTATAATAATCGTATTCATTTCAACAGGTCTTTTAATATTTTAGTTCCCTAAATTTATTTGGTATGTTATAATTTATGAGTTTTTGAACCGCATAAACGAACTATTTTAGTTCCCTAAATTTATTTGGTATGTTATAATAGGAAACTAAAAAAAAAGACTTGGAATGCCTTTGTTATAGGGCGATTCCAAGTTTTTTTGTTATATATATTTTTGCTTAAAATAAAAGTGTTGTTGCTTTTTTCATCATAAAAAATCCATTTTTCAAAAAAATGATAATTGTCCTTCTGTTATTTTCTTATCTTTTTTCTTCTTTTGTCCTAACAAAATAGAAATAGAAGAATATTGTTTTTCAGTTATTATCAAACTCCGGACAGAACCCTTGTAAGGCAAATGATATTTCAGCCGTTCTTCATGAAGTTTTGCATTTTCAACGGTATTGCAAATTCTTGCATACAACGAATATTGCAACATATAATATCCATCTTGTAACAAAAAGTTTCTAAATTGAGTCGCCTGTCGCCTTTCTTCTTTTGTTTTTACTGGCAAATCAAAAAATACCATCAATCGCATAAACTTCTCACTCATATTCATGTAATCTCAACTCTATAATTTCTGGAAATTTCAACTTATTTTCACCACTGGAAATTGAATCCACATATGACTGGACATATAGTTCAATTGCATAAGATAATGAATAATAACTCCTTCCAACTTTGCAATCATAACTCAATAACTGGCCAATCAGTCGCTTAAATTCAGTAGAAAATTTAAGATCTCGATTTTGATATACATGTAAATCAACAAAAGGACGAAAAACTTCCAAAAGATCATCGGCTAGATTAAATGTATTGAATTGATTGTGATGTTTAAGTGCCAAAAATGGAACAAGTCCATGCGACACAATGCTTCTCGCAACGCATCCCCTCAATATCGCATAGCCATAATTAAGTGCAGAATTTATATTGTTGTCTGTCTCTCTTGAAAAGTTTTTATCAAAAAGTGTTCTAAAATATTTGCTTGCAGCAACTGCCTCCATATTTGTTTTGTCATGAGAAAGAACATTTTTTGAATAATCGAGCAAAACAGAACTTTTGCCACATAGTTGCAAACACCTGTCTTGATTTTGAATTTTTCTTTCAACAATTGACTTCCACAGTTGTTTTTTGAAAGGCAATTTCACATTTGCCTGTATGTTATAAATTTTAAGCTGGTTATAGTGAGAATTAAATGGCAACAAATATGCGTTTGGCAAGTGTTTGTCATTACAAAAATAAACAATTATGCCATATTCTGCAAACCTACTGATAGTATATGTGCTTATATTCGTTCTTAAATTTTCAAACAAAATTGAATTGACATCTTCAAGTGGAAAAGATTCTTTATTGATATCATTTTCAAGAACAATCTGATTTTTGTCAACTGTCACTTTCGCTTCATTTTGCACTATTAAATTTATAAACCCCATTATTCAAATTCCTTTCTTGGTTGAAATTTCACTTTTCTTAAATTCCCAAGCCTGTCAATTTCATATTTTTCGAAAATTAACGCTTTTTGAATGCCAATACCATCTTTACCAAAAGAGCCAGAAATAGTTTCCAAAGCAATACTTGCAGTTGCTCTATTTGCTGCAACATAATAAAAATATTCGTCATTTACCACAACTTTTTTCTTTTCAGCTTTTTTATCACAAGGATACATTTCCAAATTGTCTTTGAATTTTATCTTCACCACATCATTTTGGAACAAACTGAATTTGAAATTGTAACTATCATCAAGTTCTGGCCATTCTCCAGTTTGTTTGCAAATTCTGTTTGGCAATTTTTTCTTGTAATAATCGGCAACATAAACAGGAATAAAATAGAATTTGCCTTTCTTTTCAAATACATCAATTCGTATCATAGATGCATTTTCGGTCACACCGCCATTTATTTCAATAGGATCTGATATAACTTTTTCCAGTTTAACTTTTTTAATTTGATTTTGATTTAACCCTGTCTTTGAAGGTTTATAAATTGGCTTTTCAAAAGCCTTTTTCCCATCTCCATTAAACTCTATCAGTCTATCTCTAAGCACTTCATATAGTTTTGGATCACTTTCTCTAAGTGCTTTTGGGTAGTCCTTAATTTGTCCATTTGAATCTAGCTTCAATTGGGTTATAGGTGTTTTTGAATATACGATAAGTTTGCTATTTTTAATTTCACCTTTACTTCTCACAGTATATTCATGAATTGCACCTTTCACTTTGTGATTAACCATACGGCATACATTGACTTTTTTCACGTTGTCGAGTTCTTCTATATCATAACCCAATTTCAAAAGTTCATTTTTCCGATCTTCAACATCTGCAGACAAACGCAAAAGCAGTTCTTCTCTAAATTCAGGATATGGCAATTTCAATTTTTGATCATCTTTCACTTTATCTTCAAGTTTGATAATTTCACCAGTTTCCAGATCAATAATTCTTTTGTTGTATCTATGCAACTGCAAATATCTTGTTACACGTTGTATGATCTTTTGATCAATACATGCAATAACGGCAGCGTCTTTTGCATGATGCAAATCATCAGCAAAACGAACTTTTTCAATCCCCCAAACATTACGCATAAAGCCAGTCATAGCACCATTTACTGCACGAACGGGTCTTTTTTCAAGAGGACTTGATGCAAATTGCAGGTGATTAAGAAATAGATTATGCATAAATCTTGCAATATATTTTGTATCATTCATTGCTCTGCTATTTAATTCTTTTTCCTTCTCTTCAGACAAATTTTCGATCACGCAATTTGAAAATTTCTTTGATGTGCCATAAAATGCACTTGCCCTTGCAACAAAAGAGTTCCATTTTTCTTGATCATGTCCAAAATATTCATAAGGTGTTCTGTCACCCTTCCTTTGATTTTCATCAGCAACAACAAGCACTTTGTTTGAAAAAGAATTGTCGTAGCACCTACTAAAAGGAATAATATGGTCAATTTGTGTTGTATTGTCGAAGAAAATTGCTTTCATTGAGCCAAATTTTTTATCAAACGATACTCCGCTATACAAACATTGTCCATGTTGCTGTTCATACAAACGAAATTTGAGTATATCTTCTCCTTTTGGATTGGAAATTCCCATTTCCTGCAATTGCTTTTTAATATTCTCATTATTTTGAGAATTTTCTTGCATCTGTTTTTCAAGTTTTTTCCTCTCAGCAAAATCCTTGCTAACTTCCCTTGCAAGTTCAATAAAAATTGCAGAAGGTGAACCATATTTATCAATTATTGCATTGACTTGTTTGATAGTTTGTGATACTGCCCTTTTTACAACTGGGCTTGTAATATCTTGAATTTCAGGAATGTTTGCATAAATAAGTTTTCTATTCTTTTCAAATTGAGGAAGTGATAATCCAGCCTTGACATATGCCTTTTGATAATCAAGTCCTTCTTCCAGTCCCGGAATAATAAGATCAAGTGCTTTTTGTGATATATGCCCAAATTTTGAAAAATCAAGTTTTATAAGATTTTCAATTTTTTCTGTTGATAAATTTTCAAAGAATTTATTTTTCTTAAATTCCTTTTTTCTTCGTTCGTCCGATTTGAACATTGTCAAAATATATCCAACTTGATTTATAACCTCTTGATTTTCTTTCCAATTTTCAATTCCAAGCACATGGGCAATTTGATATGTTGCAGGCATTTTGACAAAGACATTTGCATCTTTATTGCAATTACTTTTGCCACGGAAAATGACATCATCAGACAAAGACAGTATTTTTCTTAATTTCCCATATTTCAACTCTTTGTTTTTCAACATATAATCAATCACAATTTTTCTTTCTTCGTCATTCAACTGCCCCTCTTGTCCATTTTGTAATAAACGCAAGTGATTGATGTCACAAAGAGATGAAAAATATTCAAAAGTAAAACTTGCTTTTTGCATTCTTTTTTGATCCTTGAAAAAGGAACAACTGCCCACATTAAACTCTACTCTATACGGACTAGGAAAATCTGGACCTTCGTCATAAGACTTTTGATAGGAAAAAATCCTTTTATATTCTTCTATCAAATCATTGTCTATTTTTTTATTAAATTTCGCTTGTTTTTGCAAAATCAAATCTATCTCGGACAAAATGTCATTGCGCAAAAAAGTTTTCACACCTCGCTCACTTTCTTCACCTTTATTTCTTATATGATAAACTTTATACGCAATTTCTTCTCCACCAACAATTTTCGATCTAACTTCAAAAAATTTGTTGTCCTTGATATACATTTCACCAATAGTTCTATACTCTGATGCTTCTTGACTATTTTCTTTCAACTGAGCAACAAGTTTGCTATTGCTTTTGTCTTCAAGTTCACTTTTTCGGTTGGACTGAAATCCTCTATGCTTTGCCATAGAATACAAAACTCGTGCAAGTTCATTGTCAGACAATTTCTCATCCAATGCACGGCATCTTAAATCATACAAATCGCAAGGAGCAAAATCAATAGGCTTCCCTTGCAACAATTTGACCTCCAACAGACTTTTAACTTTATCAAGTCTTTGTCTTCTTCTGCGGATATTCCGACGAACTCCTCTAGCATTTCGCCTATCAACAGATGGTGACTCCCCTGTCTTAGGCTTTTCTGCTGGCTTAAACTTAAACACTCCGAGATCCACAATACGACAAGGATTTCCTTGCAAATTATGTTCCATCACACACCAACCAACAGAAGCAATTCCAATATCCAGACCTAAACGATAATTCATACATTCCCTCCTATGTAAAAAAGATAAGCCCACTCTAATAAAAGAGCGAGCTTAGAGCTTTGCGGGACTCTTTTTTCAGAGCAATCCCTTGTTTTAGTAACCTAAATTTATTTGGTATGTTATAAGTTACAATCACATTATTACAAAATATATAAAATAAATCAAGTAATTTTTAGAATTATTTATGAAAAAGACAAAATAAGTCAGAATTCGACAAAATTAAAGTAAAAAAAACACCACTTTCTGGGTGGTGTTTCTTTTTTTGGTGGGCAGGGATGGATTCGAACCATCGAAGGTGAAACCGACGGATTTACAGTCCGTTGCATTTGGCCGCTCTGCAACCTACCCTCAAAAAAATGGAGCTGGTGAAAGGAATCGAACCTTCAACCTGCTGATTACAAGTCAGCTGCTCTACCATTGAGCCACACCAGCATATTTTGTGACTTTTTGTCACCTTGTTTTTGTGCCATAAGGTCTAAGTCTGAACCACCGACAAAGCAAGAGATTTGCGGTGGTTCTCACCTTATGCCACTTGGTGCCCTAAGGTGGAATCGAACCACCGACAAAGCAAGAGATTTGCGGTGGTTCTCACCTTATGCCACTTGGTGCCCTAAGGTGGAATCGAACCACCGACACAAGGATTTTCAGTCCTTTGCT
>CAMMTJ010000011.1 GCA_946499835.1 uncultured Bacillota bacterium | reverse complement strand
CATTGATTTTTTCTTTCATTGCAATAACAAAGCCATTGTAATTAAAATTTTACTATAAGAACGAAGTGATGGAAATTTGTGATTTTCAGAAATACTACTTCCACATTCGTTATTTGAGTTTATTCCAATTTCAAACATAACCACTTCTCCAGTATATGAATATTATAACACAACAAAGCCCTATTTGTATCACTTTTCCACAAGTTTATACCTAATATTTTTTTAACTTAAAAAATTACTGTTATTGATATATCCTTTTCGTCTGAACAAGTTGACATTTACAGTTTTGCCGATTATACTTGATTTTAGATTCCCACATAGGCAAACAAAAGTTTTATGTGGTAGGTTTGCAAAAATATATATGAATTACAAAAGAGAATATAATAAATATTTAACTTCATCAGTGCTGGATACTGCTAACAACAAAATAGCAAGCACTGCTTTTATTTCTGCTTTTGCAATTTATTTGGGCTTGTCTGACTTCGCTTTGGGAATTTACGCAATTTTGGACACTATAGCAAATGTTATTCAAATATTCGCAGCCCCTTTATATTCCAAAATTGGACAATCAAAAAAGATAGTACTCTCAATCTATTCTGTATATAGAATTTCATATTTCAGTTTGGTATTTATTCCCTTTATATCAAGCAACATGGGACTCGTGACAGCCTTGTTTTTTGTGCTAGCAACAATTGGTTCTCTTGCAGGCAAACTGGTGAATAGCGCACTTATAAATTGGTGCATGACTTTAATAAAAAATGAAGATAGGACAAATTTTGCCTGGACTCGACATTTTTTGAATAACACAGCCGTGTTGGCATTTACTTTAATAATGGGAGTCATTCTAGATAAATTTACGGCTTCTGGATATGAATTGTATGGCTTTTTAATATTGTTTGCTATTATATTTATCATTGCCTTTACTGATATTTCCATACGAGTAAAAACATTTAAGCCAGAGGTTATTCAAGAAAAAATCACTCTAAAAGATAATATAGTTATACCTGCGAGAGATAAAAATTTTAGAAGCGTGCTTATAACAGGCGGAATAAATAGATTTGCGTATGCGATCGGCACAATGTATCTTAATGTCTTCCTACTACGGTATTTGAATGTTGGATATTTGTATTACAGCATATTAAATATCTTAATCAGTTTGGCAGAGGCCTTTTCAAGCAAGTTTTGGGCAAGCCAATCAAAAAATCGAGATTGGACAAAAATTATTTTGCCAATGAGCGTGCTGTTTGTAATTGCCTTTACCGTTCTGCTAACATTTGAAAATAGCATGTTAATATATTTGTTGCCTTTAATTTATATTTTAATAGGCTTTGGCAATGCCGCTTATGAAATGTACGATCATATTGCAATATATGAAAGTGCAAAAGACAATTACCAAACTTCTTACGTCGCATTTGAAAGATTTATAGAAGGCGTGGCAACAATGCTGATACCATTGCTTTCATATACTATTTTGCAAGAAACTGAAAATGCAATAAGAATCACATTTTTGATTTCTATAATGAGTTATGCAATATTGTTCATGTATTACAAATTCAGAAAAAAATAACACCCCAAAGCCCTTGGAGTGTTTTTTTTGTAAAAAGACAAAACAGTGCAATCGTAGGTTTTTATTTTATAACTTTTGCATTATTGATAATGTTGCAAACTTCCTTGTTTTATCCTTTACAAGTTCAATAAAGTCTTAATTCTAAACAAATCAAATTGACATCTGTTAACTATATCATTTTTTTGTTCTCTAAGTTCTTGCATTAAATCTATTGCAACTTTGTAACCATTGTTGTATGTATCTTCATCAATTTTGCCTTCTTTCTTTGCCTTCTTAAATTCAATTTCATCATCAAGGCGAATATAGTAACCACTTTCAGTAATAGAAGGACATTCCATAGTAACATCTAGGTATAAATCATTATACCAAGGAATACCATTTTCAATTCCGGAGCCATTATTTATATCAAAATAAAAACATAATGGTCTATTGTTAACATCAAAAAAAACTCTACAATTATATTTTCTATCAAATGGAACATATTCAAGAATAGAATAGCCTTTGTCTAAGCCTATATATTTTTTCCCATTACAAAATGCTGTTAAAGGTTTAGAAATTTCTTTAACATATTTTAGGGCAATATAACCATTTAATTTCTCATCTTTTTCAAGGTACCATTCTTTATCCAAAACTTCTCTCATATAAATTTTATCAATAAACTTTTGTCTCATTCTCCCATCCTACTATATTTGCCTACACTTAGATTTCTACTTTGTGACATATGAAATAATTTCTTGATTTTCTAAATCATTGAGAATAACCTTTTTCAGTTCGGTTGGTCTGACATCAAGGTTTTTCAACTCCTCTTTTGTCACCCATCTAAATTGGTGTTTTCTCAATTTTCCCTTATCATTTTCCTCAATAGTTAAATTTTTTGGCTCTATGTTTGCTTTCATCAAATAGTAGAATCCTATTTCATGGAAAGGCTTGCCGTCTTCACGAGTAAAGAACAATTGTATTGACGCCAAATTTTTTATTATCTCTGCATCAACCCCTATTTCTTCCTTTACTTCACGAACCACTGCTTCTCGCGTGCTTTCTCCCAGTTCAACATGACCACCTGGGTATCCCCAAAATGGTGCATTATCGCAATTATCGATTAAAATTTTATCTCCAACTTGAACAACTCCACAAACTCTCAGTTTGAAAGAGCCATCTTCTTTCCAAAATTTAACATCTCTTGCCATAACTTTCCTCCTAAGTGATTTTTTTTGACGTTTAATCTTTTTTCAAACCAACACTTTATATTTTTTTATTTTTCAAAACTATAAAAGATATTTATTTTTCCATCTGATTCATTCTATATTCCAAAAAGTCTCTATAAGCATCCACGTGCCACTTGAAAAACTTTCCAGACTTTATCATATCTTCAATCTGTGTTTTTGTAAACCAGTTGACATTTTGGACTTCTTCTGCTTGAATTTTTATATCAATCAAGTTTATATCTTTCCTCAAATAATAAAGATCGACAAAATCATCTTCCGTTTTTATTGTTTTGAATATAACAAGTTCTTTCAGATCCACGTCAACGCCCAATTCTTCCTTTATTTCCGTTTTCATGCCTTCCAAACTAGACTCGCCTGCTTTTGGATGTCCCCCTGTGGTTGCCCATGCCCCTCCTTTTTCTTTGGATCGTTCTTGTAAAAGCACTTCATTTTGGGAGTTTTCAATGAAAACCATGACTGTTATATAGTAATATCCATTAGGCACTGGATAGTCTTTTTTTATAGTCAAACCTGTTAAGTTTTTATTTTCATCATACAAATCTCTATATTCCATAATCAACTCCAAAAAAATATAAATGTAGAAATAAGTCTTACTCAAATTTTTTACGTCTAAAAGTCTTTTATTTGAGATAAAAGTTCAGGGAATTTATTGTAACCAGCTTTGCTGTTAAAATGTCCACCGCCTAAAATATTTATTGTTTTAGCATTGAGATCTTTTGCAAAATTTTTTAATGCTTGTTGAGATATGAAAGGATCGTTATCACTTTTTATACAAACTATTTCATCTGCAATATTTTGAACAACTTTTACATCTTTCATAAAAAAGTTTTTGTTTATGTTGTCAATAAAAGGAACATTGCCGATATAGTTATTGAACCCGCTTATTAAAATCAATTTTTTTACTTTAATATTATTTTCATACAAATATCTCACAGAAAAAATAGCCCCAGTTGACCAAGCAACGATTACGTCATCTTTGTTTATATCTACACTTTTTGTTATTTCTTCCCAAGATTTATATGTTTGATTTTCAGGCGTTGGCAAATCAGGAATGATACATTCTACCCCCTCCCGCTTTGTTAATTGTTCTTTAAGCCACGGTATCCAGGCCGTTTTGTCATCACATTCAGTCCCATAAAAAACTATAACTTTCATTTTTTTGCCCCTACCTTTTCTTCGATAAAACTTTTGTCTATTATTTTACAAACTTATGTTGCTCGGCTGTCCAAGCAAATGATACAGTTCCGTTTTCAGTGAAGATTGCCCCCCCCCGAAATTACGTAAATCATTTCTTTCACTTCGGTGTTGACGCAATATCCTTCGTCTGGATATCTGCCTTTGATTACCGCTGTTGAAATATCAATGTCTTTATCCTTAAAGTCATATTCTGTTGCAATGCACAGGTCACTGTTGTTAAATGTTTCAGTTTGTTCCAAGGTTATTTTTTTTCACCAATTTCATCTCCTTACAAAAATTATATCATAAAAATATGATTTTGCATAATCTTTTACTATTATGGTGCATCTCACATGACAAATTCAAAGCATCATCAGTGTATAGAAAAATTAGGCAACCACTTGCAAGTGATTGTCCAAACAAAGGATGGAGTCATTGAAGGCATACAGCATGAGAGCAAAAAGATATTTGGCGTCCAATGACACCCAGAATATACCGATGACCTAAAAGTGTTTGAAATTTTCAAAACGTTGTTATAAAAATAAAAAATACTAAAAACGGCTTTGAAATATAGTTTGAATAACTTTGTTTTTTTGCTATACTGAGAATATGGAAATTAAAATTTGCCAATTAACTGATCCAAACAGTCCTTATCTGCCTCAAATAATAAAATGGCAATACAAAACTTGGGGTAAAAAAGATGGACTTCGATATGATTGTGTTGAAAGCAATATTCGACATTCTATAATGAAAGATCGAATTCCTTTGACATATATTGCTCTTGTGGATGGAGAACTTGCTGGATATCATCAAATTGATCTTCATGACATGGAGGCAAGACCTGATATTTATCCATGGCTGATCAACTTGTTTGTTGTAAAAAAATTTCGAAAACAAGGAGTTGCCAGTGCATTATTGAAACATGTGCCAAATGTCTTGAAAAAGTTGAAAATCAACCACCTATATCTTTACACAAGTGTAAACGGAATGTATGAAAAGTTTGGCTGGGAATTTGTTGAAATGATCGAGCCAAAAATGAAACATCAAGATAAATTTGTAAGGCTCTATAAATTTACAGCAAAAAATACTCTCAAATAAAATCTTTTTTCAAGAAATTGTGTTGCAAAAAAAATCAGTGCTCACAGAAACACTGATTTTTTTAATAAATTTCCAAATCTTCTCTTTCAAAAATGGGATCATCAAAAAATTGAGCGATTGTTAAATTGAACCCTTTTTCCAATCTATATTGAGACATATTCCGCTCACTCAACAAATTGCTCACTCTCATCGCAACCGCAGAACTCAATTTCATTATTTCCTCCATTTTAAGAAAATCATTTATTCTTATATTCTTGTTCCATAACCGCTAGTATCTAGCATTTTTAAGTTTGGTGTATGTGAAACATGGTATAATTTCATAATTTTATTCCTTTCATATAAAATCAGTCTTAATATAAAAAACAGTCAATCGACTGCTTTTATTTTTCCTCAGTTGTTTCTGAAACTTCTGCTTCTTTTTGCCCTTCTTCAACTTTTGGCTCAGGTTGAGTGGCATTTGCAAGCAGTTTTTTGTTTTTCTTGATGTCAACTATCATCAATATTGCACTTGCAATCAATGCGAGAAGCACAATGATTGACAATACGTTTACTTCTTGGATGACTCCAATAAGAAGCAACACTGCAATGATGAAATTGAAGACAATGACAGTTTTTGGCATACCTTTCTTTTCAGCAAACTTTTCTGGTGCCATTCCCACACGTGTGAAACTGATGCCAGAGAAAATAAGTCCAAGCAAACAGAAGATGAAAACAAGAAGCATAATGCCCAAATAGATAAAACCTGCCATATTCAAAATTGCATCGCCAGAAGTCAGTATACCAAAGATTCCAAACATACCAATGAGTGAAACCACAGTATAAAGAGCGTAGCAAATTGTGCTCAAAATCAAGCCAATAAGCAATCACACTCTCGTCTTTCCTTTCATAATCCCTCCTCCTTATGAATAAATCATACAATAAATATATACATACTGTCAAACAATTATTATATTTTGTTTGCACTCTTATTTCCAAAGATCTCTTTTATCAATTTTTTTCATAATCTTTCTTGATCGTCTGATTTCTTTTCTAATGGTTTGAAAAACTTTTCATATTGAAGACGTGATGAATTTCTAAACACGCCTTTGTCTATCAACTCTTCTATTTCTTTTTCGCTATACCATTCGGCAGACTCAACCTCTTCTTCTTGCAAAGTAAATTTTGCTTTGTCAAGATTGTCATCTTGATAGAGATATACATCAAATATGCAATGTGGAAGTTTGATATTGCCAACAAAGGTCAAATTTTCTTCTTGCACTTTAAGTCCAAGTTCTTCTTCCAATTCCACGCTTGCCTGCTCTTGTGAGGTTATCCCATCTGGCACGTGACCACCACTAACGGCATAATCGCTCCCCTTTTGGGCACTCGACTTTTGAATAAGATATTTTCCTTTGCATTTAAGCCAAACGACGGCAAGTTTTATATATTCATTTTCTGCCAGATTTTTATCCCCTCTGGCGATTTTCTTGCCCATATACACGCCATTTTCATCGTAAATACCCAAATATTCCATATTCCCTCCAATAAGATTATTATATCTAAATATGCTTTAATTGTCAATTTTTCAATCTTACAAGTATCTTCTTTTTCAACACGAATATATTTGCCTTTTTTGCACAAACTTTATATAGAGATAGAATTTGTCACAAAAGGAGGATAAAAATGAAAACAAATTCAAAATCATTAAAAGGAATACTTACTGCAATTGCACTTACATTTGTTGTTTTGCTTGCTGGACTTATGCTTATGGGCTGTGGCGACCCACACTCAACTTATGTTTTTGAGACAGATATGCCATCAGAATTGAATGTTGGAGAAACTTACAACTTTAATATCACTTTGAAGGCTGACAAAATTGGCGAAGAAGGATATGCACACGCCAGAATTTTGCTCGAACTTGACAACAGCGAAGACCTTGAAATTATCGCAAGCGATACAGAGGGACACCAATTCAATCTCGCAGATCTTGGAACTTGGGGCCCAGCAGAAGGTTTTGAACTTACACCTGATTACAACGTTACAACCCCTATCAAATTGACTGTAAAAGAGGCTGGCACATTCACAGTTACACTTAAACTTGTTGACCTTGACAATGACAATGCAGTGATTGTAGAGGACACAAACGTTTATACAGTTGCTTAAAACATGCAAAACAAAAAGCAGAGACAATCTCTGCTACAAACATTTTTGATATATCTATTCTAACAAATTTTCGAAAGTGCTGTCAAATTTTTTGAAAAATGAATGTAAAAATATGATAATCTTTATCGTGTTTGTATTGCAAAAGTTATTATACTCGCATATATACTTTTGTGGGAAAAAGCAAACTGGAAATCTCTGGTAATGAACTTGTCGCACTTGCAACAAGTCTGGCCTTGTGTATATCGAAAAAGATAGACAAATCGGACTTATGTTTGGTGCGAGCCTTTCTCAGTTCGCTTTCCACCAATTTAACGCTGATAGAGTTTGGCAGTAAAGAGCCTCCTAAAAAATAAAAAGCACATCTATTCAAGGTGTGCTTTTTTGATATTTATCATTTAGATATTTCTTTTTGTTATCCTTTTATTTTCAAAGTCTAAATATGATGAACATATGTTTTGACAGAAAGTCTTATCGTGACTTACAAGCAAAAGACCTCCTTTATACTCTTTCAAAATCTGCTCCATAAAAACTCTATTTGGAAGATCCAAATGATTTGTCGGCTCGTCCAAAATGAGAAAATTGAAGTCACTTAAAATCAGTTCGTTCATCTTTATCCTCATTCGTTCCCCCATTGAAAGAGTTGATATTTTTCGATTAAACACTTGCCTTGACATATTCATATTGGCAAGATTGGTCAAAAATTTTGTGCGATATTCGTTATCTCCATTTTGAGAAATTTCCATAACGGTCTTGTTTTGATCAAGATCAAGCACATCTTGTGTCAAGTATGCAATTTTTAAGGATGGCGCTTTCCAAATTAAGCCTTTGAAATCTTCTTCTCCCATTATCATTTTGATAAGAGTGCTTTTTCCACAACCATTTACTCCTCGCATAGCCACTTTTTCACCTGCCATAATCAGAAAATCGACATCTTCAAAAAGCACTCTATCTCCAAAACTTTTGCAAAGCCCTTCTGCCTTTATCAACACTTTGCTTCCTATTGCTTTGCTTTCAAGTCTATAAAAGATCTCTCCACTTTCATAAGGTTTTTCAACAAAATCTTCTTTCGCGTGTTCAAGTTTCGCTTTTTTTGCCTTCGCCATTGACGCCAGTTTTGCAGAACTTGCCTGAGCCTTTGTTTGAGCCCCACAAAGTTTGCTGTCAGACAACATTCCACCTTGCCGTCTTGAAGACTTCTCTGCTTTTGAAGACCACTCCTTGAGTTGGCGTATTTGTCTGTCAATCTTTTTTTCAAGAGCAATTTGTGATTGATATTTTTCTTTCATTAGTGAAAGCTCTTGCTCTTTTTCTCTTTGATAATCATCATAGTTTCCATAATAATCGCTGACTTTACCATTTTCAATTTCTATAATTCGAGTTGCCACATTATTTAGAAAATATCTGTCGTGAGAAATAACAATGACAGTCCCATCATATTCATTTATTGTTTTAATTAGCCACTCAATTCCATCTGCGTCAAGATGATTTGTTGGCTCGTCCAAAAGAAGAGTGTCTGGTTCGCAACTCAAAATGCTGGCAAGCATAAGTTTTGTTTTTTCTCCACCAGAAAGATTTGCAAGCCTATCAGGTGAAAAATCAATATCGTCAGTTATATGGAGTTTGCTTTTGATGGTCAGAAATTCTCGTGCAAACTCAGGCTCTTGACTTATTTTTATAAAATCCTCCATCCCATATGCAGTGATTTGCTTGAGATAGCCATTGCCATTTGAACTTGCTTTCACCTGCCCACTATCTGGCAATTCATCTCCACACAAAATACGCATAAAAGTTGTTTTTCCACTTCCATTTTCACCGACAATACCAACTCTTTCTCCATCATAAATTGCAATATTAACATCTTTGAACAAAAGTTTGTCGGCATAACTTTTCATAATATTTTTAAGTTCTATCATCTCTGTCCCTCCAAAAAACACGCCGACTTTGAATTTATTTTACAATCTTTATATCTTTTTGTCAAATGCCACAAAAAAACGCCGTCTGGCGTTATTGTTTATATCCTTCAAGTGACAGCAAAAATATTTTTTTGTCAAGTCCACCACTGTAACCTGTCAGGCTTCCATTTTTTCCAATTACTCTATGGCAGGGTATGATAATTGGAATTGGATTTTGTCCTACTGCCCTGCCTACTGCCCTTGCACAGTATGGATTTTGAAGCCCAAGTTCTTGTGCAAGCGTGCTGTAACTGATTGTTTTTCCATAACCGATTTCAAGTAATTTTTTCCAAACCTTCTGGCAAAATTCACTGCCCTGCAAAGAAATTGGGATATCTTTGCCCTCAACTTTTTTGCCCTCAAAATATTTTTCCAGCCACTTTTTGCTCTTAACAAATATTGGCAAGGCTGATATGATAAACTTATCTTGCATTTGCCCTTCAAAGTATATATGAGTTAAATTTTTACCATCACTTTCAAGCACCAGTCTGCCAATTGGTGACAAGAAAGTGTCAAAAAACCTCTTTGTCATTATTTCAACTCGCTTTGCAATCTTCCTTTTGTTTCTTTTTCTCCCAAAACTCTCATGATTTCAAACAAATTTGGTGAATTTCGTCTTCCAGTCAAAGCAAGGCGGACAAACTCGCACGCTTTGGCAGTGTTACCTTTGAAGGCATCTGGATTTTGCTTATAGGCTTTGTTGTCTATTGCATATCCAAGTTTTTCTGCTGTTTGTTTCACTCCTGCAAACCATTCTTCATTGCTTGATGGAAAGACAAAATCTTTTGCATACTCTTTCAAAAACTCCTTGCACTTTTCTTTGTCCTCTGCAAGCAATTCTTCAAAATGTGGGCGAGAAAACATGTATGGATATGTTTCATTTTTTATCATGCTCCACTTGTAAATATCCTTTCTTGGTTTTACACCGCCTCTATCAATTGACAGAAAACCAACTGCGTAGTTTTTGTTTGCTTCAAGCCACTTGGCAAGAGAAGAGTCAAATTCCTTTGCCCAGTCAAGCCAAGAAGAATAGACCTCTTCGGCACTCATCTTTGCAATTATATTTTTTGCAACATCGTTAAACTTGACGATGTCAAATGCTGGTGCAACGGCGGTTATGTCTTTCACTGAGAAAGTGAAATCTTGCCACTTTGCATCCGGATTTTTTGCACGCCAGATTTCGAAGCCAGAATTGATAATATTGAGAAGATATTCAAGCACAGCCGTCTTTGGATAACCTTCCTCAGAATAATATCTCATATCTGCGTCTGCATAACGCTTTGAAAACTTGCTTTTGTTTCCGTTTTCATCAATCTTGCAAATAAGTGGATTATGGCAGTAAAGTGTTGGTTTGAGTCCAAGTGCTTCAAAAAGTTCTATGTGCATAGGTGTGGAAGAAATATATTCTTCACCTCTTACCACGATTGTTGTGCCCATAAGTGTGTCATCGACAACGTGAGCGAAAGCGTATGGTGGCACGCCGTCACTTTTGAGAAGAACAAAATCTTTGGCGTTCGCCTTTGCCTCAATTTCACCTTTGATAAGGTCATAAAATTTGACACGCTCTTTGCCAGTATTCTTTGTCTTCAATCTTATTGCAAAACTTTCTCCATTGTCGATGTGTTTTTTCACCTCTTCATAAGAAAGATCCCTGCATGGATCATATTCCTTTTCATCATCTTCAACGAACTTGTTTTCTCGAAGTTTCAAAACATCGTCTTTCCCCTCAGTCTTGCGACAAAAGCAAGGGAAAGCCTTTCCTTCTTCCACAAGTTTTTTTGCAAAGACTTTGTAAATATCTTTTCTCTCACTTTGCACATATGGACCATAACCTCCAACATCTTTGCCATCCAAAGTTTGATATTCATTTGGGTGAATGTCATAGCGATTGAGAATATCATAAATGACCTTCTTTGCCTCTTTGACCTCTCTTTTGGAATCGGTGTCCTCAATACGCAAAAAGAATATGCCGTCAGTCACACGACATAGGTTGTAACTTATAAACATCTGAAAAAAGTTTCCAATGTGCATAAAGCCTGTTGGGCTTGGTGCAAAACGAGAGACCACTTGACCTTCTTTGAGGTGACGTGGTGGATATTTCTTAAAAATATCGTCAACGCTCTCATTTACATCTGGAAACAAAAGCCCTGCAATTTTTTTGCCGTCCATTTTTTCTCCTTTTCTAGAAAGAAAGCGCGGAAATATTTCGCGCTTATTTTACAATAACTGATTGAATATAGTTTGTGTGCTCTATCAAAAACAGATTGAAATAATTTTCTATCTCATTGATATTGACATTGTTAAATTCACCCTCCTCACCTGCATTTGGATAAAGATAGTTGTCATAATATGAAAACTCTGAAAGTGCAGTTGAAAGAGAAGTCCTCTCTGCAATCATTTTGTCATTTGCCCTCAAAAGTCCTGTCACTGCGATGTTGTTGTAAATAACTGTTCCGCCACTTGCTCCACTGAAAAGTGAATTGAGTCCATCTTCGCCGACAGCGACAATGTTTTGCATAAATGATGTGAAGTTGTTTTCAATATTTCCCAAAAATTCAACATTGTCAGTCATATCAAAACTTTGACAATTTCTAAGCAAAAGGCTGTAATAGTCATAGCCGATATATAGTGAAAGATAATCTCTCACTTTTGCAGTATCAGCGGTTGTCAAATTGTCAGCCGTGATCATGCTTGAATAGGTTGCAAGAGCCCCCTCTTCAATCTGTGCAATGTTGATTGCAGTTTCATACGCCTTTCCAACAATATCAGTTGTGTCATAACGAAGAAGTTGCAATGCGCCTTCATAGATTATGTCATGAGTTTGATCATTTGATGAGAAAGCCATCAAGCGGTCATATTGTGCCTTAACTGTGTCAAGAGCATTGTCAAGTTCTGTCAAATCGTCAACCAAAGCATCAATATCGTCAAGCACCTCTCTTGAAAGATCGCTCTTGCCTTTAAGTTCACTTAATGACTGATAATGATTTGCGATATAGTTCATTGGAATAATGAAAAGCCCGCTATAAAGAGAGTCATTTCCTGTTTTGAGAGAAGAAAGGACATAATTTGATTGCACGCCGTAAACGCTTCCGCTTTCAAAAAGTCCACGCTCTTCATTCATTTCTGTGACTATGGCAGAAGCCCTGTCATAAACAACATCTTGATTGTTTACCTCTTCACCACAGGCAAACAATGTTATACTGGTGCAAAGCACGACTCCTGCAAGCAATCCTTTCAATAATTTCTTCTTCATGCCTTCACACCTCCGTCAATAAGATTTTTGACAGCGCTTAAAATTTGTCCACCCTCGTCTGCTGAGATTGCCTCATATGCTATGTTTCCGTCAGTTGTGATGGATGCAACAACCTTTTCAATGGACTCGCCATAAACCTCTTCAAATCTGCCTACAAGTGAAATTTGGTCTTGCAAAGTTTGTGAATAGTTGTATCTTGTGATTTGTGTCATATCGCTAAGATAAGTTGTGACAAGGTTTGCAAATTTGCTTACTTTTTGTGCGCCACGGAAAGCATATTCACTTGTCTCTCCGTTGCTTTCGAGGTTGTAAATTTCTCTGTATGATTCAACAATATCTTCAAGCAAATAGTTTGTTGTGTCAAGCACATAATATGTCATTGAGTTTTGCACAGGGCCTTTTGCCAAAGAAGATTCAAAAACATTTGACAGTCCTGCAAAGGCTTTGGCATAGCCATCAACATAATCAATAAATGCCGATCTAAAATCTCTCCAAGCAGTTCTTATATTGTTTGTCGCTCCAACTTCAACAGATTCGTTGACACGAACAAGAATGTCATTCATTCTCCCTTCTGCTGACTCTGCCTTGTCAAGACCACTATCTATTGTGCCATAATTGTCTTGGAAAACTCCATTGTCAACTGAATAATACAAAAATTGATTGTAAAATGAGAGCATATCGTGCATTGAGTTTGCCACAGTCTCTGCCGTTTGTGCCTCTATAAGATAGTTGTTTTCAACTCCACGAATCTTGCCTTCAAATGAGTTGAAAAGTGCCTGCTGTTCGTCATCAACCAAAAACATAGCACTCTCTTGCTGATTGACTTTCTCAACAATGTTTCGTGTGTTTTTTGGAAGGAGAAGAAGCACGGTTGTCACAACGATCGCAACAAAAACAAGTATTGCAATTGCAACCACCCATTTTTTGTTGAACATTTGTCTTGTTTTTTCTGCCATTTTACCTCCTACTGATCATCGCCAAACACATCGACATCTTTTGCGTCAACTGGCGTCTCAGAAATATCTTCAACCCTAACTTTTTCATTTGACTGAACATTCAACTTTTCACCCAAATTGAGGAAGGTCACAAACTCGCCTATCCAGCGAAGTTTGACTGTGCCAGTGCGTCCATTTCTGTGTTTTGCAACGATAAGTTCAATTGTGCCAGGCTCATCTTCCTGAGGCACGTCGTTATATTTTTCTGGGTTGTAAAGGAACAAGATTATATCTGCGTCCTGCTCTATCGCACCAGAGTCACGAAGGTCTGATGGTATTGGTCTGTGATCGCCTGCACGCGCTTCAACTGAACGAGAAAGTTGTGACAGCGCAATAAGAGGAACATTGAGTTCTTTTGCTGCGATTTTGAGATTTCTTGAAATGTCAGCAACTTCATTTTGTCTGCTCTCAACTCTATCTTTGCCTGAGGACATAAGTTGAATATAGTCAACTACGATAAGGTCAAGTCCTTCTTTTGCTTTGAGTTGGCGACACTTTGAAATAAGTGAGGCAGGTGTTGTCATTGATGAATCATCTATGTAAATTGGACTTTGTTCAAGTTGTTTTGTTGCAGTCCAAATTCTGTTCCACTCATCTGGCCCCATCGTTCCATTGAGTGCCTTTGACATGCTGACACGAGCCATTGAGCAAATCGCCCTTTGCATAAGTTGTTCGCGAGGCATTTCAAGAGAAAAGACTGCACATTTTTTGCCATGTTTTACTGCCGCATTTGTGACAATGTTCATTGCAAAAGAAGTTTTTCCGATACCTGGTCTTGCCGCAAGCAAGATAAGATCTGAATTTTGCAAACCATTTGTCATGGCATCATATTCTTTTATGCCAGTTGGAATACCACGAAGTGAAGTTGGATCATTTGCAATCTTGTCAAACTTGTCGATAACTTTTTTGATTGCCCCTCCTGGTTTTCCAACGTGTTCAAGAGCGGACGAGCCTTGTTTGTCGGCTATATCAAAGATTGACTTTTCAGCAAAGGCAAGCACGTTTTGTTTGTCTTCGTCAGTGTATGCCTTTTCTATGATCTCTTGTCCACTTTGAATAAGTTTTCTTTTGATTGAGTCTGACTTTACAATATCGCTGTAAAATTTATAGTTTGCAGCCGAAGGCACTGCGTTGGTGAGGAAGGTGATATATTCAATTCCGCCAACTTTTTCAAGAGCACCTTTCTTTTCAAGTTCATTCGTCAAAGTGACAAAGTCGACAGGAACATTTTTTTGATAAACAGAAAGCATGGATTTGAAAATGTTTTGATGTGCGTCTGAATAAAAATCGACTTCTTCCAAAGTTGACATAATCTCTGCTTGCAACTGGACGTCAATAAGGATACAGCCAAGAATAGCCTGTTCTGCTTCCAAATTGTGTGGCATGATCTTAAACTGAGCCATTTTCTCCTCCTAATTTTTTGTAAACGGGTCTTTTGTTGCCTCTTTTTCCAGACGCTCTGCCCTCTTTTTATCGATTTTAGCACAAATCCACAAAAACAGCAAGTAGAAAATTGAAGCAGACAAAACAATTATCACTCCACAAAGCACATTTGACAGCCCAGCCCTCATAAGCAGATAACACAAAACAAGTTCGACAACAAAAATGATTGCCAAAAATATAAGCATCCTTTTGTATTTTCTTTTAAGGTCTCTGCTGTCCTTTGCCCTCATCAGATTTCACCTCTCATAAGTTTGCCTTTTGCACGCAAACGCATATTGTGGTCAAGAATAATTTTTCTGATCCTCATACTCTTTGGCGTAACTTCAAGTATTTCATCATCTGCCAAAAATTCGATAGCATCTTCAAGGCTCATCTTTTTTGGTGGTGTCAAACGAAGCGCCTCATCTGAACCAGATGCACGTGTGTTTGAAAGATGTTTCTTTTTGCAAACATTGACCACGATGTCATCACCTTTTGGATTTTGTCCTACAACCATGCCGGCATAAACTGGCACGCCTGCACCAATGAAGAGATCTCCTCTCTCTTGTGCGTTGTAAAGTCCATATGTGATTGATTCTCCACTCTCGTGAGCAATAAGTGAGCCATACTCACGTCTGTTTATCTCACCTTTCCATGGCTCGTAGTCTTCAAATATGCTGTTGATTACGCCTTCCCCTTTTGTGTCTGTGAGAAGTTCACTCTTAAACCCAAAAAGTCCGCGCTCTGGTATAAGAAATTCCATTTTCATACGGCTTCCATGAGGTGTCATGCCAACAAGTTCGCCTTTACGCACGCCCATTTTTTGCATAACCACACCTGTGCAACTCTCTGGCACATCAAGGAAAAGTCTGTCAATAGGCTCACACTTCTTTCCGTCAATTGTTTTGATCAAAACTTTTGGCATGCTGACTTGAAATTCATAGCCGTCTCGTCTCATGTTTTCAATCAAGATTGAAAGGTGCATCTCACCTCTTCCACTAACCTTAAATCTTTCAGCAGTTTCACCATCTTCTACTCTGAGAGAAAGGTCTTTGACCGCCTCTTTGTAAAGCCTATCTCGAAGATGTCTTGATGTGACAAATTTGCCTTCTTTTCCAGCAAATGGGCTGTCATTTACCATAAATGTCATCTCAACTGATGGCTCTGCAATTTTGACAAACTCAACAGGCTCAACTGCACCTTCTCCGCAAATTGTGTCGCCAATATTGACTCCTTCAAGTCCTGCAACGCAAACGATTTCACCAACAGTGGCAGTTTGCACTGGTGTTTTTTTGAGTCCTTCAAACACAAAAAGGCTGACAACTTTTGATTTTATCTTTTTGTCCTCTTCATGATAGTTGCAAAGCACAACGTTTTGTCCAACTGACAAAGTCCCACGGCTGATTTTCCCAACTGCAAGTTTGCCGACATAGTCATTGTGTTCAGCAGAAGAAACAAGCACTTGCACAGCCCCTTTTTCATCACCTTCTGGTGCTGGAATGTGTGAGATGATTGTCTCAAAGAGTGGCACCATGTCACTTCCCTTTTTATCTTTGTCAGTTGAAGCGATTCCCTCTCTTGCTGATGCAAAAACGAAAGGAGAATTGAGTTGCTCCTCATCTGCATCAAGGTCAAGGAAAAGTTCAAGCACTTCATCAATAACTTCGCTCACTCTGGCATCAGGTCTGTCAATCTTGTTGACAACAACCACAACTTTAAGTTTCAGTGCAAGCGCTCTTTCAAGCACAAAACGAGTTTGTGGCATTGGTCCCTCATATGCATCGACAACCAAAAGCACGCCGTCAACCATTTTAAGCACACGCTCAACCTCACCGCCAAAATCTGCGTGTCCAGGGGTGTCAATAATGTTTATCTTTACTCCGTTATACATGCAAGAGCAGTTTTTTGACAGAATGGTGATTCCTCTTTCTCTTTCAATTGCATTTGAGTCCATCACACGATCTTCAACCGCTTGATTATCACGAAAAACAGAGCCCTGTTTAAGCAAGGCGTCCACAAGTGAAGTTTTGCCATGGTCAACATGGGCAATAATCGCAATATTTCTTATCTTGTCGTTTACCATAATAATTTTGTCCTTTTATATAATTTTTCCTACTCTCTCTTTAACCATACAATTTTATCACACCTGTCCAAATTTTTCAAGTCATAACATATTGTTTTTGAAAGAAAATATATTTATAAAATATATATAACTTAGGTAGTAACAAGCAAAATCAGACAAAATACAAAAAACAGCCAAGAGTTGGCTGTTTTTTTATTTTTGTTCTGTTTTCTTTGCTGGCGATTTTTTCTTTTCCTTGACTATCAAGGTGATCGCAATTGCACTGCCACCTGCCACTAAAACAAGAATAAGATAGAAAAGATACCACCAACCCCTGTTTGGAGAATAAACATATAAGTTTATTTCACTGTCAGAGAGATAATTTTCACTATTTCTCACCCACACATGATGATAAAGCCCATCTATATCTTGAAAAGCACCCTCTGCATCACTTCGCAGGTTTGAATATGGCGAGGCATAGTTGTAAACAAAATCAGGATTGTAAGAATTTGCAATTTCTTCATAATATTGACTCTGTGAAAAACTTTGAAGATAAGCATTTTTGTATCTTTCGCCAACGCTTATCTTTTCTCCGCCAGCAAGAGTCACTTCGCTTGCAAAAGGGAAAGTGCCAATGGAAGATGTCTTTTCCACAAAGACTATCCCCTCATTTTTGTCGTCCTCTGATGGCTCTTGGGTGGAAGGATGATAAAAATCCCACACACCTTGGTCAGCAAAAACTATGCTAAATCCAACGCTGTCATTTACCTCAGAATATTCAACAGCACTCACTTGCAGTCTTTCCCCGCCGACTTTCAAAGTTTCGTCTTTCTGCTCTGCATTTTGATAAGTCAGTTCAAATGATAAAATAAATTCAAGCCTGAAATTGTTTATATTCGTGATGAGATTTGCCTTTGCACTCTCCTTTTCCTCATCTGAAAGTCCAATATCAGAAAGTTTGTCTGACCCAAAAGAAAAGTCAAACTTTTGTATGGTCTGCCCAGAAGAAAATCTTCCTAGGCTGACCATAATATATTCCTCTCCGACTTGTGCCAACCTGTCACACCCTGTGAAAGTGAAGAGTGACATTAAGCATAGAATGAAAATTGAAAAAGATAAAACCAGTTTTTTCATAAAACAATATTATTCCCTTTGCTTTTCAAAAATGACTTTATGATATTGTTACTGTGTAACCGTAAGGCGCGTCACCATCGCTTGCAACAACAAGTCTGTGACCATTGTCTCCACAATCAACATTCATGGCTGTGATTTGATTTACTGTCACTGCGTTTGAAACACTTGTGATGCCAAAGCAGAAACTTGCGCTCATGCCTGTTGCCTGACTGACAACAGAAAGTCCACCGCTATCCACAAGATACTGACCGCTTGAGCCACTGTATGAGGCATAAATTACACCTGCTATGCTTGCTGCCACCGAAGAAGAAATGTTTTGTGAATTGTTGTAAGAATAGAGCACTTTGCCCGTGTTGTTTGAAAGCACAACTCCTGCCATAGTGGAACTGAATGTGCCATTTCCTCTTGCAAGGAGGTCTCCATTGTTTCCACTTTGAGTTATTGTGCTGTTGTTTGACAGAGATATTCCTGCAACATAGATGTTTGTGTTCGCCCTTGTTGCCGTGAAAGTTTTTTCTCCACTATTTCTTGCTCGTGTGATTGTGCCAACATAATCATTTCCAAGAGTGAGGTTTGCAAGTGCTATTCCACCATAGAACACATCAACATTTCCAGTAGAGTTCATTCTAAGATTGCTTGCATCCGCATTGTTGTCACAATCTGAAATTTGTCCATAATTTATTGCAACCATACCGGCAAAGGCATGATTTGTGCCATACACACTTGATGATGCTCTGTATGATGCACTCTCAACATCAACACCTCGAAGGGTGCCATAATTTGTCAAAGTGATAGGTGCAAAGACAAAGTTGTTTGCAGATGAATAAGTGATTGAATAAGCCAATCTAAGACTTGTTATGCTTGCACCTGCGTCAATGCTTTCAAAGAGTGAAATGCCACTGCCAAAACGCCTTGCCGAGCCAAGCACAGAGATACTGAGACTGCCCACATCTTGTTCACCTGAGAAATTGAGGGTGAGCAAATGCCCATTTCCATTGTAAGAACCATAGAAAGTGGTCGCCAAGAAATCGGTTAAATCCACCTCTATATCACCTGTCTGCTCAAAGTAAACCACTTGTCCAGCAGTGTTTCTATATTTGATATTTTCAAATTGCTCACTTGTTGAGATTTGATATGGATTTTCTGCCGTGCCATCTCCACCTTGGAAGAGATTGAAATCAACTTCTTCCTCATAAATCAAAGGCTCTGAATACAATGAAATTGTGTTTTTCAGTCGCACTCGCACTTCTGCCTTTGAAATTGAGCCTTGCATCTTTGGTTGATAGAAAAGGTTTGCTGTGATTGCACTTTCAACTTCATAAACATCGTCATTTGAGTTTATATACGACACGCCAATCAAAAATTCAACATTTCCGATAAGCAAGTCAGACTCTTTTATGAAATATCTGTTTCCTTCTTGCGTGAATCCTCGATAAACAACATTTTCATAAATACGACTTTCATCATTAAGAACAAGATTGTCGCCCTGAGAAACTGAAACGCCTTCTGCCACTTCTGGAATATTTCCATCGAAGGTAAAGATTTGTGCATTTTCAGTCACGACATTTCCTGCATTTGCAAAAGTCCATTCAAAACTTTTTGAATCTTCTTGCCAAGAGAGAGTGTCAATCACATTATCTTCTTCGTCAACCGCCCAATTTATTGAACCAACCGTAAATGTGGCAGTGTCGCTGTCAATAAGATTTTTCTTTGGCGAATAATTTCCTCCCTGCACGTCAACGACTTTGAATGAAATTTTCACTTCTTCATTTGCTGGAACGGTGATAAGTGGGACGCCACTTCCGCTTGGCAACTCCTCCAAAACTTTATCCACGCCCTCATCAAACTTGATATGCAACTGCTGATAAATATTGCTTCCGCTTCCCAGACCAATTCTATATCCAAGAGTTGTTTCCTTTATTGTCACTTCCACTGCATAGCACTGATTATCTTGGCTGAACAGGTTGTCACCAAGATAACTGTCAAAATTGAGAACATAGTAGCCATTTTCCACATCATACTCAAAGGCAAAGTCGCCTTGCTCTGGAGTGCCGAGTTTGTAAACTGGATTTACTGAAACTGGGTTTGACTTGATGACATTTGTTTTTTGATCGTTAGTATTTTTTGCCACAACTGAAATTGTGTAAGGATTTCTTCCCTCAAACTGTCCTTCATTTGCTGTAAAGGTATATAATGGGTTGGATCCGCTGAACGTACCTTTAAGTTTCATTTCCATGCCATCATTTGAACGAGCAAAAATGTCAAGTGTGCTATATCCAGAGGCTGATTCCACATAAATTGCCCCATTTTCCACCTTTACGCTCTCCACAGCATTTTGCCTTGCAAACCTAACCTCACTCTTTGCATAATCGCTTGCAAGGACATAACTTCCGTCTGTATATGTCGATGTGGCATATTTGAGATAATTTCCTTCAACAGAAATTTCATCGTAATCACTTACCGAACCCTGAGAAAATGCCACTTTTTGAACAGTCACATCAAATTCTGTTCCCTCGTCAGTGATGCCAAACACATCCACGTCAAGAACATTGCTTTGAGAGTAATAAATTCTTTGTTCATTTGCACTGGCGCTTCCATTAAGGATTATATCCACAATAATTTTGTAGTAGATTGAATAGTTTTCACCCAACTCATCTGTGCCATCTTCTGTCCATTGAAGATCGCCTGAGTCAAGTTTAACTTCCGCAGAGCCAGTCTCTGACAACATTCTTGCACTCACTCTGCTTTCATCTGATGAGAGAATTGCGCTTGCTCCATTTGAAAGAACAAGGGTGTAATCTGCCAACCCATCTTCATTTCTTTGGCTTGTCACTGCACTTGAATTGCCAAGAGCAAATGCGTAAAACTCACTTGCGTCTTTTTCAGTGGCTTTGTATTCATCTGCTGTGTAATTCAAGACTCCTGCTTGATAAACATATGTGCCACTTCCCACCGCTTCTGTTGTGAAATACAAATCTTGCGTGTCATTTTCTCTTGCCTTATCGTTGCTTATTCTCAGTTGCAAATCACTCTTCACATCTCTATCACTGCTGTTTGTTTGAAGATTTATTGCATTTCCAAAAACAGTCATATCTGGTGCGTGCAACTTGTAAACATTTCTGAGAATATAACTTTCACTTTCCACTGACATTGTTTTTGTCGCATTTGAATATGAACCGAGCACTGAGAAAATGATGTAGTCATAAAGCCCATCATAAGGCAAGAAGTCAAGTGATGCCCATCCGTTTTCAAAAGCGATCTCTCTTGAAACTGCCTGCAAGTTTTGTGCCTGATAAACAACTCGTGTCAAGTTGTTTTCTCCGCCAGCAGGTGCTGTCCAAGAGAAGACGCCATCGCTAAGCGAGATATTGTTTGGATCAAATCCAAGAAGAGTCAAACTCATCTCTTCATTTTTCCCATTGATTGCATAAGTGTTTCCGCTTGCAAAGATTGCAACATCATATTCAAGTCTTTGAAGAGATGAAACCACTCCGCCAAGAACAATATTTGTCACGTCTATCGTCACATAACCTGTTCTTGCACTTGAAACGATTGCATCTGGAACAAGAGTTTCTCGGTTGTTGTTGAGATAATATAGTTGCCAGTTTGGAGAACTTTCGTCACCCTCATTGACAATTTTGAAAAGCACAACTCCGCCATTTGCAGATTGCCATCTCATGATATATTGTCCTGCAACAGCAACGTCTTGGACTGCCTCATCTGCCATATTCTTTGTCGCCACTGTTGAGAATGAAATGCGATAATGAATTTTGCTTTCACCCTCATTTGTCTGAGAGTCGAGATAATAACTTGGCGCTGCACCCACATATCCATTTATATTTGTTTCAGATGGTCTTGATTGAATATATCCACCATTTGGATTTCCTGCCTGAACAAGCGAGATTTGATATTCTCCGGCAGGAATTGTCTCGCCATAATCATCAAACAAAATTCCTTCATCTGCATATCCGCGATTTGCACCGCTCAAAAGGTTGTAAAAATCACGAACTGCGATGTATGAAACACTTGATGAGTCTGCACCATCAAATTCCAACATATTGCCAACGGCGGTCAAGAAATTGATTCTTTGACTGTCATTTGTTGCGATTGAAACATTTGAAAAGTCAAAGAGTTGATATCCTGGAAGCGTTGCATAATATTGACTTGTTGAATTTGAGAATTTCACTCTCACTTGAAGGGATGAAATTGTCCTTAAATTAAACTCAAATGGAAGATAGAAAGTTGCATTGTAAAGATCGTTAAAGAAATTTCCTTGATTGTAAAGGCTTTCAACCATTGATGTTATTTCTGACCCTTGCATAGTTTCAGTTGAAAACTTGATTGTTCCCTCTTCAATAATCACTGATGATGGTGGAGAGTATTTTCTTATCTGTCTTACAGAAACTCTGTTTGAAGCGATATTCCCCTCGCCAGAAGATACCGCTTGAATATAAATGTTGTAACTCTTGCCATTTGTCAAATAGTCATCCACATCAACATAAGTTGTGTTTGAAAGAAGTCTTGTCACAAGTGACTGTATGGTTGCGTTGACCTCATAGATATATACATAATATCCACTTGCCATTGGGAAGAGTGGCTCTTGCGTTTCTGGATCAAACTGCTGTCTCCACTGCCAGATGACGCGAGCGATATAACTCTCATCAAAGTTCCTTGATGAATCAAGTCGTGGATTGATAAGTTTTTGCACACTTTGCGAAGCAGTCGAATGTTGCACATAAGTGCTTGCGCTTTCGTCATAAGCAATTCTTGACACTTGAATTTCAATCTTGCCATAACCAATTTCTTGCAATAGGTCTGCTAGGTTTATTCCCCAGCCTCGAACATTGTTTTGATCTGCGACATAGTCATTTGAGAAATAACCGTTCGCCGAATAGTCCCCATCGCTGACTATTGCCCTCGTTGATATTGTTGGAGTCACCCAATATCCCATTATGCTGGTATCGTCAGCAAGATATGTCTTTCTTATTTCATTTTCAATCTTTTGAATGACAAGCTCGCCATTTTCTTCAATCTCTTCATAGGTTGTGTAGAAAACTCTTACATCAAAAGCAGTCGTTCCGTCATCGTCAGCAAGTGCTTCTATGAAGAGATAGTCATCTGCCATGCTTTGTGCTCGTCTAACTGAGACGCTTGAAGCCGTTGCTTGATAAATGAATGAGAATGGATAAAATTCTGCCCTAACATTTCCTGTTTGAGATACAGTAAGTTCAAAATCAAGTTGCCCTGAAAGAAGATCTATGCCATTTGGATTGTTTTCTGCATCATACTTGACAAGATTTACAAAGTCAAGAAGTGAGTAGAAATATTGCCCTGCATTTTCACTGGCGCTTGGGAAGAATTGTCCTTCAAACAAGACATCTTCTCCGCTTACAAGCCTTGCCGAGAATATGACATCTTCTCCTGTTGGTGCGTCAGATGCAAGAGTGATTGTCACTCTTCCGTCATTTGCAATTTCAACATTTGTGATGCCTGCAAGTCTGTATCCTTCCGTGCTTGCCACTGTTTGATTTGAAAGTTCTTGCCCATTTTCGTCAAAGAGGACAACCTCAATGGTATATGATCCAACAACGCCTTGGAAAAGATCTTCGCTTAAATCATAGGTTGCGCTTCCGTTTGTGCTTGCAATGTCTCTATACTCATCAACTTGCCCATCTTGTGAATTTGCAGAGAAATGCAATTTGAAAGTGAAGTTGTGTCCATTATCCGCTTCCGCACTTTCAATAGTCACCTCGCCACTTTCATCGACTGCGATTTGTGGAGTTGAATATCTGTAAACACTGGTTGTAAATGTGTCAGAAGTCATAGCCGTAAGGCTTGTGACAATTATTGTGATTTGATTGTCTCCGCTTGCAAAATATGAGTTGTCAAGTGTGAGAGTGTAAACTCCTTCTGCCATGACAAGACTGACCCTATCATTTTGTGAGCCATTTTGAAGGTCTGGCAGAGAAACTTCTCCAACCGTAATTTTGAATGAAACATCTTTATCTTGCCAGTCACTATTTTCTTGCCAAGTTATCACAACATCTGCCAAACTCTTTCTTTGGACAAGATTTGTTATGCTTTGATCTTCAAGAAGTGAGATCTCAGCCTCGTCAATCTGTGAGAGTTTTGAAACGCTCACCTTTTCGCTCTCACCACTGCCGTAATATCCACTTGCTCCGCTTGATGAATGAGAAATTGTGTAGTTTGCAATCTCTGCAATTATTTGAATGCTATATTCTCCACTTGCAATTCCTCCAACCACTTGCTCTGAAAGATCGTCAAGAAGATATTCATTTCCATCAATGTTTTCAATGCGTGCGATTTCACGTTCGCCGTCAAACACAACAAGATTGTAAGCAAGAGCATCTCCGCTTGCCCCTACCCAAGAAGGTGCAATATCTTTCCATACAGCCTTGCCATCTTGCAAGGTTAAACCAAGGTCAAGAGAGGTTATGTCTATAAAAGTGTAACGTGCCTCGTTTGAAGAAAGATATATTCTCTCGCCATCTGCATAACTTGTTTCACTTATCTCTGCTTCCAGCACAATGTCAAATGTTTGAGGGAAGTTTTTGAGCGATATGGTTGCACTGCTTCCACCTTTTGTGTAAACAACATTTTCACTGTCATCTTCCACAAGAACACTTTCCACAAAATTTCGATCTTGACCACTTATTGAAATGGTGGCAATCCAGCCATTTGTTTGATCATAAGAAATTTGCAATGTTGAGACTTGTGATAAACGCCTGAGGAAAATTTCGTTTGAGCGCGCTGAATCTAAGTAGCCATTGTTTTTTGCAACAACATAAACGCCTTTTTCAACCGCAAAATCATCTTCTGCCGAAAGGACAATAGAGTTTGTCGTATGGTTTTCTTTGAAAAGCGTTCCTCCAACATAAACATCATAATATGTTCTGTTTGTGCCAGTTGACTGACCAACGTTATCCCAAGAAAGAGTCATCGTGTCTCTATCAAAGGCAATTTGAGGGCTGTCAAGTTTTGAAACGATAAGCATTGTTTGTCCGAGTGAAGTTTGTCCCTTGTCAGATGGCAAGAGATAAACATTTTCATTGTTGCCATTTGCATAGGCAGAAACCTCAACGCCGATATATTCACATTGCAAATATGCAGACTGGAATGTTGGATTTTCTTGGCACATTGATGCGATATAACTTTCAAGGTCAAAAGTTGTGCTCTCGCATTGTGTCACAAAAACTTGATTTCCATTGATTTGGTTTGCAAGTGTGACTGTCACAATATAATGCTCAACTACCGCACTGTCAAGACAGGTGAAAGTCACATCCCCTGCGCTATAAACAATAGATTGTGGGCTTTCAAGTCGCTTGAACGAATATGTGACACTGTTGCTGTCAAGATAATATTGGTCGCCCTCGGCAGGTTTTGCAGTGTAATGAAGAGTTAGGTCAAAGTTGCCATTGTAAGAAAGTAAATTGTGCTCAAAATCGCTTCCAACAAGTCCGCCGTTATAGTAAATCTCCACTCCGCCGGCATATTCATTTTGGGCAATAATCATCTTTTCACTTGTTTTGTTTGAGTTTCTGTCATATTCAATATCGACATCAAAAATTGGCTGTGTTGACTTTGCAACAGAGATTGCTTTTTCGTCACTGTCAAGATAGATATTTCCGTCATACTCACCAGACTTTGCAACCACGGTGATTGCATATTCTCCGCTATTTGCAAAATTGTTTGTAAAGGTATATTCTCCCACAGCACCTTCTTCAACTCTGTCTGTGGTCATGATAAGTGTTCCGTCAAGCAAGCCGTTTACAAAGACTTGATATTCTGTGGCAAATTGAACAGTCTGAACACGCAATTTGTTTGTCCCGTTCTCGCTGACAAATGTTACAGATGGAGTTTCAATTTTTTGAGTCACCTTAAAACCAGTTTGGAAAATATTTTCACTATCATAGAAATTGCTGTCAAGATAGGTGTTATCGTCAAGTGAAATGGATGTGATTTGAATGATGTAATATCCTTCATCTTGCAAAATATCGTTTGTTTTGCCAGTGTTTGTTTGTCCAGAAGCAACAAGGTCGCCTACGCTTGAATAGTCACTATTTGATGAAAAGATTTGGTAAGAATACTCTGTGCTTCCTTCTGGCGTTGCAAGGTTGTTCCAAGAAAAATAGCCGTTTTCTTGTTCTTCACTTTGAGTGACTGTGTCAAGTATTGTCAAAGTCTTGTTTGCCAAAACTCGTGACGCTTGCCCGTCCTTTCTGTCTGCAGTAATTGTGAAAACATATTCTTTTTCGTCTGGTGCATAGAGTGAAAGATCTTCAATGACAAATGTCACTTGGCCGTCCGCAATGTCAGGCTCCAGCAAAAGATCTTCTTCCCCCAAACGCAATGTATAAAGATCGGCATTTGCAACCTCAGGGAAAGAAAGGGTAACCGTTTTGCCTTCAACTGATGAGGTGATCTCTCCAATCGTATCAAGCACATAGATTTGACTTGTTGCAGGGGAAGAGCGCAAAACATTCGCATATCTTCCACTTTCATAAGGATATTCAATCACATTCCCACCAGAAAATGTTGGAAGAGCATAAACTCTTACCTCATATGGCCCTGCACTAAACCCTTCAAGAGAAATCTGTCTTTCTGTTGAAGAACTTGTGTTCCAAAGGAATGTTCTTGTGCCTATTTCCACCAAATAGTCCGTTGTGTAACCATCTGCTTGCACAGAAAGATTGAGCGTTTGTCCATCAACTGACGTCTCTATAACAGGAGTTGCAATTTTTGCAAAGGTTGTCATGCCAGAGGTATTGCTGTTTGCATAGAAAACATCTCCACTTCTTCCGCCAATAGCCTGAATGGTGATATTGTAAACACCACCACCAAGTTCTGGCAAATATGTTGAAAGATAGCCACCACTTGCATCTGCCCAGTCAAGGACAAAATCTTGTGCGCCTGACAATGATGAGGCGTGAATTATGTAACGACTTGCTCCGCTAACATGAGAAAAACGCAAAAACCCATCCTGACCATTGAAGTAATATTCTGCTTGTGGGCTTGACAGTTTTTGCACTTGAACTGAAATGCTTGTCTCTGTTTTTTCGCCTGTTGGATCGATGGCGGTGATAACCACATTTGCACTTTCTCCACCAGCATAATTTGTCAAATCAAATTGATAACTATTTCCGCTAAAACGCTCTTCCATCACTATGCCATCTATTGCAATGCGGTAGAAAGCAGAAATACCTTCTTCACCTTGCCAAGTCAAAGTCACTGACTGGGAGCCATAATCCTCTCGGACACTTATCTGCACATTTTGTGGCTGAGGCATAACGCCATAATAAAGCACAACCTCTTCGCTTTCAACAGATGGATCCACTTTGTCTTCTTCACTGCCAAGCGCTTGAACTGAAACTGTGAAAGCACCTCTTTCAGTGAGAGCATAAGTTGTTCCGCTCACCTCAAACTCTTGTCCGTTGATGGTCACAAGGTATGAACTTGCATTTATCTGTCTGCCATCATAAATGACAAAACTCTCTTGCCATGAAATAACGCCATTTTGAGAAACAGTTATATTTTGAGGTTGTGAGAATGCACTTTTCACAAAGACAGAAGTTGACGCAACAACTTCATCACCCACGTAGGCAAAGACCTCAGTTTTTCCATACCCAACCGCTTGATAACTGCCGTTGTCCAAACTTTGAAAAATTTCAAAGTTTGAAAAGTTGAAAGTCAAAGAGTCAAGTTCAAAGCCAGAATAAGAAAAATTTTGTCGGAAGTCAACGCTTTCGCCAAAAGACAAAACATACTCATCTTTTTCAAAATCTCCTTGCAAAGTTGAAGTGCTTCCGCAGGCAGTCAGCACAAAGGCCATGCACGCGAATAAGAAACAACAAAGAGTCGCCTTAATTTTCATTCCCTAAACCTCGACTTTCTTCTTTTTTATTATCTTCATAATAACACTTTTTTACTCAATTAGACAAATATTTTAATTAAATTTATTTTAATTAAATTATTATTTTTTTTGCTATTTTTGCAAAATAAAAAATATGAGGAAATTTTTTCCTCATAAAAAATTTCTCAAAAATTGCCTTTGCCTTGTTTTTCAAAGGAAATAAATATTGCTTAAATCAATTATTTTGATTATTTTTTGACTTAAACCAATCAGGATAACAAACAAATTCTTTTCCGTTCAAATATTGCAATTTTTGTGATAATTTATCAATTTTTATATAAAAACAGTGCAATTTTTGCGATTTTTCTTTGAATTTTCGATTTTCTTCATTTTTGCCATACTTTCCATCGCCAATTATTGGGTGTCCAAGATATGCAAGATGTGCCCTTATTTGATGAGTTCTGCCAGTGATAAGATTGCATTCCACAATGGAAGAGGTGGCAGAAGATTTTATTGTTTTGAAGGCTGTCAAAATTTCAACAGAGCCTTTCACTTCATTTTGAAAAATTTTCACCTTTCCCTTTTCACTATCTTTGAGAAGATATGCCTTTTGCACTCTTCCATCAAAATTCGTTTTGCCAACAACTTCTGCCAGATATTTTTTTGTGAAAAATCTATTTTTTATCCCTTCTTTCAACTCCTGCTCTGCTATTTTGTTTTTTGCCATGAGCAAAAGTCCTTCACTGTTGCGGTCAAGCCTGTGCACAGCCCTTGCACCTTTTATCATACCTTCAAGTCCATCCGCACCTTCAACCTCAATTCCGGAGCGTTTGTTTATGCAATATATGTTTTCATCCTCATAGACTATTTCAAACTTTGGAGAAAGGGCGTCATCTTGAAAAAAAACTGTCACTTCACTGCTTGGCAAAACTTCCATATTTTCTTTGACCCTTTGTCCATTGACTTTGACATCTTTGTTACGCAAAAGTTTGCAGGCATAGTTGTAAGAAAAACCTTGCCCACAAAGCAAATCCAAAAGTTTAACCTTTTTCTCAACAATCACACTTTTTTTGTTCATAAAGATATCATACATTATTTCTTCAAGAAATTCCAGCATTTTTCAGAGATAAACACAATAAAATTAAGAAAGGAGCAAAATATGCAGGAAAGTCTTTTGATTGAAAATCGTGAAAGCGTCAAAGTTTTGGGTGCAACAAGAGTGATTTCATCAACTCAAAATCAAGGCGTGGTTGAAACGAAAGATAGCGTCATAGTTATCAGTGGAAGCGACATAGAGGTGAAAAAACTTGACCTTGAAAATGGAGAAGTTTCTTTCCATGGAAAGATAAACTCTATCAAATTCTCAAACGGTCAAGGCGCAAAAGTCCCACTTCTGAAAAGGATCTTTAAGTAATGCTCTATCCAACAGCAAATCAATCTCTTCTTCTTTTGGTTGTTGCACTCATCGGCTTTGGATGTGGATTTGTGTATAACTTAGCCACGCTTTGCACCTATCTTTGTGCAAAAAAAGTTTTTGCCAAACAACTTTTTTTCTTTTTTGCCACAATATTTTCCTTTTTTATATATTTTTTGACCAATTTGCACCTAAATTATGGACTTTTTCGCGTTTTCCCAATAATCGAGTTTTTAATTTTTTTGATTTTGGAAATTTTTACTTTGGGAAAATTGTGGACAAAATGGTTGAATGCGTGGTATGATAAAGTTATGGCAAAAAGACAAACAGAGAAGCCTTTGCCAGACGAAAAGGATCACAAAAGGAAAATATGGGAGAAAAAAAGACAAGCAAACTCAAAAAAATCATTGCCATAACCGTTTTGGTTGTGGTCGTTTTGTTTGCAATAATCACGTCCATAGTCCTCAACTCATACAGAAAGGATCTTGAAAATCTTGAAGACGCAAATGATGCAATAACTCAGGATCCCCCTACTGATGAAGGTGAAACAGTACAAATTGCAAACTTTGCTTGTAAAAAATGGGCAAATTCTCAAAATTCTTGAAATATTTTTTCACAATCAATTGACAAACATGAATATTTTTGATAATATATCCTTGCATTCTTGAAAAAAGGAAGCAAAAATATATATTGCCTCAGCGGTAGAGCATGAGGCTGGGCGCCAAGGACTGCCAAGTCCTGCGTATGGAGCACAAGCGGAATTAAACCGATAATCGGTTGACAGCCGAGTGCTAAACAACTTAATATATGCCTCAATAGCTCAGCGGTAGAGCGTGAGGCTGATCGCCAAGGACTGACAAGTC
>CAMMTJ010000010.1 GCA_946499835.1 uncultured Bacillota bacterium | reverse complement strand
GGGAGCAAACAGGATTAGATACCCTGGTAGTCCACGCCCTAAACGATGGATACTAAACGTGGGAGGTATCGACTCCTTCCGTGTTGAAGCAAACGCGATAAGTATCCCGCCTGAGTAGTACGGCCGCAAGGTTGAAACTCAAAGGAATTGACGGGGACCCGCACAAGCAGCGGAGCATGTGGTTTAATTCGACGCAACGCGAAGAACCTTACCAAGGTTTGACATGCTAGTGCATATCTATGAAAGTAGAGAAATCTAAGAAGCAATTCAAGGACGCTAGCACAGATGGTGCATGGTTGTCGTCAGCTCGTGTCGTGAGATGTTGGGTTAAGTCCCGCAACGAGCGCAACCCTTGCCATTAGTTGCCAGCAGTAAGATGGGGACTCTAATGGGACAGCCGTAGGTAATACGGAGGAAGGTGGGGATGACGTCAAATCATCATGCCTCTTACGTCTTGGGCTACAGACGTGCTACAATGGTGACAACAAAGAGAAGCGAGATGGTAACATGGAGCGAACCTCAAAAAAGTTATCTCAATTCGGACTGTGGGCTGAAACTCGCCCACACGAAGCCGGAGTTGCTAGTAATCCCGAATCAGAATGTCGGGGTGAATACGTTCCCGGGTCTTGTACACACCGCCTGTCACGCCATGGGAGTTGGGGGGACCCGAAGCCGGTGAGCTAACCCTTAAGGGAGGCAGCTGTCTAAGGTAAAACCAGCGACTGGGGTGAAGTCATAACAAGGTAGCGGTATCGGAAGGTGCCGCTGGATCACCTCCTTTTAAAGAGAAAGGTAGTCGAGGCAAGTGGGGACACTTGTCGGTTGGGGGAACTCAACCAAAGAAAAGAAAAAAGATGACACAATGACTTGGTATGAAGAGACTATTTAGTTGAATACAAGAAAGAGAAGAGCATCCGCTCTTCTCTTTTTTTTTGTTGGAAAATTTATGTTTCTTGCAGATCTATATCGACAATTTCGCCATTTGAGACAGAAAACAAAGAGATCAAGTCTTTATTGTCACCATTTTTTAGCAAAAATTTGTCATCTTCAACATGAAAAAAGCAAGATATTTTCCCAAAATATGATGACAAAGCCTCTTGGGGAAGACTGTTTTGCAATTGCTCACTTAAATATGAGTATGCAAGAGGATAATCTTCCACTTTTACCGCTTCCAAAAATGCGTAAGGTATTGTTTTGTCAGAAGAGACAATTCTTGCCCTGTCCTTTTCAAATGTTATTTCATGCCCAATGCGTTTCAGTCCTTCTTTGTCAATTTTATACTGCGTTGTTATAATATGCCCTGCAATATCTTTGAAGTTTTGTTTTACAGTGAAAGCGTTGTCTTTCACCTCAATTTCTTTGCCTTTGAATGATTTCATTTTGCCAGTTTTGGTGTTAAGTGCAACAAGCATGCACTTGTCTTCACCACTGAGCAAGGCATAGATGATGTCATAACTTTTGTGGTATGAGGCATTTTGATATTTTTCATTCAATGAGACAATTTTTTTGAAAGGTGGTGCGTTGAAAATGAGGGTGTTTTCATTGCATTCAATTTGTGGGGATGTGTTGCTTGAAAAAGAGTGAACGTCATACGATTTGACAAAAAGACCATCAGGCAAGAAATAGAAGATTGAATTTTCCGTTTCATGTCTGATAAAGTATGGCGACTTTTCATTGTTTTGAAAGTCTATATGAAAAGATATCTTTTTGCTGATAGGATAAACATCAACAAAGGGCTCTTCTTCAAATTGAACTGTTTGATTTACATCCACTTCCAAAGAGGAAGCAATTGTTTTGAGAAGTGCTGGATATGCGCTTATAAGTTTTATTGTTTTCATAATATAAATTTATGATCAAGAAAAACAGTTTAGAAGAAAAGGCGATGCAAATATTTTTCTAAAAATAGAATAAAAAATGTTTAGAACTTCATTTTTTTGGAAATATTTTTGCCAAGGAGATGAAAAATATGAAAAAAGGTTTATGGGCTGATGAAGAAGTGAAGAGTTTGTTTGCTTCCGTTGAAAGAATTAAAGCAAAGAGCGGTGCGCTTAAAGAGGCGTTTTTATTGCACGCACAAAAATATTCGAGACAACCAAATAGTGTAAGAAATTATTACTATCACGAGGTGGACAACCTTTGGAAAGATAAGCAAAGGGCAATGAAACTTCAAATAGATCTCAAAAAACATCAAAAAAGCAAAATTGACTATTTTTCAAAAGAACAAGAAGAAGATCTTATGAAAAAAATCAATAGGCTTGTAATAGGTGGATCTTCTGTGCGAAAGGCTTGCTTTACTTTGGCAAATGGAGATGTTGGAGTCATGCTTCGCTATCAAAACAAATATCGCAATTTCCACAGCAAAAACAAAGTTGAAAAGCCTGACAATATCATAAAGTTTGCACGCAAAAAGGAAGTTTTGAGTGAAAGTGACATCAATAGTTTGTTTTTGGGGCTTGTGAGACTTGTTAAGAAAAGTGCAGTGGAAGAGGCAAGCGAAAAAATGAAGAGTGAACTTGAAAAAGCAAACTCAATGCTCAGAAAGGCTATTGTTGAGATCGGTGAAAAAGATGAGCAGATCGCAAGGCTTAAAAGTATGTTTGCAAAAGTAAAAGATGAAAACAAAAAACTTATGGATGGGGCAGTCAAATCAAACTGTGACAAGGCTTCAAAACTAAGAAAAAAACTTGCAGGAAAAAGTAAAACTGTTGTTGAGGGATAAATCCCTCTTTTTTCTTTATTTTTGCATTAAAATATGTTAAAATTTTATCATGAAAATGACAATTTTCTCATCCACCACACTTTTTGAGAGTGCAAAGGCAATGATGAGGGCGATTGAGAGTGAGGATATGACTGTCGGGCATTATATCGTTGTGCCGGACAGATATTCTATCGTTGCAGAAAAAATGCTTTTTGCTCAAAGCAAGAAAGAAAGTTTTTTCAATGTTGATGTTGTGGGAGTTTCCACATTCGCCAGCAAAATCTTGGAAGAAGAGGGAATAAATTTTCAAACTATAACCGCATCTGAAAGTCTGCTTTTGGCTGACCTTGCTATAAAAAATGTGCAAAATGATTTGCGAGCACTGAGAAAGACAAATATTTCTTTTGTTGGCGAGGTGTCAAAAACGATCATGCAACTGAAAAGTTCTGCAATTTCACCAGAGGAACTGATAGATTGCACTTTGCTTATCAGTGGACGAAACAAGTTTAATGATTTATCCAAAATATATGGCGAATATGATCGTCTTGCAGGAGAAAAGGTTGATGCAAGCAAACTTTTATCGCTTGCAAAAGAGGCTTTACATAATGGCGAGAAAAAACTCAACAAAAAAATCTATTTTGCCTTTTTTGACAGTTTTACCGAACAGGTTTTTGATCTCATTCAAGTTTTGACTGCTTCATGCCTTGAAGTGCAGTTTGCTCTGGCTAGGCCATCAAGTCTTGGAAATGCATACATATATGAAGATGACGTCCATAAAAAACTTTCCCTTATCGCTCAAAAAAATAGCGTAAAAATTGAGGTAAAATCTTTTGAACCATCTTTCAATGAGAAACAAAAGGCGGTGGCGCAAAACATCTTTTCACCTGTTTGCACGGCATATTCAAATGACGGATATTTCTCACAAATGCCTGCTCAGAGCAGATATTCAAGTGTGAATGCAGTGGCAAAAATAATCAAATATATGGTTTACCACGGGACAAGATATCGTGATTTTTCTGTTGTTTGCAGTGACGAGAGATATTTTCCTTTGATTGAAAATATCTTTGAAGAGGCGGGAGTGCCAGCCTTTATTGATCAGTCTGTCACAGCCGACAAAAGTCTTATTGCAAATGCTATTTTCAAGGTTTTTGAGGTTGCAAGCACAGGATACTCAAAAGATAGCGTGGAAGGACTGCTTTCAAACCTTCTTTTTGAAATAAATGATAGAGAAGAACTTGTCTCAATTGCAGAACGAGTTGGTGTGCAAGGGAAAGGAAAGTTTAAGAAATATATTTCGCCAAACATACCAGAAATCGATATGCTTATTGATGAGATTTGCGACTGCAAAACAGTGGAAGGGCTTTGTGACTGCGCAGAGAAAGTGCTTTCTCTTGCAAGTGGACAATTTGAAAAAATGCAAGAGTATAGCGCCGAGCAAGGCTTTTTGAAAGAACGAAATATCAACGAACAGATAAGCGAAGTTGTTTGTGAAAGCCTTGAAATAATCAAAAAATATAAAAGCGGAGAGATAAAGTTAAAAGAATTTGTCAGCATGCTAAAACTTTTGCTCTCTTATCGTCAGGTGCTCTCAGTCCCAGCATATCTTGACGCTGTTTTTGTTGGAGATGCAAACGAGAGTTCTTTTGATGAGTGCAAATATTATTTTGTGCTTGGCAGTGAAAGTCTGCCATCTGCTGTCAGTGACAATGGGCTGATAACTGATGATGATATAAATTTCTCAACTCTTAAAAATAGATTGTCGCCAACCATTCGTATGATAAACAGGAGAAACAGGTTCAAACTTTTCTCTTTGCTCACTCTTGCAAAAGAAAAACTTTTTGTATCTTTTTTGACAACCAATGATGAGGGAAAGAAAAATGAAATCCCAACCTTTCTTGAAAACCTCATTTCCGTGTTTGGTGAGAACGAGATGCCATCGTCAGTTTTTGAAAGACTGAATGACTATATGTCTGATCAGCGTTTTCTTTTGGCACTTGGATGGAAAGGCAAGGCTTTGCAAATGATGTCACAAAACCATATGCAAGGAGAAAAAATTTCATCACTTGAAAAGATTTTGGGCTTTGACATACAAAAATTTGACTTGCAAAGAGAGAAGTTGTCTTTCGAGCAAGAGAAACTCTTTTTCCCAAACAATAAGACAAAGGTCAGTCAAATTGAATGCTATTTTTCATGCCCTTTTAAGCACTTTGTCAGATATGGTCTGAAACTCAAAGAATATGAAAAACCTCAGTTTGACGCCAGAGATATTGGAAATATATGTCACAAGATGGCAGAACTTTTTGTTAAAGAAAAACTGCCAAAACCTGAAAGAGTTTTTGTTGAAAAGAATTTTTATAAAGTTCTATTTCAAGAAAATCTTCAAGAAAAATTTGAAGAGGCGGAGGCAAGAGAGGCGCTCGAAAACTTTATCAAAAGTCAAAGCCAGACAATACTTGAAAGGATATCTTACGAACTGAGTCAAAGCCAGTTTAAGCCTGTTTTTGTTGAGAAAAACCTTGAAGGCGCTTGCCTTTCTGTCAATGGAAAAAGAATTGACCTTGCTGGCAAGGTTGACCGCATTGATGAGGCAGGTGACTACTTCCGCATTATCGACTATAAGACTGGCAAAGTTGGTGGTGTGATAAAAGATTTGTATTATGGCGACAAACTGCAACTTTTTGTTTATCAAAAAGCGGTAGGACAAATGCTTGGAAAGGCAAGTGCAGGGGCGCTTTACTTTGACTGCAAGTGGGACTATGCAGAAGAAGGGGAAGACAAAAGTATTTTGAAAGGTATTATTTCAAATGATGAAGAAGCCATTGCCAAGTTTGACAATGCAATTGAAGTCAAAGGCAAAAGTGATATAGTCTCAATCGCACTTTCTTCGGCAAAGAGCAAAAAAGGTATGTTCAAGGGCAGTGCAATTTCAAAACTTCCTTTGAGTGTGTATGAAAATTACGCGCAAACGATATGTGAAAAGGCACTTGCCGAGATGGAGGAAGGGTATATCTTGCCAAAGCCTGACGAGAGCAGTTGTTCTGCTTGCAAATATCTTGGCATTTGTTTGCAAGGCAAAAACAAAGGCGTGCGCAAGAAGGAAAGAATAGGGCAAAACGACTTTTCTTCTTTCAAAGGAGGAGAAAATGCCTAATCCAACAAAAGAACAACGTCAAGTGCTTGACAACAAGAAGAAGAGGTTGATAGTCAGTGCCTCAGCAGGCAGTGGCAAGACTTTTGTGCTGATTGAACTTATCACAAAACTGGTTTGTCAAAATCATGTGCCTGTCAAAAGACTTTTGGTTTTGACTTTCACAAGAGCGGCAGCAGGAGAAATGAGAGAAAGACTCAACAAGTCAATCTTATCAAAGAAGCAAACGCCATTTTTACTTGAACAACTTGACGACTTGCCAGTGGCTGATATTTCGACCATCGATGCCTTTTGTGAAAAGGTGATAAAAAGAAATTTGAGCCAAACCTCACTCGATGAGAGTTTCAAGATTATCGATGAAGAAATCGCAAAAAAATATAAAGAAAGGGCTTTTCAAAAGACTATTGAGGCGTTTGAGAAAAGTGATGATTTTGCAGAGATTTATTTTGCTTTCAAGAAAAACAGGGACATGATTTTTGATTGCATGGAAAAAATAAACAGTTTTGTCGGTGCACTTGAAAACAAAAAGGATTTTTGTTTGCGTGCAGAAAATGGACAAGAAGAATTTTATCAAAAGTCATTAAAAATATTAAATGAAGACTTAAAAAACAAGTGGAATGATTTGAAAAGTTTGGCACTTTCCGCTCGGCAGTCGGCAGAAGAAAAGTTTCAAGCAGAGGCGGAAGGGTATAAAGACTTATGTCAATTGGTTTTGTCAGATGACTTTGTCAAAAATGTGAAAGATTTGAAGAGTCTTGTCTTGCCGATCGGTGTGAGAAGTGGCAAAGATGAGGGTGTGGAGATAAAGAAATTGCGCAAAGAGTTCAAAGACTTTTTGGCGGGGCTTGAAAAATATAACTTTGACAATCAAACTCTTGTTCAAAAGGCGAGAGAAGGAAGCCTTGCAAAAGCACTTATAAGAATGTATAACATCTATTCTTCTTTCTACGCAAAAGAAAAAGAGGAGATTGATGCGCTTGACTTTTCTGACATTGAGGAGATTTGTCTCAACCTCTTAAAAAAAGAAGACGTGCTGAAAAGTTTGCAAGAGAGTTATGACTATATTTTTATTGATGAATATCAAGACACCAACAGACTTCAAGAAGCAATTGTCAAACCTATTGCAGAAAAAGGCTATTTTGTGGCGGTTGGTGATCCAAAGCAAGGTATTTATGGTTTCCGTAACGCCAGCATGGAAATTATGAACAAAGACATCAAAGATTTTCAGCAGGCAGAAGACGGCGACGCACTTTTTTTGCGTGGCAATTTCAGGAGCGATAAGAATATCCTTGATTTTGTCAACAAGATTTTCGAAGTTGTTATGACAGAAAAAGATATGGGGGTGGATTATAAGGGCAGTTCTATGCTTGAAGGTCTCACCACGTTTGACAGGCAACATTTTCCTGCGGTAAGAGTGGATATCATCCAAGAAGAAGAAAAAGAGGTGGAAAAAGCAGAAAAAATGCTTTACAGCGTGAAAGATGCCCGCCTTGAATTTTCAAATAAAAACAAACTGGAAGCAGAATGTATTTGTGCAAGAATTGATGAGATTTTGCAAAAAGATATTTACGATCCAAAGAGAAAAATGCTAAAAAAATGTGAATACAGCGACATTGCACTTCTTTTTAGAGGAAGAAGTCCGCTTATGGATGAAGTGGCAAACGAACTTGGCAAAAGAGGAGTGCCAGTGGTAAGTGACAAAAAAGTTGCCTTTTTGGAAGAGGGTGAAGTTGCAATGCTGTTGTCTCTTTTCAAACTTGCCATAGGAATAAAAGATGAGGTTGCACTCGCATCAGTTATGATGTCTGTATTTGGCAATTTTTCGCCAGACGAAATGGCAAAGTTTGCGCTAAGTGGAAGAAGTTTGTTTGAAATAATGCAGGATGAGGATGAAAAAATTCTCTATTTCAAAGAAATGATTGAAACTTTTAGAAAAAATTGCCAAATTTTGGGAGTTTACAAAAGTCTTGACAAACTTTTTGTGGAGCACAATTATTTTGCATATCTTTCTCATCAAACGGACGGGGAAGATAAGTTGCGTCTGATAATTTCCTTTACATCTCAAATACTTTCAAGTGGATTTGACTATGACTTGCCTTCGCTTGTGTCATACTTTGAAAATGGCTCGGCTCAAAGCAAAGGTGGACAAAGTCCAAACTCAAATGCAATTTTGATGACGACCATTCATGCCACAAAAGGCCTTGAATATCCAGTTGTCTTTTTGTGTGATGCAGGTGCAAAACTTGAAAAACCTTATAGGAACAATTTTATACTTAACAAAGACCTCACGATTGCCACATATGCATACGACACAAAAGAGAGGATCAAAATGACGACTCCAAACTTTGAGGCTTGCAAAATTTTGGCAAAAAAGAAAGAGTTTGTCGATGAGATAATGATTTTTTATGTGGCTCTTACACGTGCAAAAAACCATTTGTATATTGTTGGATCTGAGAAAGAGGAAAACCTTGTCTTTGATGAAAATCAAAACATTTTTGATCTAAAAAATTATCTTCAAATCATTGCTTTTGTCTTTGGGAAAAACTTTATCAAGAAGTTGTATCAAACTGAAAGGCAAAAGATAAATGACTGGGAATTTAACATCGTGACAAAGGTGGAAAAAACAGAAATAGAAGAAAATATTCTTCCAAAAGGTGATTTTGATGATAAATTTGCAGAAAAAATTGAAAATTATTTGAATTTTTCTTATCCTTATCAAAATGTTTGCAAACTTGATTATAAAAGTTCGGTCACTGCTATTTTGAATTTGGAAAAGAAAGAAGAGAGAGAGTATATTTCTTCACAAAGCAGAGAGCAGTCAATCAATGAAGGCAATCTTTATCATCTTGCACTCAAAAAAATTGACTTTGAAAATGTGGAAGATATTGCCTCGCTGGAAAAAGAGATAAAACATCTAGGCTTGACAGAAGAGGAAGAAAAAATAATTGATAAAAATATTTTGCTCAAAGACATTTTGCTCTTGAAAGAAAAATGTGGAAATCTTGTGACGTTTAAGGAAAGACAATTTACAATGCAGGCAGACTTGAGTGAAATCTCAGGCATAAATGCAAATGACAAAGTGCTTATTCAAGGCATTGTTGACCTTTTCGCAATGGGAGAAAAAAATATTTTGATAGATTACAAATGGACAAATGAAAGTCGAGGAGAAAAACTTTTGCTTAGATATGGCAAGCAACTTGAATTATACAAAATGGCAATAGAAAAATGTTTTTCAAAAAAAATAGATGAAATTTATATTTTTTCATTAAAAAATGGGCAATTTATTAAATATTTATAAAAATTATTGAATAATTGATTTTTCCTTATAATTAGGGCAGTGCAGAAAAGTTGTTTTGAAGAAAAATAAATAAAAATAAAAAATTTGCAAAAAATAAAATAAATTCAAAAAAAATCGCGATTTTTATTTTTATTTATTTTTTTGTTGTGTTATACTTAATTTAACTAAGGAGGAAAATTATGGCAATTTCACTTTTGTGCGATTTTGAAAGTTCTCTTCGAACATTCATGATTCAAATCACATCTGCACTCGGTTTCGGTGGACTTTTTGCAATCGCTTTGGCCGTTGAAGTTTTCTTTGTTTTCTTGTTTATTTTGAAAACGGCTTTTTCTTATGAGGCAAGACTGCACAGAAGTCTTGACAAACTCAACAACTGGCTTTTCAAATATAAAAGAATTGACCAGTCAAATATCAAAGAGTTCAACGAACTGATCAACAAGTGTCCAAAAAGGGTGATACATAACTGGCAACAATATATTTTGTTCAGGGAAAAAGATCCATCAGAATATCTTTCTGCCGACAACCTTATTGAAAAACCTCTCAAAACAAGTGGTTGGATGAACAATATCAAAAACCTCAATCTTGCAACCACAATTTGGACTGCCGTAGTTTTCTTGTTCACAATTGCATATCAGGCAAACACAAGTGCATCTTTCACTTCAATTTCATTTGCGATGTCTCTTGTTGTGCCAGTGATTGTTATTATTATTGGAGTGCTGGCAAGCATCGGTCTCAAAGGGAAAAGAATTTTGAACCTTGATGACATCTATGCAAAATATCATATTTTTGCAAGATTTATCAACAATGCTTGTGTTGACATCCCTCAATATATTGACTATGACCTTCTCTTCACACAAAAAGAAATTGAGAAAGGAAATCCTCAACTTCGTGAATTTTATGAAAGTCGTGCGAGAAAGGCAAAAGAAGAATTTGAAAATGCAAAGAAGAGCGATGTTGAATATGTTGAATACAACTTCGAAGATGCAGGGGTTGACGGATCTCTGGTGCTTGAAAGGGCTATGAGAGAGACTGAGGCTTTCATAAACAAAAAGACAAGCACGCTCGCAAAAATTGCGCATGTTGAGGCACAGAAAGAAGCACTCAAACGCAATTATGAAAATGTGCAAAAAGATTTGCAAAGAAAAATTCAAGCATCAAAAGAAAATATCAACAAACTTATTGCTCAACAAGAAGCAACAACAAACAGAATGGAAGTTGGCTTCCTCAGAAAACAACAAGAGCAAGAAATTGCAAAGCAGGAATCATTGCAACAAGAATATGATCAAGAAGAAACAAGATTTGCCATTTCTTCACAAGAACTTGAACAAGAAATTGCAGAGTATCACAAAACGCTTGATCAGTCAAAAGAAAATGTTCAAGATGCTATGGTTGCTGAATATCAAACCTTCTATGAAAAGGTTATGAAAAGTGCTTATAGCAAGGCTGAAAAGAAAGTTGCGGAAGAGAAAAACGAACTTAAAAAAGAACGTGATCAAAATGAGAAAGAACTTATTGTTGTTCAAACTCAAATCAAACGCTTGATGGATGAAAACAACACTTTGCGTGCAAGACTTGAAAGTGGCGCTCCTTCGCAAAATAAAGATGAGCAAAATGCTGAAAAAGAAGAAAAAGAAACTCCACAAGGACAATATGACGAAAAAGGCAATTATGTCTATGCGGACGGATCATATCATGATGCAAACGGACTCTTCCATGACGTTGATGGAAACATCTATGACATGAACGGAACTCTTATTCGTGAGCCAAGCGACGAAGAGGAAGAAAAAGAGAAAGAAATCCAAGAAGAAATCATGAATGACGAACTTGCTTTTGGCAAAGCGGTTATTATTCCAGAAGAAAATGAGGACAAAAAGGCTGAGCCTGAAAAGGAAGAGTCAAAACCTGAAAAGGCAGAAGAGTCAGAGCAAGAAAAACCAAAAACAAAAAGAGGAAGACCAAGAAAAACTCCTGTTCAAACTGACGAAACACCAAAAGAGCCTAAGAAAAGAGGGAGACCAAGAAAGGTTGCCTCTGAAAGTGCTGGGTCAGAGCAAGAAAAAGCCACAGCAAAGGTAGAAAAAACTCCTGCAAAGAAGACAAGTGCTTCAAAGCCTAAAACATCAAGCAAGGCAAGTGGACTGACCAGAACATCTGCCTCAAAAGGCGCAAAAAGAAATCCTTATAAAAAAGGCGCTCAAACAGCAAAGAGTTCAACTAAGGCTCCTGCAAAGAAGAGCACAAAGAGTGGTGCAACAAAAACTTCTGCAAATAAAGCCACAGCAAAGAAAACTGCAAGCAAAAAGGCCAGCGGAACAACACTTGAAAAGATCAATCAAATGATTGCAGAAGAAGAGAGCAGACTCAGCAAAATGAAATTTATTCTCAACTCTGAGATCAACAATGATACAGAAAGTTATCAAAACGAAGTCAACGCCGAGACAAACAAAATCATGCAAGCGGTTGAAGATTTGAAACAGCAAGCAGAAACTGTCAAAGGCAATGAAAAGTCTGATGAAGAACTTGCAAAAATCAACAAAAGACTTGAAGACCTCATCAGTGAGATCTCAAAACTCAATTCAAACAAATAAAAATAAAGGCAGTCTAGAATAGGACTGCTTTTTTTGTTTCATAAAATTTTTTTGTCACAGGCTAAGTAATAAAAAGAAAAGAGAAAAGGTATATTAAAAAGAAAGGGAGTTAGGGTTTGGAAATCTTTTATCTTGTTATTCTTGGTATTGTGCAAGGGCTGACTGAATTTCTGCCTATTTCGTCTAGCGGACATCTGGTGCTGCTAAGTGAGTGGTTTGGAATATCGGACAGTCTTTTTGTAAGCATTCTTCTTCATCTTGCCACATTCTTCTCTATCGTGGTAGTTTTGAGAAAGGAAGTTTTTTATCTCATTCGTCATCCTTTTTCCAAAGAGACAATTCGTTTGGCGATCGCAACAATTCCAACTTGCATTCTTGCCCTTATTTTAATGCCACTCATTGACCAATCTTTTGAAGGAGCATTTTTGCCATTTTGCTTTCTTATCAGTGCTGTACTTTTAATGGTTACAGATCTGGCAAGCAAAAGAAAAGAAAACTTTCCTGTGCAAAGTCAGTTGACAAACAAAAATGCGATCATAATGGGAATCGGGCAAGGGCTTGCTATATTTCCTGGAATATCTCGCTCTGGCACGACCATTTGTGCTGGCATCCTTTCTGGTGCGCCAAAAGAGGAATGTGCCAAGTTTTCTTTTCTTATGAGTTTGCCAATCATACTGCTTTCAATGGCTATGGAAATATATAAGATTGTTGCAAAAGATTATGTCATTTCAGTCAATGTGGTTGGGGTGATTTTATCATTTGTCATTGCCTTTTTGGTAGGCATCTTTGCAATTAAAGTTATGCTTCGCCTTACACAAAAAGCATCATTTCGATACTTTGCTTTCTATCTTATCGTCATATCCGTTTGGGCTTTTTGCATATAGTAGGCTTGTAAAAGGATAAGCATGAAAGAATTTTATTCAATGACGATAGATCAGGCATTGTCTGAGACCCAATCAAACAAAAAAGGTTTGTCAGAAAAGGAGGCGAGAGGGCGTCTTTCTCTTTCTGCGGACAAACATATCTTGCCACAAAAAGGCAAGTCTATGTTTGAAAAACTGGGCGAGCAGTTCAAGGATCTTATGATCATCATTTTGCTGGTGGCATCCACAATTTCTATTGTCATTGGGATTGTTGAAGGCACAAGTGAAGAGATAATCGATGGTTGCATAATTTTGGGCATTGTCATAATGAATGCCATCATTGGAGTTGTTCAAGAAAACAAGGCAGAAAAAGCCCTTGAATCGTTGAAAAAGATTATAGAGCCAGAAGGGTATGTCTTGCGAGGCGGACAAGTGATAAAAATCAACAACAAAAAACTTGTTGAAGGCGACATTGTGCTTTTGCAGGCAGGAACGATTGTGCCAGCAGATTTACGTCTTATTGAAAGTGCCTCTCTCATGATTGATGAGTCGTCACTCACTGGTGAAAGTTTTGCTGTAACAAAAAATGCAAGCAAGGTTTATGAAAAATCAACCCCTCTTGCAGACAGGCATAACATGGCATACAAAGGTACAACTGTCACAGGTGGACGCGGAAAGGGAGTTGTTTGTGCAATTGGAAAGGAAAGCGAACTTGGCAAGATCGCCTCTGCCATTTCTGGCACAGAAAAGGAGATGACTCCTCTTCAAAAAAGCATAAAAGATTTGGGAAAAATTTTGACATATCTTGTGCTTGCCATAGCCTTTGTGACATTTGTGCTTGAACTTTTTGCACATCCAGAGCAACCTTTGCAAGGCTTTTTGACGGCTGTTGCAATCGCTGTGGCGGCAATTCCAGAGAGTATGCCGGCGGTGATAACCATTATTATGAGTTTGGGGATTGCACGGCTAGCCAAACAAAAGGCTGTTGTCAAACGAATGCACTCTGTTGAAACGCTGGGATGCTGTGATATAATTTGCTCTGATAAGACAGGAACAATCACTGAAAATAAAATGAGTGTGACATCTTGTTATGTGGATGGCATTTTGCAAGAAGGGACTATAAAGCCAAGTGGCAGTTTTTCAACTTTTCTTGCAGGATTGTGCCTTTGCAACAACAGCACGCTTTCATCAGGAAAATATATTGGAGATCCAACTGAGGTCGCACTTGCTTGCTTTGCAGAAAAATTCAAAGTTAATCTTGTCAATCTTCAACAAGAGCAAGCAAGGCTTGATGAAATTCCCTTTTCAAGCAAACGCAAACTTATGAGCACCCTTTGTTTATATAAGGGCGAAAAAACTGTTTTTGTCAAAGGTGCATGTGACTTTTTGCTGAAAAAATGCTCTTTTGTCATGGAAAATGGACAAATTGTTCAGTTAAGTGAAGATAAAAAGAGAAAAATTCTTGATGCAAATGTTAAAATGGCAAAAAATGCGCTTAGAGTGATTGCCCTTGCCTGCAAAAAAGTTGAAAGTGGCATAGAAGAGGATGGTTTGGTTTTCGTTGGCCTTGCTGGCATGATTGACCCACCTCGCAAAGAAATAAAAAAGGCTGTAAAAAAATGCAAAAATGCCGGCATGAGAACTATTATGATAACAGGTGACCACAAAGAAACGGCTTTTGCTATTGCAAAGCAGATAGGGATTGCAAACAGCGAAGATGATGTTTTGACAGGAAGTGAAATTGATATTTTGAATGATATTCAACTGGGTGACAAATTGAAGAATGTGACCGTTTTTGCAAGAGTAAGCCCAGAGAATAAGGCACGTATTGTTGAACTCTTAAAAAAACAAGGTCATATTGTGGCTATGACTGGCGATGGGGTCAATGATGCACCAAGTCTTAAAAAAGCAAGCATAGGAATTGGCATGGGTATAACCGGCACAGATGTCACAAAAGAAGTGGCTGACATTATTGTCACTGACGACAACTTCGCCACCATTGTGGTTGCAGTGGAAGAGGGGCGAAAAATTTATGCCAACATTCAAAAGACGGTCAAGTTTTTGTTTTCTGCAAACATGGGAGAACTTTTGTCGCTCTTCTTTGCAACCATCTTCTTTCCGTCTGCCATCTTCTTGTTGCCAGTGCAGATACTGTTTATAAATCTCATAACTGACACTTTGCCAGCAGTAGCGTTGGGGCTTGAAACGCCAGAAAAAGATTTGATGATGGCTCCTCCACGTGATGCAAAAAAGAGTTTGTTCTCAGGTGGTGTCGGCTGGTCGATAGTTATTCTTGGACTCGTGCAAACGGTGCTTACAATAATCAGTTATGTGATCGGACTAAAATTGTATGGTGAGAGCACTGCTATGAGTATGGCTTTCTTTACACTCAATATTATTCAAATGTTCTATCTTTTCTCAATGCGAACGAATGGATTTATATTGCGATCAAATCCTTTCAAAAACAAAGTTTTCATCTTGGCAATCGTCTTTACCTTTGGGTTGCTGGCACTGATAAACTACACGCCACTTGGAACGCTTTTGTCGCTTGAAAAATTGGGCGGAGAGCAACTTGCAATCATCTTTATTGTATCTTTCTTTATGCTTCTTGCAAGTGAACTTTTCAAACTTGGGCATTATTTGATCCAAAAGAAGAAAAAATCACACAAATTGACATCAAAAGGCGAAAATTAAGCGTCTTTTGATGTTTTTCTTTAACCAAAGATCAAATAGGGCTTTGAAAATATGGGCGTTTGTGATAAAATGAATACATGGATATTTTGGACATCATTGAAAAAAGTGAAGATTTCAAATCACTAAAACAAGAAGCGCAACAGGGCACCCTTGCCAAAGCAATATTGCTTATCAGCAAGGACAACTTTTATCTTGACAACTTTGCAAAAATGCTGTCCATGCTTATCCTTGATGGCAAGGCGTGCAGAAAATGTGAGAATTGCCAAAAAGTGATTGCTTCTGCTCATCCAGATGTCAAGAACTATCCAAGCAAGGATAGGCTTATGGTGGCCGACAGCGAAGATGTTGTGCTTGAAAGTTTTGTTAGGCCTGTGCTGTCTGACAAAAAGATTTTCATTATTCATGGAATGGATAATGCTCTTGATGGTGCACAAAACAAACTTCTCAAAACACTTGAAGAGCCATCAAAGAACGTCTATCTTATTTTAACTTGTCAAAACATTGAAAAAGTTTTGCCAACAATAAGGTCAAGATGCAACAAGGTTACACTTGCCAAAGCCAGCGAGCAGGACGCGATGGATTTGCTTCAAGGCGACAGACAAAGAGCGGAACTTGCCTTTGCAGTCAGTGATGGCATGATTGGTAGGGCGAGTGAACTGTTTACAGATCGTCAATTTGAAGATATGTGCGAAGTGGCTCTTTCTCTTGCATGTGAAATGGAAAAGAGTTCGCAGGTGCTCACTTTTGCAAAAAGAGTGTTGTCATTCAAAGACAAGGCGATGACAATTGTGGAAATATTTTTGCTGATGATTGAAGATCTTATAAAAATCAAAAGCGATCAAAAAGGGCTTGTCAAACTTAAAAGGTTTGAAAGCGAACTTGAAAAGGTCAGCCACAACTATTCAATTCGTGCTTTATGTGAAATTGCTTCACTTGCAGATAGAATGGTGAAAGAAAAGTATTATAACGTCTCTGTGACGACAATACTAGAAAACTTTTTGCTTAATATTTTGGAGGTCAAATATATATGCAGATAGAAGTTGTAAGTGCAAGATTTAATCATGGTCACTCCGATTATTATTTCAGCCCAAACGGACTTAAACTCAAAAGCGGAGACAAGGTCATTGTTGACACAGAAAAAGGCAAAGATCTTGTGACTATCACAAAAGCCAATCATAAAGTTGATTCAACTGAGATAGTCGATACTCTCAAAAACGTGATAAAAAATGCGAGCGAAGAAGATATAGCCTTGGCAAAAGAAAGTGCAGAAAAGGCAAATGCACTTCTTGGCGATGTCAAGGAGATTGTGTCATCAAATGGTCTTGATATGAAAGTTGTTTCTGTTGAAGCGAACTATAACTTTTCAAGACTTACTGTCAACTTTACAGCAGAAAACAGGGTTGACTTTCGTGAACTGGTCAAACAACTTGCTGAAAAATTTAAGACACGCATAGAACTGCGTCAAATTGGGCCTCGTGATGCCACCAGACTTCTTGGTGGGCTTGGGGTATGCGGAAAGGAGTGCTGTTGTGCGTGTGGTTATGGCATTGACGACCACGTGTCAATAAAAATGGCAAAAAATCAAGGTTTGTCTCTCAATCCTAACAGCATTAGCGGACTTTGCGGAAAACTTTTGTGTTGTTTAGCATATGAAAATCCATATTATGTGGAAGTGTTGAAAGAAATGCCAAAGGTGGGCTCAACAGTTTCAACAAAAGACGGCGAAGGCAAAGTGATTTACTGCGACTTATTGAAAAAGACAGTTTCTGTCAAATATCAAAGTGAGACTTCATCAGAAGTCAAAAACTATGAGCTGGGCGAGATAAAGTTTAATGAAAATGCTTGAAAAAGGTGAAAGAATTGAAGATTTGCAGTGTGGAGGTTTGAAAATTATTCAAAACAAAGACCTCTATACTTTTACTTCCGACTCTGTGCTCCTTGCAAATTTTGTTAAACTCAAAAGAAATGACAAAGCGCTTGAAATTGGCGGAGGCAGTGGCGTTATTTCAATTTTGTTGTCAGCAAAAACTAAGTGCCAAGACTTTACTATTGTGGAACTGCAAAAAGAAATGGCAAAACTTTGTCAAAAAAATATTGAACTCAACAATTTGGCTGATAGGCTTAAACTTGTTTGTGATGATATAAAAAACTGGAAAAAACATTTTGTTGCAGGGCAGTTTGATGCTGTTTTTTCAAATCCACCATATATGAAAGGTGGCACTGGAAACAAAAATGATTGCCGTAACAAGGCAAGGCATGAAGAAAATCTTCCACTTGAGGACTTGGTTTCAGTGGCAGGAAAACTGTTAAAAGAAGGTGGCAGTTTTTGGTGTGTTTATTGCAGTGAGAGGGCGTGCGAACTTATCATCAAATTGCACAAGGAAAGACTTGAAACAAAAGAAATGTTTTTCACAGAAAATGGAAAAGGACAGGTTGCCAGAGTTGTTTTGCGTGCAGTTAAAGGCGGAAAATCAGGCGTTAAGATTTATCCAAACCTTGTTACAAACGACAGCGATGGCAAATATATTGAAGCCCTTCAAACAAGAAATTTCTTAAAGTGACGTGAGTCACTTTTTTTGTTATATAAATTTGCAGATAAAGCAGGCGAAGCAGGAGCCAACCACGGCACAGACAAGGGCAACAGGAATTGCATACAAGAGCCGTTTGACTTTTGTTTGTGAGAAATAAACTGTTGTGACATAAAATATCGTTTCACTACAACCCAAGATGACGCAGGCACAGCGAGATATATATGAGTCAGGCCCATAAGTTTGCAATACGCTTTCCAAAAGACCATAACTTCCAGATCCAGTAAAAGGGCGAAGCAAGACCAGTTCAACAAGTTCAGTTGGAATGCCAAGGAAATTGAAAACAGGTGAAAGTGCACTTGCAATCAGCGATGTTAGACCGCTTGCTCGGAGCAAGGCAACCGCAATCATGATTGAGGCGATATAAGGAAAAATATCAACAATCAGCGGTATAGATTTTTTTGCACCCTTGACAAAGTTGTCATAAACTCCAACTTTTTTGTAAGAGCAGTAACAAAACAGCGAGATAAAAATTATTGGCAAAACATATGCGCTCATTTGCCACCTGCCTTATTTTTTCTCTTTTTGCAGGCTTTTTCACATAGTTTAACCAAAATTATGCCAAGAATGGTGGTTAGTGCAGTTGCCAAAAAGGTTGGCAAAATTATATCTCCAGCCGATAAACTCCCAGCCGATGCGCGGAGTCCAATCACAGTGCTTGGAAGCAGTTGAATGCTTGTGGCGTTCAAAACAATCAGCATAATCATGGCAGGCGTTGCCCTTCCACTTCCATCATCAAGTGACTTCATGGCTTTTATTCCCATAGGCGTTGCTGCGTTGCCAAGTCCTAGCATATTGGCAGACATATTGAGGGCAATCATTTTTTCAACCTCTTCATTGTTTGTTCCAAAAAGTTTTTTGATGAGAGGTTTTAATAGGCGTGCAAGTTTTTGTCCAAGACCACTGACCTCAACAAGTTCCAAAAGGCCAAGCCAAACGGCATACACAGCACATAAAGATATGCAGAGAGAAAAAGCCTCTCCGCCTGCCTCAATCATGCAGGATAATATACTCTCAGGATTGGACCAGATGAGAAAACACATTGATCCAACCATCATGACAAACCAAATTTTGTTCATGCAGTATTTTATGAGAATGAAAAGGACAATAGAAATATACATTTGACTTTTGAGCGCAAACTCGCTAAAATTATGGAAAGAAATGAGGATAAATTATGTTTGTTGATACGCACGCTCACTTGACAGATGAGCAGTTTGTGGGAGATGTTGAAAATATCTTGAAAAAAGCAAAAGATGTTGGGGTGGAGAAAGTTATCACCTCAGGGTTTGATGTCTTTTCCTCACAAGAGGCCGTTCAGTTTGCTGAACAACATGACGGCGTTTTTGCCTCAATAGGAGTTTATCCTTGTGAGTGCGACAAGGTTGAAAAGGACTATATTGAAAATTTGAGAGAACTTGCTAAAAATGAAAGAGTTGTTGCAATTGGAGAGATAGGTTTGGAAAAGCGAGAAGGTGCACCAGATTTGGAAAGTCAAAAAAAATGTTTTTTGGAGCAAATTAAATTGGCTTATGAGGTGCAAAAACCGATAGTTATACATTGCCGTGAAGCGATAGGCGATATGCTGAATTTTTTGAGAGAGCATAAAGCTCTTTTGAAGTTTGGTGGCACCTTTCATTGCTTTGGTGGAAGCAAGGAAGTTGCGAGAGAAATCTTGGATCTTGGCTTTCATATTTCGCTTGGAGGGGTCAGCACTTTCAAAAATGCACGTGCTGTCAAAGAGGCGATTTTGACTGTGCCACTTGAAAAAATACTGCTTGAAACAGATTGTCCTTATCTTGCGCCAGAACCTTTCAGAGGAAAACGTAACGATCCAAGTTTTGTGCCATATATTGCCGAAAATATCGCAAAAATCAAAGGTATAAGCGTGGAAGAGGTGGGCAAAGTGACAACAGAAAATGCAAGGAGGCTTTTTGGAATATGATTGACCATAAATTCAAAAAAAAGTTTGGGCAAAACTTCATATCGGACACAAACCTCTTGCGAGCAATTGTCACTGATGCTGGCGTAAATAAAGATGATGAGGTGCTTGAAATAGGTGCAGGGGCTGGAACGCTTACAAAAGAACTTGCTCTGTCTGCCAAAAAAGTTGTCAGTTATGAAATTGACAAAGATTTGCAAGATATTCTTTTGAGTGAAAGACCAGAAAATGTGAAATATTATTTTGAAGACGCTCTTGCAAAAAAGACAAGCGAAATAGAAAAAGATTTTTTGGAAGGGTACAAGGTCGTTGCAAACCTTCCCTACTATATCACCACCCCTCTCATTTTCAAGTTTTTGGAAGAAAGTGACAGGGTGGAGAGCATAACAATCATGGTTCAAAAAGAGGTTGCAGAAAGATTGGTTGCACCAGTTGGTGGAAAAGATTATGGCATATTGACTGTTATGGCAAACTTCTATGGCAAAGCAGAGATCAAACGCATTGTCAAACGCACTATGTTTTTCCCTCAACCAAATGTTGATTCGGCAATCGTGAGGATCGATATTGACAGAGAAAAGTATAAAGAAATTGACAAACAAAAATTCTCTTCTTTTGTGCGTGGCGCTTTTGCTATGAGAAGAAAAACCTTGTCCAACAATCTGTCCGCCTCTCTTGGAATGAGCAAAGAAAAATTAAAAGAATTTTTGCCAGAAGATCAACTTTCAAAAAGAGCGGAACAGTTTGACTGTGAGACTTTTGTAAAGTTTTACAAAAATATATTTCAAAAAAAGTAGTGAAAGCAAGATAAGAATAGAAAAATTTGTTGCATTTTGAATTTTAATTTGTTAAAATGTAAATATTAAAAGAAAGTCATGGGAGGGAAAGTGTATTCGACCTTAGCCTATTCACTTTGGAACTATTTTACTGTTTTCTTTGATTACATACCAAAGATCATGTATTTTTTGTATGCTGCTGTGGCAAGTTGTTTGGATGCAATGCAACTTCTTATGAGGCGTCTTGCCGGACTTGATGTTTATTATGTAAACAGAGACACGGGAGGAATAGTTTCTTCAGGCACTGGATCTGCTGTCAGTGGCGACCCTGTGATGGAATTTATCTACGGCATTTTGGGTATAGGTGAAAATGCTGGATCATACCAAGCGCTCAACACCACATTCTGGTCACTTGCAATTTTTGCAGTCATCGTGCTTGTTGTCAGCACAATGATTGCTCTTATCAAATCGCACTATCAAGAAGATGGGGCAAAGACCGCTCCTCTTCAATACATATACACTGCAATCAAAGCGATATTGACTTTCTGTATTGTTCCTTTTGCTGTTATCATTGGACTTATGACTTCAAATTTCTTGCTTTCAACTTTGGATTCAATCACGGCAGGCAGTGGGACAGAAGAGGCGCTGGTGGGTATTTACGGACCAGAAGCCACCACTTTATTGAGAGCACACACTGATGAAAGTGGGAATAGATATTATTCGCGTTATGACTTTTTTGGCTTTGGCGAGGCAGCCAACAGCACGACTTTTTCAGGCGCTCTTTTCAAAGCGGCGGCATATGAAGCCAATCGTGTGCGTATAGGTGAGATTGGTAAAGAAAACGGCGGAGATTTTGATCGAATATATAATTTTAACGGACTTTTTGGATCAGGGAGTTCAGGTTATAGTGCGGCGACAGATAAAAGAGAATATGTGGCATATCAAATCGACTATGCTTTCCAAAATAACTTTGATTTGGTAGGTTTCGGTGGACATGCCATGGAAATCTATGCTTCGCAACAAAGTCCAGATGCTCAATATGACACGCCAGTTTTCCTGACCATCGGTAGTATTGATGTGTTTGGAATCGCTGGATTTGTAAATAATTTCTCAAAATATAACGTTGGTCTTGTATGGGCATATTACAACCTTTGGAAATTCAACTTTATGGTCGGCATTGCAAGTATCATTGTGTGCTTTGGAATTTTCATTTCAATCATTATTGGGCTTATGTCAAGGCTCATCAAAAGTATCATATTATTCTTAATCTATGCGCCTACTCTGGGACTCGCTCCGATGGATGACTTCGGCGCCTTTAAGAAATGGCGTACCGAATTTATTCAACAAATCTTAATGGCTTTCGGCTCCGTCATCGGTATGAATATCTTCTTCCTCGTCTTACCTTATATCAATAACATCGCCTTCTTTAATATCTACCTTATAGACGCCATCGTCTCTGTCGTTGTTATGGTTACCGGTTTGATGATTATAAAATCCCTCATCTCCTTCTTCTCTGGCCTCGTCGGCGGCGCTGACGCCCTCAAAGAAGGCGATGAGATTAAAGGCGACCTAGGTAAAACACTCGCTACTTCAGCAAAAGTCGCCGTAGGCGTGGGGTCCGGTGTCGCTAGATTTGGTAATCCATTGGGATTGGCAGTTGTTAGACGTTTGCAAGGCTTCCATTATGAAGATAAATATAAAAAGACACAGGATGAGGCTAAGGATGCAAAAGACGCTGGAGAAAAGCTTCTTAGAAATGCTGGCATTGATATGGATACAGTCAATCAGAATTATGGTAACGCCTTGTCGCTTTCAAATAAAATGGAAGAAGATTTAGCAAAACAATTGGAAAAAAATTCCGCAGCCGCACCAATGCAAAATGCTTATAATAAAGCAAAGGCTGCTGTATTAAATTCAGGTGGAGATGAAGATGCTGCTGAACAAGCAGGATTAAAAGCCGCATATGATGAAATGGCAAAAACTGATAAAACTTATCAGGACGCTAGAAAAACAAGAGAATTGCGTGGTTTTGCTTCCGAGGCTGATCTTAAAACCTTTAATGACGCTCAAAAACTATTTGATGATGGAAAAGCATTGTCAGAAAGAGCTGAAAAGATTAGGCAAGTCGGATATCTTAATGAAAAAGGCGAAACAGACAGAACATCTTTGGCACAATCTATGGCAAATACTTTCAGAAATGCTGGCGGAACGCTTGCTAAAGCACTTTTGGAAGGGCTGCTTCCTGCACTTAAAATAGATCCAAACAAAATTGCAGGAATTACTCGTGCTGCTTCAAATAAGAAGTATGATGATAAAGGCAATGTTACCGGACAATATTGGGGAACGAAAGTTTATGACAATGGAACGCTTCAACCTGACGGCACAATTAAGCCATCAGAGGCTAGAACAATGAAACAGCGAAGACTTAATAGAGCAACAACCAGTGCTCTTGGCCCATTATCATTGATTGGTGGCAATGCAGCAGTTGCAAAAGAAGATTCAAAAGATGAAAAAGCATTGCAATCTGCAAGAAATACAGAAAATGAGGCTAAACAACAAACAAAACTTTTAAGAGAAATCTTAAAACGCGTTTCAAAATAAAAAATCAGGCAAATCTTGCCTGATTTTTTTGTTATTTCTTAAGAATCTCACGAAGAAGTTTAATTTGTTGTTTTGAAGACTGCTCAAGGATTCTTGCAGTTTCTTGTGTAGCTTCAAGAGTTTGTTTTTCGGTAGATTTGTCTGGTTTGTCCACCCTAATGCCTCCCCAAAGATATGACATTTTACCTAAATTACCTGCAGGGTTATATCGAAGTTTTGTCCCTCTATCATCTTGTGTATATTGTTTTGGACTCCAGTAATAGCCAGTAAAGTTACCCTTATCATCATACTTCTTGTTTGAAGCAAAACGGGTGATTTCAGCAATTTTTTGATGAGCGGAAGGGTGGGAGGTGGGGAAAAGATCAAAGCGTCAGTGAAAGATGTTTTTTTTGAAATAAATTTTTGTGTAAATTTTGGCGTAAAAACTTTGGTGAGTTTTGGCGGAATGTGTTACAATATTTGCAAGAGGAAAAATTTATGCGTGGAATATACAAGTTTTACAAAGAAAGGCTGATTGAAATAAGTGGAAAAAATAGAAGCCTTTATTCGAAAAATATAAGCAAAAAGTTTTCTTATGACATTGGCGCTGTGATCGGTGATGACAAGGAGCAGTTCCAAGAATTTTTTGATTTTGTCTGGAAAGGGAAAAGACGTGGTTTTTCATTGATTGACAAAGAGATGAAAGACAAACTTTTTGTCAATTTTGAACTTGATAAAAAACTAAAAGCATCTTTTGCTGATCAAAGTGGAATGTCAACCGAAGAAAAACGTCTTGACAACTTGAAAAGAGAGAGAACAAAACGTGAAGAGAGCAAAAAGTTGTTGCTCGGACAGGTTGATGCGCTCAAAAACCTTAAAAGAGAAATTGAAGAGTTTGCAAAAGAAACTGGTCGTTATGAAATGTTTGTTGGCTATCCTATTGTAACTGGCTATATCAAAGGTGAACTTCAAATAAAGGCGCCTCTCATTTTGTTTCCAGTGGTAATCAACATTGAAAATGATTCAACTGTCACTCTTGAAGCCAAAATGGATGAGACTGTTCAACTCAACAAGGTGCTTATGCTTGCTTATGCCAAAGCGCACAGGCTCAACATTGACAATCTTATCATGGAGTTTGACAATCTTGTGGACTATCGTCTTAAAAGTGTGGCAGATGTTGTCAAATATCTTGCCACTTTTGACATCAAAATCAAATATCAAGAAAAAGATGGCATGATAAGTTATGACTCAATAAGGGAGCCCGGCAAAAGCGATGGACTCCGCATTTCAAACGCTTGCGTTATTGGAAGATTTCCTCTTGCAAACTCAATTTACAATGATTACACATTGCTTGACAAGAGAAAACTTTCTTCTGATGCCATAGATCAACTGCTTGAAAGCAGACCGGCAAAGAAAATCAAAAAGCCAAATACTCAACTCTACACCATAAATGATTTGGACTATGCACAAGAAAATGCTATTGAAAAACTTAACCGCTTTGGCAATATGGTGATCTATGGCCCACCTGGAACAGGTAAAAGTCAAACTATTGTAAACATAATTTCAGATGCTCTTTGCAAAAACAAAAGAGTTCTTGTTGTCAGCCAGAAAAAAGCAGCGCTTGATGTTGTTTTCAACAGACTTAAAGAACTTAATTCAAAGTGCATGTTTATCACAGATGCCGAAAAGAGCAAGGTTGCCTTTTATGAGAGGACAAAGCAGATGCACCAACAACTTGTTGATGGTTACAAGTCACAAGAAGACTATGAAGAGACCTTTCAAAATATTGAAGAGAGCATAGCAGAAGAGGTGGGCACTCTTGAAAACATTTCAAATGTGCTTTACAGCAAGACTCCTTTCGGTTTGACAGGACAGGAGTTGTACTCAAATTCAGCCAAGATTGGAAAGAACAGTGCAGACTATGAAATATACAAGAAACTCACACAAAACAAAGATCTTATGAAACTCAACTTTGCAGAGTTTTATCAAGCAGTTAGGGTGATAAAAGAAAAGAATAAGTGTGATCTTTTCTATAAATACACACACCTGAAAAAGGCAAATCCTATCATCGATCACATCAAGCCTAACCTTGAAATTCACACAGTCAATCAAATCAAAACTTTTGTAACCAATCTTTTGAATAAGAATATCATTCCATTTGACAGCACAAAGTATTCGCATTCTCGTCAACTTATGGCATATCTTGTTGAAAACAATCTTCCAGACAACACCGACATCAAACCTCTTGTGCAAATGGTAAGCAAGGTTTGCAATCCAAAATTGCACAAAAATCTCAATATGTCAAAGGTTGTTTTTCCACTTTATCCATATTTCAAATCAAAGGTAGTCAAAGAAGAAAAGGTGCTTGAAGAAAATTTCAAAGAGGCTATGGTGGACATCAAAGAGTATGTGGGAAACTATAAACTCCTCGAAAAAGTGCTTGATCAAAAAGGTTACGTGATGACTGTGGACAATATTTTGAATGGCAATCACGCATATCTCAGACTTCTTCTTAATGCACTCAATGATTACATTGAAATTCGCGATGTGGTGGTATCTCTTGCAAGTGCCACTGAACATGAAAAAGCGATTTTGCAGTTTGCTTATTCTATGAGCAAGTCGCTCAGAAATTTTAAGGAAATTGTGGACAAACTGCTGGAAATTCGCATTTATCACGAAGCAATAACTTTTGAAGAGAAAAACAAAGAATCTCTTTCAAAGATAATTGACTTTGAAAATATAAGAAACCGCATACTTTCACTTAAAAATGAACAAAAGTCTGTGGCAAGCATGATTTGTCTTGATAAGTTTAAGCAAGAATATCTTGATTTCTATTATGCAAACCCAGAAAACAAAAATTATCTCTATCAAATCACAAAACAACAATCGCTTTTGCCTATAAGAAAAATGATGGATCTTTATGGTGACTTCTTGCTCAGACTTTTCCCTTGCTGGCTGCTTTCACCAGAGAGCGTGTCAAACATATTCCCACTTACAAAAAATTTGTTTGACATTGTTCTGTTTGATGAAGCCTCACAGGTTTTCATTGAAAACACATTGCCAAGTATTTATCGTGGAAAGTTTATCGTGGTGGCAGGGGATGCAAAACAACTTAGGCCAACATCCACCTTTATGAAGAGATATATGGGAAATGACAGCGATGAAGAAATAGACCTATCCACACAGGCAGCACTTGAAGTGGAGAGCCTTTTGGATCTTGCAACTTCTCGTTATCACAGCACAAATCTCACATATCACTATCGAAGTCGAAATGAAGAACTTATCAACTTTTCAAATTATGCTTTTTATGATGGCAAACTTCAAATTGCACCAAATACAACCAAGAATATTGGCAAAAAGCCTATTGAAAGAATCAAGGTCAATGGTTCTTGGATAGGCAGACGCAATCAAGAAGAGGCAAATGCCATTGTTGCGCTTCTAAAAAAACTTATCAAAAACAAGAGGAACAAGTTGTCGATTGGTATCATAACTTTCAACACCGAACAAGAGGGGGCAATTGAAGATGCAATTGACAAAGAGTGCCAGAAAGATAGTGCTTTCCGTGATGCTTACATAAAAGAGCAAAACAGGATTGATCGCGGAGAGGATACCTCAATTTTCATTAAGAACCTTGAAAATGTTCAAGGTGATGAGCGTGATATCATTATCTTTTCAACTGGTTATGCACGAAATGAATATGGCAGGGTGGTTGCTCACTTTGGACCTTTGTCTGTTGAGGGCGGAGAAAACAGGCTTAACGTTGCCATCACTCGTGCCAAAGAAAAGATTTATGTTGTGACAAGCATTGAGCCAGAAGAACTCCAAGTGGAAGGAACAAAAAATGCTGGGCCAAAAATCTTTAAGAAATATCTTCAATATGTTCGTGCATGTTCTGCTGGTAAAAAGAAAGAAGTGAAATATATTCTCGATTCTTTCAAAACTAATGTGGAAGAGAAAAAACTTATCGTTCTCAACCAATTTGAGGCTGAAATCAAGGCAGAACTTGAAAAACTGGGATACAATGTTGAAGAAAATCTTGGAAACACCGACTATAAACTTTCACTTGCTGTTTATGATGCAAAACTAGATAGATATCTGCTTGGAATTGAATGCGATTATACTGCTTATCAAAGCAGTGATTCGGTGCTGGAACGTGATGTTTATCGCACAAAATTTTTGCAATCTCGTGGATGGAAGATTGCAAGAGTTTGGAGCAGAGATTGGTGGCTTAACAAAAACAAAGTTATATCAAATCTTGTCAAAATGATTGAAAACAGCAGAAAGAAATATTCAAATTAAAAAAAACTTCTGAGCATGCTCAGAAGTTTTTTTGTTTTACCAGCATCTAAATCCGCACCATCGAAGCCATGATCTTGCACAAGGGCAGATGCAGAATAATTGATGACAGGCACACTCTTCATGTGGGCAACAAGGTGGAAAAGGTACCAACGGTGAAACCAACTTGTGGATTGTAGGCAGGGAAATTTACTCCGCCGACAAACACGCTTCCGTTTACAAAGGAAGTCCCTGCTGGTATTGTCTCTGTGAACAGTGTGTTTGTCAGTGGCAAACTTCCTGTGCTGAAACGAAAAGTTTGCCGCTTGGAACAGGAACATTAGGGGTTTGGTATCCTGTCAAAGTGATGTTCGTGACGCCAACGGCAGGTGAAACCACCTCACCACCAGCCCACAGATTTAGATTTTGGAATGGCAATGCCTGATTTGAATAAACAACAGCAAGTGTCCATCCAGCATGGTTGGTATCATTTGTTTTTCTCCTAGCCGCCATTCTCAGTTTATTCAAAGGATTTGCAAAGTGTTAAAAAGTGGAAAAGTATTTGAAAATAAAAGCCTTTCTTTTGAAAGAGATATTGACTTTACAGAAAATTATTGTATAATAAAATATATGCACAGGGAGGAGATAATGAAATACGTTGACAAGGGAATAATTAGAATTGATTGGGATATTCAATCAAATGAAAAGGCAAAGTTTGGAGAATCAATGTTTGAAAGATTTTTTAAGAATACAGATAATGTTGTAAATATTTTGCTTAAAGCACAAGAAGGATCTGCAACAGACGAAGAAATTGCAATGGCAAACAAACAATTTGCATCGCTTGTTTCAAATTATGTAGACTTAAAAACAGTAGCGCAAGGACATTTTGCCGATAGTTTAGATGAATATGTTCGTGTTGCAGGAAATTGTCTTCTTATAGATAATGCAGAAGCATATAATCAATTTCCAAAAGGATCAAAGAAAAGAGAAATGACAGATAGAAGAATTGCTGTTTTGCGTGACATAAAAGATATTGAGTGTTTAAGGTCATTTGAGCACAAACCAACGGCAGAAAAGTATGAATTTGCTGCAAAAAATTATTGTGAATATGCAAAAACAAAGGACAGCAACTGGCAATATACCAACAAGAAATACAAAGAAGATGCAATGCAATAAAAAAAACTCGCAGTCACTGCGAGTTTTTTGTTTGCGATTCTTATCGACAATTTTTACAAAAGTAGGCATTTTGCATTACGAACGCAGAGATATAGCGTTCGACACCTTTTACAAAACTTATGACCAAAGGCCATGCAAATTGCAATAAGAATAAACTGCTTTCACTTTTTCATTGCCACTCAACGCGAAAGTTGTTTGTGGCTGGTCATTAGGTTGAAGAGTTTTTACACTGAAACCATTTGTTGTTTGCAGGATTATGTGGCTTATATAATGCTCTTCACTCATAGGGTGTGCGACTTGACCAACTTTAACTTCAACGACATTTCCATTGATTGAAAAAACAGGTTTGTGTTTTTCAACAGCGCCATCGACTGTGTTTGGTTTTATTTCACTCATTTTTTGTCCACAGCAAAACATTGGCACTCCTTTATCCACAAGTTTGACAGCAACATTGCCACAGACTTCACATTTATAAAATACAAGTTTTTTCATGATTTCCTCCTTAGTTAGAATAATTATAAAATTTTTATGACGCTTATGTCAATTTTTTTTACTTTTACTTTGAATTAAAGAACAAAAATGTTATCCTATAAACAAGGGGTAAATATGAGAGTTGTTAAGGCAATTTGTCAAAGAAGAAGTATAAGAAATTTTAAGAGTGACAAAATTGACGAAAAATTGATTGAAGATATCTTAAATTGTGGCAGGCTTGCACCTTCTGCAAAAAATAGACAGCCTTGGCATTTTATGGCAATTTTAAGGAAAGATCTTGTTGAAAAGATAGGGCAAATTATGCTGGATACCCATAAAAAAGAAGATGATGAATATGTGGAAAAGGTTTTGAAGTCAAAAAACTCAGTTATTGCGACCGCTAAGGTTGTCAAACAAGCACCAGTTCTCATCCTCATCTTTCAAATAAATGACGACAATTGGAGCACAGGAGACAATCTTTCCATAGGGGGAAGTATTGAAAATATGATTTTACGTTCTTGCGAATTGGGACTTGGGACACTTTGGATACGTGACACAGTCTATGCTCGTGAAGAAATAACAAAGGCGATTGGTTGGAAAGATAAAGATTATGTGCTAAATTGTGCCCTAGCCATTGGAAAGCCAAATGAAAAGCCACTTCAAAGACCACGCAAGAATTTGTCAGACATTACAACTTGGATAAAATAAACATTTTGAAAAATATTTCTTAAAAAATCTGTTACTTTTGCTTGACAATGCGTATAAAATACACATATAATAGTGATGTAATAAGGGAGGAGGTATGGATTTAACTAATCCACTTTACAAAAATCAGGGCATACATGTTGTTTTGTCTCTTTTTACTGTGGAAAATGGGAAATTCAAAGTCTTTTTGATAAAAAGGAAAAATCAACCTTTCAAAGACAAGTGGATTTTGATTGGTGGTGCATGCTACAACAACGAAGATGCGCCGACCGCAATGAAAAGAGAACTTTTTGAAAAGACGGGAATAGAGAATATCAATTTCAGCCTACACAATATTTTTTCCGATCCGAAAAGAAGTCCACTTTGCAGAATGTTGGCTGTTGGGTATATTGGAGTTATCGATTGCGAGCGTGTAAAGTTTTTGAAAGAAACGTCAAAAACGCAAGATGCAGGGTGGTTTGATATTGAAAAAGTTTGTGATCTTGGCTATGATCATGATGTCATTTTGAAAGATGCGATTCAATATTTGAAAAACAATATTTTTGATACCGATATATTGAAGGACTTGTTCCCAAAATATTTTACTCTGCCAGAAATTCACAAAGCATATGAAAGCATTTTGAATAGGTCAATTGACAGGCGTAACTTTCGAAAACAACTTCTTCAAAAATCAATAATCGCCGATTCTGGCAAGATGGAAAATGCCACAGGCAAAAAGCCGTCAAAGTTATATACATTTATTTGATATTAAAAGGCACAAAGCCTTTTTAATATAAAAATAAAAGCGTATAAAATACGCAAACAAGGAGGTTAAATGAAAACAATTGTTGTCAACTTGCTTGGTGCTGCTGGTTCTGGAAAAAGTGTGCTTGCATCTGAGGTCTTTTCAAAGTTAAAAAAGGAGGGATTTAATTGCGAATATGTGTCTGAATTTGTTAAGCAATCTGTGTATGAAGGAAATTACACCGTCTTAAAAAATCAACTTTATGTTTTGGCAAATCAGTATTATCACATCGACCTCTTGCGTGATAAGGTGGATATAATTGTGACTGACTCGCCTTTGCTTTTAAGCATATTTTACAACACCAATTTCGACAAAGCGAACAGTTATAAAATCCCTAATGAACTTTTTAGAGAGCTTATCATGTATGTGCACAGCACTTTTGACAACCTCAACTTTTTCATAAAAAGAAATCATCCTTACAAAAAAGAGGGACGTTATCAAGATGAAAGCCTTGCACGTGAAGAGGAGGGCGTCATGCAAAAACTTTTAAGCGGGCTTGGAATAAATGTCAGACAACTTCTGTCAACAGATAATTGTGCACAAATTATTGTTGATGCCGTGAAAAACAGATGTGAATTTTACAAAACTTTTCAAAAAAGTGGCAAAGAAATCGAAAGAAAATTCTTGGTGCAAGATATTCCATTTTCATTGAACAAAATGAGGTGTGACAGTATTGTTCAAGGATATTTAGACTCAAACGAAAATGAAATAAGAATCAGAGCGGTCAACGCAAACAAGTTTTATCTTACACAAAAATATGGCAGTGGCATAAACCGAGATGAATATGAAAAAGAGTTAACTCCTGATGAATTTTATCAATATGCAGAGCGAATTAAAGGCAAATTGATTCAAAAAAGAAGATATTATGTTGACTTGGGGCAGAAAACAGCTGAACTTGATTTGTATCTTGACGATTTGTCAGGGCTTAAAACGGTCGAAGTTGAATTTGCGTCAATAGAGGAAGCAGACGCATTTCTTTTGCCAGATTGGTTTGGCAAAGAAATAACTTGCGACACAAAATACAAAAACTATGCCTTAGCCACTCGCCCAGATGTGAAGTTGCAGGAAATGGGTGGTTAAATAAATCATTTGCCAGAAATCAAAGTGTTTAACAATTCCAACAATTCAGGTATTTTATAAATCCTGTGATATCCGTCAAAATGATTGTATCCTTTCAAATACACACTTTTTGCATTGAAATCTTTTTCAAAGCGAGTAAATTTTTCTTTATTCCCATCGGTTTCATCAGAGTAAAGCATGTAAACATTCCATTTATTCCTCCATAAAATCTATAATACCATATTCGATACCATAATTGCCTTTCATAATGAGAAATTTTATCCAAGATATCATACCAAGAAAAGCATCTTATTATGTTATCGCCTTTACATATTTGGGCATTCATTTTCATCATTAAAAATGTCAATTTGAATTCTAGTGGCAAGCATTATATTTTTCTTACTTATCTTAACAAATTTCATAAAACTATTTTACTATAAAAAACACATTTAGTAAACTGAAAATCAAAAGATGTAATAATAAAAAAACGCACCAAAAGTCATTTGGCACGTTAAAAGAATTGATGGCGGGAAGAGAGGGATTCGAACCCTCGCGCCGGTTTCCCGACCTACAGCCTTAGCAGGGCCGCCTCTTCGACCTCTTGAGTATCTCCCCATATTTGTTCTTGGTCGCTTAGTTATATTATCATATTGCCATGGTTATTGTCAATGATTTTTTGCCTTTTTCCTCTTTTTCAATAAGGCTATGAAATGTTTTTGTCGAAATTTTTTATTCGCATGGCTCTTTATTTAATAGGAAATATATGCCTTTTCATGTTATAATAATCATATGGAGGCTTTATGGAAGCGAAAGATGAATTTTTGGATATATTTTATGACAACATAGACAGAGAGGGTGCGGACAAACTTTTGGAGTGGCTTGAACGCTCTGATTTTTTTACTGCACCTGCAAGCACAAGAAGGCACGCTGCTTATCGTGGTGGACTTTGTGAGCATTCTGTCAATGTTTACAAACGTTTTGTAAAACTGCTTGAAAGTGAATTTGGAGAAAACTGGTCAGAAAAAGTCAGCCCAGAGAGTGTGGCTATTATGGGACTTCTGCACGACGTGTGCAAAATTGACTTCTATGTGGAAGATGTGAAAAACGTTAAAGTTGATGGTCGCTGGGAGCAAAGGCCATATTATCGCATTGAAGATAGTCTGCCTTATGGACATGGTGAAAAATCGGTCTATATTATTTCCGCTTTCATGAAATTGACCAGAGAAGAGGCTCTTGCAATCAACTGGCATATGGGTGAGTATGATCCAAGAGTGAAGGGTGGCTCTTATTCAATGGCGGAGGTCTTTTATCGTTATCCAGTGTGCTTTTTGCTTCATTTAGCAGATCTTTCTGCAACTTATCTTGATGAACATAGTGCAGAATGAGTCATTTTTGCGAAATTTTGACAAAATTGCCTATTGACAAATCTCCAATTCTAGCGTATAATATTAGCGAAATAAGGAGGAAATCTTTATGGCAAAACTTAGTAGAGTAGTGAGAACCCCAAAACCAGGTGCCAAAGTAAGGACATGGTTTTCTACAAATTTTGAGGCTTCTGCTGCATATAGAAAAGCAAAGAAAAGTGGGGGACCAATAAATAAAGATCTTAAACATGATAGTGACGTTGCAACCATAAAAGTGACTGCTGCAATTGTAGGGCCAGCTATTGTTGGAGCCGGCGTTATTGCGGGAGCTTCTATTGATGGCGTTAATGATTCCAACACTGCAAAAAATTTGGGAATAGAAACAGGCGTTGCTATGGCCAGAGAAGATGCAAAATCTGAAACTGGTTTCCAAGAAATTACAGAAGATAAGATAAGCACAGATGTTGAAGGGCTTCCTGGAGCATTCAAAGACACATATAAAAGTGCTGGGGTTGAAGCGTATAAAGGATATATTGAAGGATACAATCGAAAAACTGGACAGGAAGATAATGAGGCGTCTTCAACTTTGAGTTTGGTTAGTGATGGAAATAGTGCTGAGGGAGAGACGACTACAACTGAAAAAAATCTTGAAGCGATGAAAGCAGAGTTGAAAGAAAAGGGTAGGACAGACGCATATATCAGTGGATTTGATGCTGGTTATAGCGACACTGCAAGTCAATCTGAATCTCAAACCCCAGAAGGGACACTTGAAGAACAACTCGAAAGTGAACAGACATTTAATGCAATATCAAACTTTATGAAAAGTGGAGATGAAAATTCATCTTTAGCAAATATAGTTAAAGCAATAAGAGGTTTGGAATCTAGAATCACAATGGTAGATGAAGTCATCTATATTGATTATGAAAATGATGTCGATGCAAGTGGAAATGTAAAAGCGGATTCAGGACATATAAACATGTATGTAAAAGCATCAAATGAAAATGGTCAAACTTTTGTTTCATGTGTAAGTGTGCCTGTAAATGCTACATCATACACAGAGGCATTAAGTTCATTTAAGTCTAATTTGACAACACAAAAACTTGATCCACAGATTTTCACGAACATTAAATTAATTGACAAAGATGCTCCAGAGACAATTTCGGTAAATGGACAAAGCGTTTCGACAAATGATATTTATGCACAGGTTAAAATCAAAGGTGTGGCTAGTGGCAAGTATAATTCAACAGTAACGATGCTTGCTGATACTGAATCTGGAATTGCAATTAACACAAAAGAGACTTCTGGATTGCCAAAGAAGCCAAGTGAAGAGGAAGTTGTCAGAAATGCTATTGGTTATATACCAGTTGTTGAAGAGGAAATGCAATAACAAGAAAGAGAGGGAAGCCTCTCTTTTTTTCTTGTAAAAAGTTTTGAAAAATTGTTGACAAATCTGGACGGATGTGCTAATCTATGAGAGCAATCTTCGATGGGGGATTAGCTCAGCTGGCTAGAGCGCTTGCCTTGCAAGCAAGAGGTCATCGGTTCGATTCCGATATTCTCCACCATAAAAGCACGCAATCCGCGTGCTTTTTTTTGTTTAATTTGAGTATTGACTATGAGATTTTGGTGTTATATAATATTAACTAAGGAGTGACAATGCAATGGACAAATCAAAAAGAAATATGATGATAAAGAAATTTGCCGGCTGTGAATATTTTACTGATCATTTTGATGAATTAATAGAAAATATAGATTTTATCGACTTTGACAATAGTTTTTGGAGAGAGATACAAGAAGGATACAAATATTCTCCAACTTATGAACGTCTTTTCAATAAACAAAAACTGCTCAAAATCTGTACTGAAAATCAGCGAAAGGAACTTTTAAAAGATGAACTTCCACAAGAGCAAATGGTTGATAGTTATTGGGAATATTTGAATTCAAGATGTTGGTATGATTTGCTTTTATTGCAAGGAGCGGTAGAGTTTGCAAAAGTTGATGGAAGCGATATTGACAAAGCCAATGATTATGGCGAATCTTTATTAACATGGATTACACTTCTTGACCCAAGAGCATTTGACGATTTTTCTATGTTATATCAAGAAGATTTTTACAATAAAAGTGACAAAGTCTTGAAAAATATTTTTGATAGAGCGAATAAAATTTATAAAGAAAAAGCTAACAACTTATATGAAAAATGTGTCAAAAATTGTGGTGAAAAAGAGTTTAACGATTTATGTTTTGCAAAGTTGCAGGATATTAAAGATGAGTATTTGTTTTTAACAGGAGGACTGCTTATTAACACAACATCTTTACAAGAAAAGAAAGCAGAAACTCAGGCTGAAAAGAAAAGTGCTGGCAAAGAAGAGGGGAATCAAGAAAAAGCCAAAGATATAAAAAGTGATGCCAAGCACTTAATTTCCATTGATGATGCAATTGCAAAAAACTTTGAAGGTTTGTTTGGTTTTGATGACGTTAAACAGCATCTGCACAATGTGTCCAATGCAATTGAGAAATATCCAAAGATGCCATTTCATCTTAACTATTGTTTAACAGGAAATCCTGGCGTTGGAAAAACGACAATTGCAAAGGCGATTTCAAACACATATTTTGATTGTGGTATATTGAAGAATAGCAACTTGATGGTGATAAACAGCGCTGAACTTAAAGGAAAATATGTGGGACAGACTGCACCAAAAGTCAAAGAATTGTTTGAAAAGATTCATGGTGGAGCAGTGTTTCTTGATGAGGCTTATGTTCTGGCAGGAGATCGAAATGGTTCAGATAGTTTTGCACAAGAGGCCGTGACTCAACTTATGAAAGAAATTGATTATCTTTGGGATAAACAAGAAAAAGACCCTGCCGATAGAACAATGATTGCAATTGCCGGTTACAAAGAGCCAATAGAAAGATTTTTGAACATAAATCCTGGTATGGAAGGGCGACTGAACAAATTTCAATTTCACCTCAATGATTATTCATCAGATCAACTCTTTGCATTCTTTGAGAAAAAGTTCGCCGAACTGGGCGTGCAATTTGACAATCGTGAATCAGTAAGAGATGTTTTCGACAAATATATTGACCTCCAAAAAGGAAGAAAAAACTTTGCCAATGTGAGAACTGTGAAAGGCTTGTTTGAGAGTTCATTGCTAAATCAAGCAGGGAGAAAAGATAGTGGAAACACCTTGATTGCTGATGATGTGGCAAAAAGTTTGAATGAGATTCCACAGAAGAAAAAGAATTTTATGGGATTTGGAGACAGAGGAATGTAAGTCTTGCTTTATAGCAAGGCTTCTTTTTTATTATGTTATATTACATATAAATATATATTATAAGATATATATGCAAGACATTTTGGACTGAATAGATTGTGTAAAATAGAAAAAATAAAAAATTTTTATAAAAAGAAATAAAAAAAGTTTTGCAAATTTAGCATAAAAAGTGCTGATTTTTAGGCCGATTTTAAGCAAAAACGCGAACACTCGGTGATGTGTCGCGGTCAATCAAAAAAAATGTAAAAAAAAGTTGAAAAAAATTAAAATTTTTTTGAAAAAAGTGTTGACAATATTTCTGGCTTTGTGATATGATATCAACGTTGACACACAGAAGTGCAGTTTGCACTGGTCAACATAGATCCTTGACAACTACATAACAGAAAAGTTTTTACAGAATGTAAGAACGAGCAACAAATATCAATTATGCTTGTTACAAGTGTAATACGATACTTTGTGCAAAATTCAATTTACGTCGAGTAAAAAAACAAGAATGTTCGAAAAATTGTTCAATCAATTTTTGCGAAAATGCTAAGAAATCCAATTCATCATTATATGGAAACATATAAAGTATGATTAAGCTACAAAGAGCATATAGGGGATGCCTTGGCACTAGGCGCCGATGAAGGACGTGATAAGCTGCGATAAGCTTTGGGGAGATGCAAATGATCTGTGATCCAGAGATGTCCGAATGTGGAAACACACTGCAAGTCATGTTGCAGTATCATAACACGAATCCATAGTGTTATGAGGGGAACCCGCTGAATTGAAACATCTAAGTAAGCGGAGGAAAAGAAAGTAAAAAAACGATTGTGGGAGTAGTGGCGAGCGAAACTGCAAGAGCCCAAACTTAGGGAAGAAATTCTCTAAGGGTTTAGGACCTCAACGTGATAGACTTTATGATAGGTGAATATATCTGGAAAGGTAGGCAAAACAGGGTAATAGCCCCGTAACCGAAATCAAAGAGTCGTCTAGAGGATTCCAGAGTAATGCGGGACACGTGAAATCCTGTATGAATATGCGAGGACCATCTCGTAAGGCTAAATACGACCTAGTGACCGATAGCGAATAGT
>CAMMTJ010000009.1 GCA_946499835.1 uncultured Bacillota bacterium | reverse complement strand
CCACCGACACAAGGATTTTCAGTCCTTTGCTCTACCGACTGAGCTATCAGGGCATGTTTCCTTAAAAAAATTTAAGGATTTGGCGACTCGAATGGGACTTGAACCCACGACCTCCAGCGTGACAGGCTGGCGTTCTAACCAACTGAACTACCGAGCCACATATAGTGACTTTGTTTCCTCGACATAGCTTGTCTTGGTGGGCCTTCAGGGACTCGAACCCCGGACCGACCGGTTATGAGCCGGTTGCTCTAACCAACTGAGCTAAAGGCCCATAGCAAACATTGCTTTCCACAATAATTTTTGTGGTCGGGGTGGAGAGGCTCGAACTCCCGACCCCATGGTCCCAAACCACGTGCGCTACCAACTGCGCTACACCCCGTCAAGATGTTTGCTTGGTTATTTTATAATAAATCGAATGATATGTCAAGAAAAAATAGCAACATTTTTACAAATTTTTATATTTTTTCTTAATAGTTTCACTATATGTGAAAAAACAAATTTTGACTACCTCCCCCAAAAGAGCAATTTTGAGGGAGGAAGAAAATTTTAGTTTGCAAAAACATCCTCATCTGCATTATATTTGACAAAATTCATATGTTTTTTGATTTCTTTAAGGCTTATTGGAGTGAAGTCATGATAAGTTACGCATACATTGAAGCCATTTCTTTTGATTGGTTTTAATGTATGAACATGCCCAAAGAGTGTAAAACAATCTTTTCTTGCATCGGTTGGCTTGTGTGTCAAGAAAACTTTTTCGCCCAAAATTTTTGCATCAAGCATCAGCCCATCTCTTATAACATCTTTGAAGCCAAGTCCAATAAGTTTTTGCCTAAACGCTTCAAAATCTTTGCCCATTCTTGCTTTGTCGTGATTGCCGAGTATGAGAATGACATTGCCATTCAACCTCTTAACAAACTCAAAGTCACCAAAGTCGCCAAGGTGATAAACTGTATCCTTTTTTGAAACCACACTATTCCAACGCTTTATCATTTCGCCATTCATTTCATTGACATCATGGAAAGGAGTTTCTTTAATCTTAAAGCGTCTATTATCGCCAAAATGAGTGTCTGAAATAAAGAAAATTTGACTAGGAGTGATGGCGTTGCCAAACTTGGTCACCATTTTAATGAAATGTTCCCAAGGCTCTTGCAAAGGCTTCATATCGTAAACATAATTTACCAAGATCCCCATTGAAACCTTTTGTTGTTCTTTAAGCAAAGTGTTTGCAGAGATTGCTCTTTCATAGAACCAGTTGCGATTAACCAAATAAAATAAAGGTGCAAGGTCATATATATTTTTTATACCAATGTCATCAAACTCATATTCTTCTGGGCAAAGTTTTTTGAGAAGATAACGACCAATATCATTGACCGCGATATTTTTCTTAAATTCATACTTGCTTGTCACGATAAATTTGCCCACATAATTTGGTATAATTGTCATCAATGCACCGCTTTTTATCACATACTCAAAAGCAATTTTATCAGTCACATAGTTTGTGTCGTCGAATTGTCCAACATAAACATGCTCTGTGCCAAGCCAAATTATGTTTATATTTTTGAGTATTTCAGGCGCTTTCTTGATGGCAAGAGCAACATTAGTCAGTGGTCCAAGACAAACTATTGTTGTGTTTTTTGACTTTGCAGTCTGAATAATTTTTTCCACGGCAGGACTTGTCTTTGAGTAATGATTTGACATAAAGCCTTCACTGCCCTTAAAAACTTTTTTGCCAGATTTTTCGCCAACATAACGCAAAATTCTCAATGCTTCATGAAAACTATCAATCATCCCATCTTCAACGGAAACCTTACCTTTCTTGTCAATAAAAGGTGCAAGAGTTATGGCTTCAATATTGAATCTGTCTTGATTTGCAAAAGCATAAACTATTGCAAATGAGTCATCGATTTCATTTGCCACGTCTGTATCAATAATCAAATTTATCTTTCTTTGCATTTTTCCAACCTCTTACTACGATAAGTCTAGCATTTTTTATCGTAACTTGTCAAAAAAATTTGGCATAAAACAAAATATAACATAAAAAAGTTTTTTTATAGTAAAATTATTTTGATAAATTTAAGCGTTGTGTTAAAATGACAAAAGGTCAAACTGGCCAAAATTTTTTAGGAGATTAAATCATGATAAAAATTATAACCGATTCAACAGCATATATAACAGAGGAATATCTTAAAGAACACGATATAAAAGTCATTCCTCTTAGAGTCCTTTTTGAAAATGAAGAATTTGAAGAAGGATTGCCAGGCACTTTTGGGCCTTTCTTTGAAAAGTTTGAAAAGAGCAAATCTTTTCCAAAAACAAGCCAACCTTCTCTACTCGAATTTATTGATGCTTACAACAAAGTGATTGATGATGGAAATGAAGCAATCGTTTTCACAATTTCAAGTGTACTTTCTGGCACAAATAGTGTTGCAAATCTCGCAAAAGACCAATGCAAAGACCCAAGCAAAATCACTGTTATAGACTCAAAAAATGCCTGCCAAACAACTTGGGGTTTTATTATGGAAACTGTTGACATGATAAAACAAGGCAAAACTCGTGAAGAAATTGTCAGTCAACTTGAAAAATTGCAAGAAAAAAGTGCTATCTGTTTTGTTCCTGACACTCTTGAATATCTTAAACGAGGTGGCAGAATAGGAAAAATAAGTGCTACACTCGGTTCACTTTTCCAAATCAAGCCAATTCTTATGTTTAAGAAAGGCAATCTTGGTTGTGAAAAAAGGACACTTGGCATAAGCAAAGCAATCAGCGAACTTATCGCCATGATACCTCAAAACATCAAAAGACTTTTCCTTGTTCATATTTCAAACAGTAAGTTTTTTGAAGTGCTTAAAGAAAAAATTAAAGGAAAATTCAATGTTCCAACCTTTGAAGGCGAAGTAGGCCCAGTGGTTGCATCTCACATAGGCCCTGCAATAGGAGTGGCTTGGACATGTTAAGAAAAAGCGTTGTAATAACAGGCGCAACAGGCGGAATAGGCAGAGAAACTGCCCTTCTTTTTGCAGAACGCGGATATAATGTTGTGCTAAGTCATCATAACGCCCCTACAAAAGAACTGGAAAAACAGATTAAAGATAAAGGCGTTGAAGTAAAATCGTTTGACCTTGAACTTGAAGATGAAAAGAGCATAAAAACTTTTTTTGATAATGCTTTCAAATCTTTTGAATATATTGATGCCATTGTTTTATGTGCTGGCATTGCAGATAAGTTTCAGTTTTTGTTTGAACAAGAAGTGCCAGTGATTGACAAAATCATAAACACGAATTTGAGAGGAACTCTCTTGTGTAATCGTGAAGCCCTTTCTTACCTAACAAAACAAAAGCATGGCAATATTGTCAATATCGCTTCAATTTACGGCACAAGTGGTGGCAGTTTTGAAAGTGCATATTCAGCCACAAAAGGTGCAATAATCGCTCTTACAAAATCACTCGCAATGGAAGTTGCCCCATTTGGCTTGCGTGTAAATGCTGTCGCTCCAGGATTTATTGACACAAAAATGACGGCAGGCATTCAAGGTGAAGCACGCTTGCAAGCCATTGAACAAACTCCTCTCAAACGACTTGGCACAGGCAAAGATATCGCAAACATGATATATTTTCTTGCAAGTGAGGAGGCTTCCTTCATCACTGGTGAATGCTATTCAGTGACTGGTGGCGTTCTCCGTTTTGATTAAACAATTCAATATATAGTGTGTTGTCTATGCAGTCAACCACCAATATAAGAAAACACTCATTTCATTCGTGTTATTCTTGCGTGCCTAAAGAAAACACTCATTTCATTCGTGTTATTCTTGCGTGCCTAAACAAAAAGCCACGGCATGCCGTGGCTTTTTTCTTAACCTATTGCAAACTACTTTGCTCGTCCAATGTTGCTCTGACATATATCGGTTTCAAAATACATTATCAATCTCACTCAGGCTGACTTTTTTGGAGAAGGGCTTTGCCCGGCAAAAATAGTCAGACGAGCACTTTGCAAGTCAAAAAATGTCCAGCGGATTTTTTTGACGTTGCGGAAAAGGGCTCGCGGGGAAAACTGATGCTTAGCGGTTAAGACGAACATCGCATCCGCGTTAAGAGCATTGATTGTCCCCGCGTTTATTCTTGATCATCATCATTATAAAAATCAAATGCCTTCATTATTTCTGCAAGATCATCTTTTGGATTGATGGCCTCTTTAAGGTCAAATCCACTAGATTGAATTTTCATAGATCTTGGTTGTGGATCTTCTGGTTTGGTGCTTAAAAACTTGTCAACCAAATTATCGAATCCCTCACCCTCTTCAAGTGTCATATCACAAACTGGTTTGATTTGCGAATGATTGTCTTGCGCGCGCTCAATTCTCACTTCACGAGGATTATCTTTTTCCTTATTGCGATATCCTTGCATTTTGTTCAAAAGAAGACGCATTGAATCATTTTCAGTTTTTGCAGGCGTTGTCAACTGAGTTTTCTCATTGATTGAAACTTGTTGCAAAATTTTCCCAAGATCCTGCATATTTTTCCTGTAAGATCGATTGTGTTCGATCCCTGGATATTGAATTTTAAGTTCTTCAAACATAATGAGAAGTTGCTCGTAAAACATTTTTATAGCACGAAGATTTTCCATTTTTTTGTTGCCTTCATCTTGATACTTTTTGAACATATCAAGAGCAGACATAATATTTTTCTCCCTGTTTTCCAATTCGTAACTTTTATTTTTGAAATCAAGCACTTTCTTTTCTGCTTCAAGCACTTTAAGTTTTTCTTCCATCAAAAGCGCTTCATGTTCAGCCTTCAACTTTGCAATATATTTATCTACTTCTGATCTATTATAGCCATTATACTCAGTGGAAAACATTGACTTTCTAACTCCTTTTTCGTTTAACAAAAAATATTACATTTTCTAAGATAAATAATAACACAACCCCACCTATTATTGCAAGAAAAATTGGCAATGGAAAAACTTTTAATTTGAAAAGGGTTATGTCAGCGGTCACGAAAAATAGAAGAAAAGCAAGAATAATTTGATATTTTTGCTTAAACTTTATGCCAATAAAAAATGACGCCAAAGCAAAAGAGAAAAAGTAAAACGAAAAGGCAAACGGTTGAACATCTTGAACAAAAGTCACGATTATTCCACTGATTCCAACAAAAACCAGACTTAGTCCAAAATACAAAGCAGAGTCAAGATTAAAAAAAGAGCCCTTCAAAGCCAGATAAAGCCCTTGAAAAAGTGCAAAAAAGAAAAACCATAATTTCTCATCATGGAAAAGCCATATTGAAAGAGCAATGCCAGCAAAAGACAAGATCCAAAACAAAATAAAAGAGCATTTCAAAATGGTCGTCTTTTTTATTCCAAAAATTCGTCCTCTCATGCTCTTATTATTTCATTTTTTGTCTTTTTTACTCTTTCTATTTTCCTCGCTCTTATCATGAGACAAGTTCTCTTTCCTTTTGGCAAGTTCACCCTTTTCTTCTTTTTTCTTTTGTTTTAATGTTTGCCTAACTATTTTCTTTTCCTGCTCTTGTTTAATGACAAGTGCCACTTTTTCTTTTACAAACACATCTTTACCCTTGCGTCCAAGCAAATAAGTGGTCAAGATTATCGCTATTCCAAGCACAATAAGCAAAATGCTCAACAGTTGAGACACCTTGATTGCTCCCAAAAACAAACTATCACCACGCAAAGCCTCTATCCACGCTCTGCCAGTGCCGTAAACTATGAAATATAAAGCCACGATTGTTCCTCTTTGGCGAACCTTGTTTTTTCTCAAAAGCAAGATAAGCAAAAGGAAGGTTGCAAAATCCCATATACTTTCATAGAAGAAGGTTGACAAATGCCAACCGCCATGCACAAAAGTTGAAAGAGGAAACCATGTGAGCGATGGATCTGTCACCTCAATGCCATAGCAACAGCCAGCAAAATAACACCCTATACGCCCTATTGCTTGACCAAGAATTAGACTTGGTGCAGCAATGTCACACATATCAAGGATATTTTTTTTATGGATAAGGCAATAAATGACAAGTCCGAGTGCTCCACCTATTACACCGCCATAAATGGCAAGTCCAGCCTCCCAAATTTTGAATATATCCCAAAAAGAAAAAGGCTGTCCACTGAATGTGAGGTAATAAAGTTTTGCGCCAATCACAGCAAGTGGCAAAACATAGCAAGCAAGAATAATGATGTCATCACTCTTAAAGCCTCTAAATTTTGCATTTTTGCAAGCAACAAAAACTCCAAGTGCCATACCTACAGCAATCAAAAAGCCATAATATGTCACTTCAAGTCCAAAAAAGAGAAAATAGGAATCATAAAATCCAAACATATATCTATTTATATGACAAAACGTCTTAATTGTCAAATGAAATCATTGGGAATAAAAACAAACCACTTCTCACTCCTATTCAAGAGCCACTGTGGTTTGTTTTTTGGCTAAAAAACATTTCTGTTTTAGCACAAATATATTGTGTTTCCAATAAAAATTTTTATGCATCCATTTTATATAATATTGCAAACTTTGATAATTTCATTTTTAAGTATGATGTCTTCTCTGTCCATTTCGCGACAAGAAATCAACAGTGTTGCCGATGCGAGTGAACTATAAGCACGGCCAAGTGAAAGAAGTTTTTGCAATATGACAAGTGTTTGTGCGTAGCAATCTTCACAAATATCGCTTGTTGCAAAATATTTGTCAAGACTTCTTATCACTTCAATAACGTCACATACAAACACAACCACCTTTTGTCCCAAAGAGATTTGTTTCTCAACAAAAGTAATTGCATCAACGACTTTATCAAATGCTGATTGTGGGCTTTCCCCATACAAAGAGGTAAATCTCACCAGCCCTTTTATACTTTTGAACAATATGTCATTTTCAAATGAAATATTGCTTCCAATGACAACAACTCGCGACCCATCTTCAATACACTGCGATGCAAAGCGTGAAAATCTGTCATCTTGATAGATATCTTTGTCATAGAAAACAAGGTTTCGTCTTCCAACAGTCAAAAACTTGTCGCCATAGGCAAGACGATCTTCACTTATCACCGCTCTGCCGAGATCAACATTGTCAACTTTGCGATCTTTTGCACTTACAAAATTGATTTCAAGCACTTCTTTAACCAAAAACTGATTTGATGTGTTGATGCCAACACAATCACAAACCAAAAAATCACCTTTGTCAAGATTATATTTCTCACACACCTCATCAGTCAAAAACACTTTGTTCCCCTTTTCAAGATCGATGAAATAAAGTGTTGAATTTGAATTTCTCACAACGCCATAGAGAGTTTCCTTCTTGTCATTGACGAACATTGCGTTTGGTTTTTCTTGTGCAAAGCAAATAAGTTCTTCAAATGTTGGAAAAATGGTTGTTTCTTCTTTCTCTTGACTAGGGTCTGCCATGTAATCAAGAATCTCATCAATAGATGAGAGTTTTTTGAAAGGTCTGCCTTTTTTTGAAGCACTGTTTTGACCGCCTTGACCTAATTGCAATTTTTCAAGAATAAGAGAAACAAGTTCATTTCTTCTTTTTGTTGTAGGAGATGAAACTCCAAGTTCACGCGCAAGGGCACGAAGTTCAAAAATGCCAAGTTTTTTGACAAACATTTCTTTGTATTTGATAGTATTTTCCGCCGAAACTTTTTGCATATATCCTCCTTTTGCCTCCTGCTAAAATTTTACAAAATTTTACAAAAATAGACATTTTTGCCTATTTTTATACTTTTTATACTATCACAACTTTTTGCAATAGTCAACTTTTTTATAAAGATATAAAACTTGTAGCAAATCCGCAAAGGACTGCAAATATATAAAGCAATACTGTGATAAGCACATTTTCCTTGATTTTTTTGTAGTTGAGAGTGAACAGAACAATAAGACCTACGCCTGCCCCAGCGCATAGTCCTGCAACCAATGCGCCGAAATGCAAAACTCCGGACATATACAGTTCCACAATAAACACTGATGCGGCACAATTTGGAATAAGTCCGATAAGTGATGCAATCAAAACTTGAATGAAAACGTTGTCTGTGAAAAGCACGCTCAGAGCGTCAAGCCCTACTGTTTCTTCAATTATGTTAAGCACAAAAGTGATAACAAAAACATAAGCAAAAACAACTGCTGTATGTTTGAGTGCATCCAAAAATATATTTTTTGCACAGCAATGATGATTATGCACGTGTGGATGAACTTCTTCTGTTATAGGCTCGACTGGCACTGCCTTTTTTCTTCTGTTTATAAGATATATCACGCCGTCAAGAGAATATCCAATTATCACACCAAAAGCAAATTTGATGCCGATAAGTGCAAGCAGGCTTGGAATAAATTGTGGCTGTGAAATCATGATAGGAATTGCCTCATCGCTGGTTGCAATAAAGACAGACATCAGTGTGCCAAGAGTGATAACTTTTTGCGAATAAAACTGGCTCATAACTGATGAAAAGCCACATTGAGGTATACAACCTAAAAAAGCACCAACAACAGGTCCTGCCTTTTTTGAGTGGTGCAAAAACTTTGTATATTTATTGTTTTGGCTATGCGAAAAATAACTTACCAGTAAATAAGCAAGATACAATATCGGAAAAACCAATATTGTATCTAACAGCGCATGCTCCAAGGCATGTAAAACTTCCATTTCACCTCTTAATCATCTTTATTTTCTTTGGCAGTCTCTTCAACTGCGATTTCGTCAAGTTTCATTTGTTTGCCCCTGACTTTACGTTTTGGTTTTTCTTCTTTCTTCTCCTCTGCAAGAGTTTCTTCCTGTTTTGTTTGCTCTTTTTCTTCTTCTACGACCTCTTCAATATTTTTTGCTCTTGCTTCAAGTTCTGCTTTTTCTTGCTTATATTCATTCATTCTCTTTGCACTTTCGCTTGGAGAATACAAGATGATTGTTTGTTTGTCTTGATATTCTATCTCACCTTCAATGTTTGCAGAAATAACAGCCTTGCCAAGCATTTCTTTGATTTGTCCTTTGTTGAGAGTTGAAACTTCACTGTTGTCAGCAAACAAATGGATTTGTCCATTGTTCATCGTTCCAACCTTTGAGTCGTTGAGAAGATAAGTTATGTCACCAGAAAGCATACTTACAAGTTGTGCGTTGTCGAGAAGTCCTGTTATTGTCCCTTTTATCATTGTGACAATTCTGGCTTTATTTCTCACAAACATAACCTCGCCTTCTGTTATGGTTGCAAGTTCTGCCTTTTCATCCACAAAACGGATAAATCCACCATTCATTGTGCCGATGGTCGCCTTACCCTTGACATAATCAATCACACCAGACCCCATTGTTGTGATAGAACTTTTCCCTGAAACTTCAACAATTTTGCCACTTTTGAAAAGCCCAATTTTCGCCTTGCCTGTCAAACGATCAATTTCTCCGTTTTCAACCATTTGAATTTTGGCTTTTCCAGCAATATCCTTGAATGTGCAGTCAAAACTTTCAAGCACGATTGCATTTCCACTAAGGCTGACATTTTCGCACTTGTTGAGAATGTGCACGCCTGATGACAAAGAGAAGTTTGCCTCTTCGTCATGGATAATAGGATCAACCACTTTTTCTTTTTTCTTAAAAAGACCAAACATAACCCTCACCTCTTTATAGTTACATTATATGATAGCACATTCAATTCAAGCATTGCAACAAAATTTTCAAAAAAATAAAAAAAGAACATTTTGCAAAATTTGTTCAAATAGTGCCAAATTTTAGTTGACTTATCAACCTTAAATTCATATAATCCAATAATGTGATTTAAGGTGATGATATGGTTAAGAAAAAACAATTTATTCCAGACATGATACATGAGTTCAAGAAAATGTCACAATCTTATGTAAACGACATCTTCAAAGATGAAGGTGTGCATAGTTCTCACATTTTTTATATCCTATGTCTGAAAAAACACGGACAAATGACACAAATGCAGTTGTCAAAGGAGACCAAAAATGACAAAGCACACACAAATCGTATAATAAGTGGGCTTATTGACAAAAATCTCATAGAAAGTGACAGTCCTTCAAGAGAACGCAACCAAATGTGGCGACTGACCAAATCTGGTGAGGAAGTTGCTCAAAAAGTTGACAAAGTGCTTGAAAAATGGTTCAAGATTGTGACGCAAAATATCAACAAAGAAGACTTGATGACCACCCACCGCACAATAATAACAATGCTTGAAAACGCAAAAAACTTGAAAAAGGAGAAGGAAAAAGTATGATAAGACAACTCAAATATCTCAAATGGTGGGAATGGCTTATGGTGGTTCTGATCATGGGACTGCTTGTATGCCAAGTTATTTGCAACCTTTATCTTCCAGAGGCAATGGCAGAGATTGGACAACTTCTTTATGCTTCAGCCGATATGTCTCAAATATGGATGGTTGGACTCAAAATGCTTGGATATGTGTTTGGCATTTTGATTTGCACGATCGGTGTAAGTTTTCTTTCCTCTATTGTCATAACAAACCTTATGGCAAGAGTGAGGCAAAAAGTTTTTGTCAAAGTCAATGACTTCTCAATGGGTGAAATCAATCACTTTTCAATCGCTTCACTCATCACACGTTCAACCAATGATATCACTCAACTTCAACAAGTCTTTTCTCTCATTTTGACATTTGGTATAACTGCTCCCCTCACAGCAGTGCTTGCAATAATCAAAGTTGTCAATCTCTCATCATCACTCTCATATGTCAACGTTGTGTCAGTTTTGGTTCTCATTGCACTTGTTTCAATCATCATGTTGATTGCAGTGCCAAAATTCAAAAAAATTCAAAAAATAACCGACCAAGTCAATCTTGTTACACGCGAAAACTTGACTGGACTCAAAGTTGTCAGAGCATATTCTGCTGAAAAATTTCAAGAAGCAAAATTTGAAAAAGTCAATGAGCACCTCACTCGCACCGAGCGTTTTGTTCAAAGAGTTATGGCACTTATTGACCCAGGTATGACACTTGTGATGAGCGGAACATCACTGGCAATCGTTTGGCTCACTGCTTACATCAGCGGAAATGACCCAGCAGCAATTGTAAACATGGGTGAATTCACACAATATTCCGTTCAAATCATCTTTTCATTCTTGGCTCTCTCAATGATATTCATGTTTGTGCCAAGAGGAATTGTTTCTGCAAAACGTATCAATGAAATTTTGAAAACAGAAAGTTCTCTCCTTGATGGCGAAGGCAATATAATTCCAGAAGAAAAAGGAACAATCGTTTTTGACAATGTTTCTTTCAGATACCCTGGTGCTGATGAGTGTGTGCTTAAAAATATATCTTTCACTGTAAAGCAAGGTCAAACAATTGCCTTCATTGGCTCAACAGGAAGCGGAAAAAGCACTCTTATCAACCTTATCCCCCGTTTTTACGATGTCACAGAAGGAAATATCTATGTCGATGGCATAAATGTCAAAGATTACAAACTCCACGACCTGCATGACAAGATTGGCTATGTGCCACAAAAAGGATCGCTTTTCAGAGGCACTGTGACAGAGAATATAAGATATGGAAATGAAAATGCCACAATCGAACAAGTCAAAGAAGCACTCGACATATCACAAGCAAACTTTGTTTATGAACTTGATGGCGGGCTTGATTATCAAATTTCGCAAGGTGGAAAAAATGTTTCTGGTGGACAAAGACAAAGACTTTCAATCGCACGTGCTATTGTGAAAAATCCAGAGATATTCATTTTTGACGATAGTTTTTCAGCACTTGACTATAAGACTGACAAAACCCTTCGAATGAAACTTAACAAAAAAACCAAAAATGTGACCAAAGTCATTGTGGCACAAAGAATTGGAACAATCATGAATGCAGACCAAATCATTGTCCTTGATGAAGGCAATATGGTTGGCAAAGGCAAACATAAAGACCTGCTCAAAAATTGCCAAGTTTACAAAGAAATTGCCCTGTCACAACTTTCAGAGGAGGAATTAAAGAAATGAGCAAGAAAAAATCAATGAACGTTCCTTCAAAAAAGAAAAAATCTAGCACTTTCAAAATGCTTTTCAAAATTATCAAGCCAATCAAGTGGTTTGCCTTACTTGGTGTGATTTGTGCAGCAATTTCAACAATTTTGTATGTTGTTGGCCCATCTATCTTAAACGAAATGATGCAAGTTGTTGGATCGGCAGATTTCAACCTTAAAACAGTCAACACATTGGGACTTATACTTGTTGCCATTTATCTATGCTCAATGATAGCAAGTTATTTTGAAGGCTTCATTATGAGCAAGGTTTCAACCACAATTACAAAAGATTTAAGAACCAAAATTTCAAAAAAGATAAACAAACTGCCACTCAAATATTTTGATAAAACAAGTTATGGCGACATCCTTTCAAGAGTAACAAACGATGTGGACACAGTGGGCAGAACCCTCAACAACAGTTTGACTGGTCTTGTCACAAGTGTTGTAACAATCATTGCCATACCAATCGTTATGTTTACGCTCAGTTGGCAACTGACACTTATCTCACTCATTGAAATACCACTTGCATTTCTTGTCATTTTCCTTATTGTAAAATTCAATCAAAAATATTATGTTCAACAACAAAAGAGTCTTGGTGACCTGAATGGACATATTGAAGAGATCTATTCTTCACACAATGTTGTCAAAGCCTTCAATGGTGAAGAGAGATCAATCACAAAATTCAACAAACTCAACAACACTTTGAGAACAAGTGCAAGAAAGGCTCAGTTCACATCAAACCTTATGCACCCTATCATCAACACAGTTGGAAACATAATCTATGTCGCAATTTGTTTGTTTGGTGCTATGATTGCTATCAACCGCGGAGATCCTCTTTTCTTCACATCAATTATCACATTTATCACCTATATAAAGATGTTCAACCAACCTCTTTCTCAACTTGGTATGCTTGCTGGAAACTTGCAACAAACAGCGGCTGCTGCTGGAAGAGTGCTTGAATTTGTGGAAGAAGATGAAGAGCCAGATGAAAGTCATCTCAAAAAGACAATCAAGAATGTCAAAGGCAAGGTGGAATTTGACCATGTTACTTTTGGCTATGACAAAGACAACCCTATCATCCATGATTTTTGCTTCACTGCTCAGCCTGGGCAAAAAATTGCTATCGTTGGGCCAACAGGTGCTGGAAAAACCACAATGGTCAACCTGCTTATGCGTTTTTATGAAGTGGACGGCGGAGATATAAAGATTGACGGCGTTTCAACCAAGAAGATGAACCGTTCTTATGTGCGTTCACTCTTTGGAATGGTTCTTCAAGACACATGGCTTTTTGAAGGCACAATAAAAGAAAATATAGCCTATGGTAAACAAGATGCAACAGATGAGGAAATCATAAGGGCTTGCAAAATGGCAAACGTTGATCACTTTATTCGAACAGAACCTGATGGATACAACCATGTCATAACGGAAGACAGTGCAATAAGTCAAGGGCAAAAACAACTTTTCACTATTGCAAGGGCTATGGTTCAAAATGCACCTATGCTGATTTTGGATGAAGCAACAAGTTCGGTTGACACAAGGACAGAGGTACTTATCCAACAGGCTATGGATAAACTCACCGAAGGACGCACAAGTTTTGTGATTGCACACCGCTTGTCAACAATCAAAAACTCAGACAAAATCATCGTTATGAAAGACGGCTCTATCGTTGAAATTGGCTCTCATGACGAACTTATGTCAAAAGACACCTTCTATAAAGAACTTTACAACAGCCAGTTCACCGCAGGTCAAGAAATCTAAAAAAGGAGACAGAATATGAGTGTTTTGACACTAAAAAACGTTTTCAAAGACTATAAACTTGAAAATAAAAGCAAATTTACAGCCTTGCAAGACATAAATGTTTCTTTTGACAAAGGCGAACTTGTCTCAATTATTGGCGAAAGTGGAAGCGGAAAAAGCACGCTTATGAATTTGATAGGCGGGCTTGATTCAGACTACACAGGACTGATTGAAATTGATGGAAAAGATCTCAAAAGTTTTTCAAGCAAAGACCTTGATGATTATCGCAAAAAAAAGATAGGCTTTGCACCTATTTCATATGAATGGTATTACTTCATCGGCGCACTTGTCATCTCTGTGCTTATCTCAACGCTTGCTGGACTCTACCCTGCCTCAAAAGCAGCAAAACTTGATCCTGTTGAATCACTTAGACATGAATAATCGGAGGAAAAGATGAAGAAATTCAAAACAAAAGCCGTTGCATTTGATTTCGACGATACGCTATATTCTGGCGTGAATTGGTCGTTTTGGTATGACCATTGCAAAAACTCGGTTAAAAAAATAATCGGCCCACAACCTCCTGAAAAACAAAAAATCATTGATGAGGCTCTTCAAAAGGAAAAGTTTGGTGACCATGATGCAATCGCCCTCTTGGAAAACTTTGGAATGGGACAAAAAGAATGGGTGCAATGGCGAACATACAACAAAGCAGAGGACGCTTACAAACATTTTGAAGATGCAAAAGCAATAAAAAAAGAAGTGCTTGCCAAGTTTGCAAAAAACTTCCCCCTCTATATCGTGACAAACAATTATATTGATGGTATGAACATGATTGCAAATGCACTTGGCATAGATTTGTCAGTTTTCAAAGGCATCATAACTGCAACAAGCGAATATCCAACTTTTTCAAAAAAATATCGCTACCTAAAAATATGCGAACTTGAAAATATCAAACCAGAAGAACTCTTTGTGATCGGCGACAGCATCACTGATATTGAACCTGCATATGAAATAGGCGCCAGAGGAAAACAGGTTGAAGACTGTCAATTCAAATTTGAAGATTTTGATTTGTAAGCAACAATTTGGCAAGCAAATATTTGACCTTTACACTTAAATAGCAAATAAAAAAAGAAATCATCACTCTGATTTCTTTTTTTGTTTGTCAATATTCTCTGTCTCTTTCTCCTGCCCTTTTTCTGCCTCTTTTTCATCATTGCCTTGTTCGGTCACATTGACAGATGCTGGTTTTCTTTTGAAAGTGAGTTCTCTTTCAATAAAATTTATTCCAAGAGAGTGTTTTGATAGTTTTCCTATTAAATAATGAATCACAAAAACAACACCACCTGCGAAATTGCACAAAATATCTTGCATCGTGTCTGTCACTAGTGGAACGTCAAACCCTTCTGGTGGATAACCTTGTGCGAATTGTCCAAAAAGATTGTCTCCTGCCCATTCAATCAGTTCCCAAACGAGTTCTGTTGCCAAAGTGAAAGCAAAGCAAAAGATAACGATTGTCCAAATGTTATATTTTTTATAGTCATCGATAAGGGAAAGCACCAACAGTCCAACAAGAGCAAAAACATAACCCGCCACGCAATGAACAAAGATGTCAAACCATCCAACATAATAATAAACATTAAACACGCTTCCAATCAAGCCAGCAACAAAAACATAGAAAAGATACAGGAAAAAGACCATGTTGTAAAATCGCCTGCGAATGATAAGTTCAATCACAAAAGGCAAGATAGTCACAAGTCCAGTCATAATTGATGTGAGAAGCCTGTTCTCTCTGTTCCCTGTCAAGCCGTGATAAATTGCACAACCCATGCAGGCAAGAAAGATAAGTGTCATAAACACCAAGTTTATCACTCTGAAAATCTTTTCTTTTTTTTCAAGCTCTGAAAACTTTACCATAACATCTCCTTAAACATATTTTTTTACGTCTTGTTCAAGTTTTGCATAAAGTTCTTTGTTCTTTGCAAGTTTTTCTTTTTCTTTATCTATGAGTGCTTGTGGTGCTTTTGCCACAAAACCTTCATTTGCAAGCATTTTTTCACTTCTTGCGATTTCAAACTTAACTTTTTCAATTTCCTTTTCAATTCTTGCCTTTTCCTCAGCAGAAGATACAAGACTTTCAAGAGGAATGGCAATTTTGCAATCATTGAATATAAGTTTTACGCTCTCTTGTGGGAATTTGTCTTCGCCAGCAAATTCAAGGTTTTGAAGAAGTGCAAGTTTCTTGATATATTCTCTGGATGCATTATAAAGTTTTTCATTTTGAGTCACTGAAATCAGAGCATCGATTTTTTTGTTGTCTGGCACACCTTTTTCTGCACGTGCATTTCTGATCGCTTTTATGATAGCGATGATCGTTTCCATCTCGTCATGCTCTTTTTGATAACTCTTGCCCTCAACTGGCCATGCAGAAATCATTATGCTTTCGTCATGCATTGGAAGTTCAAGATAAATTTTTTCAGTAATGAAAGGTATGAAAGGATGCAAAAGTTTCAAAAGCGTTGTGAGCACATACAAAAGCGTTGCAACTGTTGCTTCACTGTTCTGCCCTGCCATATCAGATTTTGAGAGTTCAATATAATTATCACAGAATTTTGACCAGAAGAAATCGGACAGTTCACTTTCAGCCATGCCAATGTCATACTTGTCAAACTTCTTATCAACGCTTGCAATAAGAGAATTGAGTTCTGTCAAAATCCACTTGTCGGCAAGGTTAAGTTTGACTTCATCCACTTTTTTGATCTCTTTGCCTTCAATTTGCATAAGCACATATTTGCTTGCGTTCCAAATCTTGTTGAGGAAGTTTCGGCTAAGTTCCACCTTCTTTTCAGAGAAGCGTGAGTCTGAACCAATTGAAATACCATCAAAGAGTGAAAACCTGAGAGTGTCAACGCCATATTTTTCGATAACGTCACGTGGATCTGTGCCGTTGCCAAGCGTTTTGCTCATCTTTTTGCCATGAGCATCTTTGACAATACCATTTATCACAACATCTCTGAAAGGAATATCTCCATAATATTCAAGTCCTGAGAAGATCATTCTTGCAACCCAAAGGTTGATGATCTCTCTTCCAGTGACAAGCACGTTGGTTGGATAGAAATATGCAAGATCTTCCTTCCTGTCAGGAAAGCCAAGTGTTGAAAGTGGCCAAAGTGCTGATGAGAACCATGTGTCAAGAGTGTCTTCATCTTGAATTAAGTGTTTGCTTCCGCATTTTGGACAAACGGTTGGATCTTCCATCTCAACGATGACCTCTCCACAATCTTGACATGTGAAAACTGGAATGCGGTGTCCATTCCACACCTGTCTTGAAATGCACCAGTCTTTGAGATTGTTCATCCAGTGAAGATAACTCTTTTTGTATTGCTCATCAACGAAGTGAACTTTGTCTTCTTCAACAACTTTGATGGCAGGTTTTTTGAGTTCGTCCATTTTCACCCACCACTGATTTGATACAAGTGGCTCAATAATAGTTTTGCATCTTTCACAATGACCGACATTGTGTGAATAGTCTTCAATCTTGACAAGATTGCCACTTTTTTCAAGATCTTTGACAATCTCTTCTCTTGCTTTTTCACGGCTCATGCCAGCATACTTTCCAGCAAGTTCGTTCATCGTTCCATCAGCGTTGAGAATGTTGATCACAGGCAAATTATGTCTTTGTCCAACCTCAAAGTCATTTGGATCATGCGCTGGTGTGATTTTGACAACGCCAGTCCCAAAGTCGGTTTCAACATAATCATCTGCAATGATTGGAATAGGCTTGTTAAGAATTGGCAAAATGACATTTTTGCCAACAAGGGCTGAATATCTCTTATCTTTTGGATTGACAGCAACGGCAGTATCACCAAGCATAGTTTCTGGTCTTGTTGTTGCAAGTTCAAGATAATCATTTGTTCCCTCAATTTGATAACGAAGATGCCAAAAATGAGAAGGCACTTCCTTAAATTCCACCTCAGCGTCTGAAATTGAACTTTTGCAAGATGGACACCAGTTGACAATGCGTTTGCCTTTGTAAATCCAACCTTTTTTGTAAAGATGAACAAAAACCCAGCGGACTGCCCTGCAATTTTGTTCGTCCATAGTGAAAGCAAGTCTATCCCAGTCACAAGAAAAGCCCATAACTTTGAATTGGTCAATAATGGTATTTTTGTATTCGTCATACCACTCTTCAATAACCTTTGCAAACTTTTCTCTGCCGAGCATTTCTTTGGTTAAGCCCTCTTTTGCAAGTTTTTTGACAACCATTTGTTCGGTTGAAATTGCAGCATGGTCTGTCCCCGGAAGCCACAAAGCCTCATAGCCTTGCATTCTTTTTCTGCGAATAATGATATCTTGAATGGTCTGTTGAAAGGCATGCCCCATATGCAGTTTGCTTGTTACATTTGGTGGAGGCATGATAATTGTGAAAGGTTTTTTGTTTTTGTTTATCTGTGCTTTGAAATATTTTCTGTCAAGCCAAGTTTTGTAAAGGTCGGTCTCAAAGTCTTTTGGGTTGTAAGTTTTGTCCATGTTTTCTCCTTGTTTGTCTTTTCCAAGATTATATCTCTTTCTCCTTGAAAATGCAAGCAAATAAAGGCTTGTAAAAAAATATCACCATAAAAAAATAACAATAAAAGACAAGGATTTTGTGCCAATTATGCAAAAAAAATCATAAGTATGTTTTTGTAAGGAGGAAAAATGCATAAACTCAAAACAATCACTCTTGTTGCCTTATGCTTTATCATTGGACTTTCAACTTGCCTTTTTGTCGGCTGTGGCAACAATGAAAACAAAATCAGACTTAATGAAGTGACGCACAGTATCTTCTACGCTCCTCTTTATGTGGCGCTCAATATGGGCTTTTTTGAAGATGAAGGACTTGAAGTTTCTCTTGAAAGTGCAACAGGATCTGACGCATCAATGACGGCTCTGCTTAGTGGCAGTGCTGACGTTGTGCTTGTCGGTCCAGAAACTGTTGTATATTCTGCATCAACACAAGACCACCCTGTTGTGTTTGGACAACTCACACAACGTGATGGCTCTTTCATCGTCTCTCGTGACGCTCTTGATGAGGAATTCAACTTGCAAATGCTCAAAGGAACAACGATTATTGGTGGCAGAGCGGGAGGACTCCCTGCAATGACGCTTCAATATATCATTGAAAACGCAGGTCTTACCATTGGCGAAAACACAAGCGCAGGCGAAGTGAACCTTCGCACAGATGTATCCTTCCCAATGATTGGAAGTGAATTTGAAACTTCTGGCGCAGAATACTGCACTCTCTTTGAACCAACTGCAACAAATATGCAAAACAAAGGAAGTGGTTACGTTGTTTCTTCTGTCGGAAAATTTTCAGGATCAATTCCATACACCTGCTTTGCAACAAAAAGTTCTTTCCTTGAAAACAAGTCTGAACAAGCAGAAAAATTTTTGAGAGCAGTCAAACGAGGCTATGATTATATCGCACAGCAAGATTCTTTGACAGTTGCAAAAGCGCTGGAAAAATCTTTTGTTGGCACAAGCGTGCAAGAACTTCAAGTGGCAGTTGAACAATATCTTTCAATTGACGCTTGGTGCTCAGACCCGGCAATGAGTGAAGAGTCATTCAACACACTTATTGAAATCATAAACAACTACTCTCCACTTTCTTCTATCCCATCTTATGAAGATCTTGTTGACAACACAATCGCAAACTTAGTCGCATAAAAGTCTGAAAAAAACGCTACTGAAAATGTAGCGTTTTTTTATTGATAATAGTCACGATAGTCAACAGACTTTTCCTTTGCATTCTTATTTTGAATTGCCTTCATCATTTTTTTGCGCCTTATCAGGAAGAATGCCGTCAAGCCTCCACCCACAATGACTATTGGAAGAAGTATCCAAAGCCAAAGCAGGTTTGGCATATCACCAGAAGAAATCAGGCGGAAAGTAAGCGGAATGGCAATTTCTTTTGTTGTGCCAAGTGCTTCACTTATATACGCCATATTGAGTGACACTCTGTAAGTTGTTGTTCCGTCCTCATTTGCAATTGGATCACTAATTGCACTTTGAGGATCATTTGAACCATAATAATTTCCAAGGAAGTTTATAAGTGCCTGCTCGTTTAAGGCATAACCTTCTTTCACATTGATTTCAAGAAGCACATTTCTTGCCTGACTTGAAACTCTTATTGCATCCTCTTCAAAAGTTTGCCCTGCAAAAGAAAGTGAATTTATTGCATCGTTATTGTTGATTGAGAATAAAACAGACATTGCATCTGAATCTGAAAATGTGGCTCTCAACTTAAATCTTTGAGAGAAAGGCTCTGCTCCAAAATTTATTGAAAGAGTTGAATTGCCGGACTCTTCAAATGGAGTTGGAACGGTTGAATAATCGCCTTGACTTTCGTCAAAAAGATAAAGTTCCCAGCCTACAAAAGTGTAAATGCCCTGTCCTTGTGCCAAGATTTCAGTTGGAGTTGAACCTACTGAATAAGTCATTCCCAAAACAAGTTCGTCAGTGAGTTGTCCGTTAACTGTTCTCACTCCACCTTGTGAAATATCATCAGAAACAACCAAACATTCAAACTCTGTCGCACTGAGAGTTATAGCATAACTTCCAGATATCATGTTTGAAACATTTGGAAGAGATATTTCAATATATTCTCCCTTATCTGTTGCCTTCCATAAGTTTGCATTGTTTTGATCAACAAGAGAATCGAGTCCAAGCCTAACATCAGATACATAATAATATCCTCTATACTGCTCTTGCAAAGAAAATCTTATAGAAATATTTGAGCCAAACTTGATTGAATATACCCCGTTTTCATTTGGAGTAATTCTCGCATTTGTGTCATTGTTGAAGAAATAAATATCAGCATTTCCGTCAACAATTTGAATTTGTGTTGGCAAAACAGCATTAAAAGAGAATGAGAATGATTGGAATGGTTGGAGATAAAGCCTTGCCGATCTAACCATCCAAACAGTGTCAAAATCCCATGGGCCGTTTGACAAACTCCAATTTGATTTGTTTTGGAAAAAGTTTGTGTCTATTGTCCTTTGATAACTCAAATTCACAACAGTGAAATTGTTGCTTTGATAAACAGCGTTTGCGTTTTCAAGAGCAGAATTGTTCCAATATCCATTTGAAACAGATCCATCTCTGAGCCCTGATGCAATTTGTCCGATAAGAGCCCCGCTTTGTGATGCTGTCATTGTGCCAAGAAAGACATTATTATGAAATGATGAGGCATTTCCACTTATCTGTCCAACAATGCCGCCTGTGATGGCTTGAACATTGCTCTGGGCAACGACATTCAAAGCGTTGTATGAAACTGCTCTCAAAATTGTGCTGTTTGAAAGAGAACCAACAATGCCACCAACAAAAGATGCTGGCGTAGTCGATCCTGCAAGTGCATTTTCAAGAGAAATGTTTATGTTTCCATTTGAAATAACATTGGTTATATTAGACCCACCAATCAAACTCCCTGCAATAGAGCCAAAATGAGTTACAGTGCCCACATGCAGTGATGTTTCTTCTGAATCTGTCATTGTGAAAGTTGTGCCATAGGCAATTTCACAATTTTGAATTGTTGAGGCCTCTCCATAGCCTACTATCGCCCCAATATAGACTTGGTTTGTTGCATCTTGAAGATTTGAAAATTGAATATTTCCAGAAATACGCAAGTTTTTGATAGTCGCTCCGTATGTCTGTCCAAAAAGTCCAAAATATCCATCACTTCCAGTAATTGTAAAATTTGAGAGTGTGTATCCATTTCCATCAAAGGTGCCTTGAAAAACTTTTGTTTGCATAAGTTGTGGCAATGACTGATAAGTCACTTCTTCTCCATCTTGTTGTGCAAAATCGAGGTCGCTTTCAAGACGGATTATTACTCCGCTTGCATAATTATTTTCATCTGACATCACATCGACAAAATCTTGGGCAGAGTTTATTGGAATTGCGTTATCACCCTCTTCTGCTTGTGAAACCCATGCACCTCCGCCAAAGAAAAATGATCCCACAGCAAGAAATGCGAGAATAAAGGCAAACGAAAATAAACTATTTAAAACTTTTTTCATAAAACCCTTCCTGAAAATAATTTAACACAATTATTTTATTTTTCCAAATAAAATGTAAATTATTTTCCTTTTCCATGCAATTTTTATCTTGCCTAAAACTTTTTTCTCAAGCCCTTGATCAATCTTTCTTTGTCTTTTTGCACCACACTTTTCTTGATAGTTTGCTTTGAAACTGGCTTTGTCATAAGATAATATCTCATTTCATCAAGAGCATGGTCATCTTTCTTTATTGGCACATCCTCTTTTGCCCACCAATAAGATTTGAGTTCTTTTATCAAATTTACGCACGTTTTGAAAATGAAGAGGTGTGGCTGGCCATTGCCGTCTTTTAGGTATCTTTTGACAACAGAAATTCCGCTAAACAAATCTTTGTTGACTTTGGGATTGACAAGAATGCCTTCATCATAAAATAGATCAACCACACTTTTACTGCTGGCAAGAGTCCTTTGACTTGCAGCGCTGTCAATAAGCGCACAAAGCATACCATTTTGAGCATGATGCCATCCAAGACTTGCTGAAATTTCCTTTATTCTCTTTGCATGATACCCCACGTCTTTTCCTTTATCAAAATGCTCGGCAATCACATAAACGTTTCCGTCAAAATCACAAGCATACCAATGTGCCGATAGTGGATTGTTAAGTCCCGGGTCAATAGAAATGGTGTCATACCAGTCAGATGGAACTGAAAAAGGATCGATAACATGAACATTTTCATCAAATTCAGGATAGACAAGTCCTCCAACTGACATAAACTTGCCATAACGTCTGCTTTCAAGTTCTTCCTCGCTCATAGATGACGTCAAAGCCTCTACTTCTTTGCTGTTAAGAAAAGGATTGTCCGCCCATTCCATCTGCTCATACCAAACTTCTGGATCGTCATGCTCATTAAGGTAAATTTCATTGTAAACCCATGTCAGTCCTTTAAGTGGTGTCATTGTCCCAAAGATAATCCCACACCTGTCAAGAACACGCATTTTGCATTCTTGATAAATATCAAAAGGTGGTTCTTCATCAAACCAAACAAAATCAAGCGAAGCACCTTGAAATTTTTCTCGCCCTTGATCACAACTGCGAAAACCAATCTTGCTCACTCCACCAAAGACATTTTTGACCAAAATAAAATCAATTACCCCACTTTCTGGGCTGTCCGCCCTTCCGCTTGTCATAACAATTTTTTCAATCCAGTCAGGGCGAAGATAATAAAGTATCTTCTCTTGTGCAACATCACGTTGAACCTGTTTTGAAAGTGACACCACCCAGCCACTTGCATTTTTTATATTTTCCCTGTAAGGATGTATTCCTCTTGCAAGCCAAACAGTCTCAACCGCACCACACTGAGTTTTTCCACTTCGATTGCCACCAAACACCCACCTGTTTTTCTTTGTGCACTTATGAAAAGCAATTTGTTTTTTATGCACCTTTTCACCAGTGTTATATCTCGAAAGATTGTCTAGTCTCTTTCTTTTTTCTATTTCATTTTCAACAATAGTCAATTTCACATCATCTTCTCGCATAAAGTCCCTCTGTCAAAAATAAATCAAAAAAGCCAGATTTTGACAATAAAATCTTACCTCACACTGTCAAAAAGCATTAAAATGAAAGATATGAAATTGATTGTCGTCATTTTATCGGTCGCTTTTCTCTTATTGCCAAACCTTGAAAGAGTTGCCTTGGCAGAAGAGACAGAAACAAGGTATTATGCAAAAGTTATGGAAGAGAACATATATCTCTATTCCAATCCTTTTGACAGCAGTGAAAACCTTTTGTTTGAATTGCCAAAAAGTTATTTCGTGATTCTTACCGGCAAAGCAGAAAACGACTTTTATATCGCACAATACAATGGTGTAATCGGCTATGTAAAACGCGACCAAGTCTCACCAATGAATGGCACCCCTCAAACCCCTTTTGCTCAAAGCACTTTCCGCGTTTATGATATGGACGGACTTGAAATGTTTTCCACCCCTTCATATAGCGATGAAAATTTTGTGACAACCGTGCCATACCTGAGCGAAAATTTAACTTATTATGGCTCTATAACAGGACAAGTCGCAGTGCCAGAGAAAAGCGGTGAATGGTATTATTGTGCTTATAGTGATGGCGAGCGAAGTTTTCGAGGATATCTCTACTCTGTCTTTTGCGACAAGTTGACAGAGATTGCAGAAAACACCGAATCTTTTCCACTTATAACTGACGAACTTTTTCCAGAACCTTCCAGTTCAATAGGCTCGCTATCTCCAACCGCACAAGTCTTTATCATTCTTGCAATCAGTCTTCCATGTGCCTTTATTTTATACCTTCTCATCCGCCCAACTCTCGCTTCAAAATCTGGCATAAAAAGAGAGAAAAAAGGCAAATTCAAACGCAAAGGCAAATGTGACTATTTTGAGTTTGACGAAAAGGATTTAGGATAAGGCAATCTTTTTAAGATAAGATTCACTTATCTGAAAAAGTTCCTCTCTTGGAATAGATGAAAATTTGCTGTAAATTTCATAAATCCATTTTTCTGAAAGCAATGTTTTTGCAAGAAACTTTTCAGTGTAACCATTTCGAGATAAATATGCAGAAAATTCCCCTTCTGCACTTTCAAGGCGGCGGAAATAAGTCCTCATGCTCAGTTCATGTCTTTCGGCAATCTTTTTTGCCTTGTCACCATCAATATATCTTTCAATCAAAATTTGGGCATGCTCCTCTTTGCAAGAGCGCAAACTTTGGTCACAGACAACTTTAAGATTGATCAGTTTTTTCTTTCTTTCAGTGAGATTTATCAAACTTTCACTGACCACAAAGACATTGTTTTGAGAAAAATTGTTGCCACCCATATAAAATGAATTGAGCGCTCTCGTCTCAACCAGCCTGTCAATGGCGTCAGAAACTTTTTCAAGAAAACGATAAGAAGTCAAAATAGTTTTTGCCCAAATATTCTTTTGCATATAATCCTCCTAAAACACAAAAGCATTATAAAAACAAAAAAATTGATAGTCAATTTTTACTGCCACCGAATTTTTGATTTTTGTAAAATTTTTGAAAAATTTTCAAAAATTGACGCAACTTTGTCATCAAAATTTCGTCAAAAAATATCAAAATACGTCAAAAATAGCCAAATTTTGCAAAAAAGGAAAAACAAACTCTTGAAAAAAGAGGAAAAAGAAAAAAAAGAAGCAAAAAAAGTTGAAATTTATTTGGAGTTATGTTATATTTATAGCGTTCACAAAAATGCTGGTGTGGCGGAATGGCAGACGCAGCAGACTCAAAATCTGCCGAGGGCAACTTCATGTGGGTTCGACTCCCACCACCAGCACCAGAGGCGAAAACGGCATTTTTGCTCGTTTTCGCTTTTTTTGAAAAGCAAAAACTACGCCCTGACATTTGTTTTCGCCTCTCGCGACCAAACGCAACTCTCATTACACTTCGAGTTGGTCGCGACTTAAAGCAATGAGGAAAATGCAAAGAAGATCTCTCTGTTGACTGCGCTTCTGTAGTTTTTTTGTTAATCTTAATTGGGAGTCGAATACCAAACGAAATTCAATTGCGACTGATTATCATTTTGAAATGAAAGAACAATATGTTAAAATATAAATTATGGATATAAAAATTATCAAATACAAACAAAAGTGGCTTGAAGATATTTTTGATTTAATTTTGGATATAAAAGTCAACGAAGAAAAAATTCGATATTTGAAACGTCATGATTTATGGACAATTAAAAAATCATTTTTATGCTTTTATTTAGCCTTCAATCAAGATGAACTTGTTGGCTGTATTGGTTTAAGGAAAATTGATAACGAAAGTTCTTTGCTATCAAGGTTCTATGTCAAGAAAACAGAACGCCGAAAAGGTATTGGCGAAAAACTATATCAAAAAGTTATCGAATATGCCCGCAAGCATAAGTTCAAAGATATCTATTTGGGTGTTGACGAGGTTTCAAAAAGTGGAATAGGCTTTTATGAAAAACATGGCTTTAAGAAGACTAGCGAAGGAAAATTTATAAGTGAAGATGACGACTTTACTTATTTGAAAAATTTGGAGTTTTGAAAATGGAAAAATTGAAGTATATCAAAGTTACTGCAAAAAATTTGGATATAGCGTATCAGATACAAGCAAATGAATGGCCGAGCGACAAGGACTATGAAAACTTTGTTGAAACAGCCAAATTAAATGACGCAAAAAACATCAACTTTATTGTGTATTGTGGCAAAAGGCCAATCGGCATAACAGGTGTTTACACCGAAGAAAACGATAAAAGAACAATGTGGTTGAATTGGTATTGTGTTGTGCCAGAAGAAAGAGGAAAAGGATATGGACGACAAATATTGTTAGACACAATAGAATATTGCAAAAAGTTTGATGATATTGATTATTTTAGAATAGACACATCATTTAATATAAAACGAGCATCAAGCCGTCTTTATCTTCAAGTCATGGATATAATTGAAAAATATACAGCCGAAGATGATGAAAATTACAAGTCTGGAAATTATATTTGTTCAAAGAGGTTGAAAGATGATATTGACTATATTCCTTGGAACAACAGAAATCTTCATTTGAGAGAGTATTATAGTAAGTGTAAGGGCTTGGTGTAAATCTTTTATAATATGGGTTATGAAACAAATTTGAAAAAATTAAGAAAATGTGATGATAGAATGACAAAGGAAGCAGTTTAAGCCCTACTCCTCTCTTTTATTTGACATTTTCTTTAATTTAAGATATAATTTACTCATGGAAAATAAATTTACCTATATTTTGATAAATGGAACAGATCTTACAGGAAAGACTGTTTTATCTAACAATCTTACACAAGATTTTGGTTTTTTAATTCAAAACAGTTATTTTACAAAGAATCATCCATTGAATAAACTGGCAACTCAATTACGAAAAGAAAAACTTTCAGGGAAATTTTCAGAGGAGTCAATCAATGCTTTGCATTCCTATGCGAAAGATGGTGACCCTGTGCTTCAAAAACTTATAGAAGATTTGTATCCTGTTATTTCTGATGAAATTATTGGACACTTATATGCAAACGCAGCAGCAGAAGAAATTGCAACTTTCAACCCAAAAGAGAATATTATTCAAGACTCTTCAAGTGTTTTGAAATCGTATGTAATACATAAAAGTTTGGGAACCGATAGGAGACTGGTTGATAAGTTGGAAAATTTACTTTCCATCCACCCTAAACCTTCAAAACCAAATTTTTCTATATTGCTTGAAGCAGATTTGGATGCAAAAAGAGCAAGGTTGGAAAAGCGTTACAAAAATGGTGAATTATATATGTCCGACACCGATGAAATTATTTTTAGAAATCCAGATCTCGCTATTGAACAAGCAAAAATAATGAAAGACGTGACAAACCATGTTTTTCCGAATACAACCATAATCGATACAACAAAACTGACGGAAGAACAAGTCCATGATGAGGTTAGAAATCATTTAGAGTTAGGAAAGTAAAGGAGGAATTTTAATATGGGATACAATGAGCAAAAGGCAAAAAAGATGTATGATCTATTTGTTCAAGGAAAGCCTTGCAGAAAGGTTTATGGTGCTGTTGAAAAAGATGGCAAATTTATTGTTTTGAAAAATCCAGCAGATAGAAAATACAAATATTCAATTGCAGGCGGCACGGTTGAAAATGACGAAGATAATATAGTTGCAATAAAACGCGAAATACTGGAAGAATTAAACATAAATGTTGAAGTTGTGAAAAGTTTAGGCTTCCTTAATTGGAAACAAAATTGGGTGTTTGAAGGAAAAGAATTTCAAATGCCTTACGAAGTGGAAATCTTTTTGACTAAATTTGTTTCATATTCAAATAGAAAATCTCTTGGTTTGGAGGGAGAATTTAGCAAAGACATCACCGTCTGTGAGGTATCCAAAGAAGAAATAATGCAAAATGTTTATGAATTTGTTGTAGGCAATTTCAAAATCAACTAAATTAACGATTTTATTAAAAAAACAGCCTTTTGAGGCTGTTTTTTTGCAGTAAAATTTGAAATATTAAAACTTACTTTTTCAAAAAGTCATCGATGAGAGTTATGGCTTCTTTCAAATAGTCCCCTTTGCTGTTAAGCCACACAATATTCTTTTCTTTTCTAAACCATGTCATCTGTCTCTTTGCAAAATGACGTATCTGTTTGAAAAGGTCTTCTCTATATTCTTCAAAACTTTTATACTTGCCTGTTATATATCGATAAGTCAAACGATATTCAAGCCCAAGCCCTTCCAAAAACTCAGGCGTTGCGCCAAGTTTAACAACCTCTCTCACTTCGTCAATCATTCCTTCTTTTATACGCTGATCAAGGCGGATGCCGATACGCGAATAAAGTTCCTCTCGATCAAAAGTCAGTCCCAACTGCAAAACATCATAGCGTGGCTGAGAAAGATTTTCGCTCTTCACACCCTTTTCAAGTTTTTCAAGCCTGCGAATAAGCCGTCTTGCTGGTTCATCATCGCTTACCTTTTCGCCAAGTTTTTCAAGACGAGAACAAAGTTGCTCTCTATCCAAACTCTCAAGTATCTTTCTTTGCTCTGCATCTGGTGGAACGTCTGAGAGGTTATATCCTTCGACCAACGCTCTTGTGTAAAGCCCTGTGCCTCCCACAAGAAAAGGCAAGTGTCCCCTTTTCAAGATATCATCAATCGCCTCATATGCAAGTTTTTGAAAGTGTGCGACAGAAAAAGGCTGGTTGAGATCAAGTATGTCAATAAGATGATGCTTAACCTCTGCCATTTCCTCTTTTGTGACCTTGCCTGTGCCAAGATCAAGATGCCTGTAAACCTGCCTAGAATCGGCAGAAACGATTTCTCCATTGTAATGTTTTGCAAGATCGATACCAAGCGAACTTTTTCCAGACGCAGTGGTGCCAACGATCGCAATAAGTTTTCCTTTTGTCACATTTCACCTCAAATTTCTTTGATAAAATTTTAGCATATTTTCCATCTTTTCTCAAAGCAAAAAACCTTATTTCTTGTGCTCTTTGTAAAAATCATAACCGCCAAGATAAACTGTCGCCTTGCCATTTTCAATTTCAATAGATCTATGTGCAAACTTGTTGATAAAATATCTGTCATGGCTTATGAAGATAAGCGTTCCCTCAAACTCACCAAGTGCCTCTTCCAGCATCTCTTTTGTTGGAATATCGATATGATTTGTTGGCTCGTCAAAAATAAGGGTGTTGATTTTCTGTTGCAATAATAGTGCAAGTTTGATCCTCATTTTCTCACCGCCTGATAAGTTTTTGACGCGTTTTGTTACATCATTTTTATAGAATTGCATACCCGCCAAAATCTTTCTCGATCGCTCTTCTGAAAGTCCGCTTTCATTTTCAAAATATTCAAGCACACTTTGATTTTCGTCTGGAAAGGTTATTATTTGTGGCAGGTAGCCAATTTTTACGCTTGGCCCAACAATGATTTCTCCTTGCATTTCAAGGTCTTGAACGCCCATAATTGCCTTAATAAGCGTGCTTTTTCCAGAGCCATTTTTTCCAATAATTGCCACACGCTCCCCTGAACAAATATAGATATTGATCTTGTCCAAAATCTTTTGTCCGTTTGGAAGAATCACAGAAAAATCCTTTGTCTCAATCACACGCTTGCTGGTCTTTTTCTGCTCGTCAAACTTGGCACCTGCTGGTTTTTGAACCTTTGGCCGTGCCACTGCCCTTTTCTTTATTCTTTCAAGTTGTGTTTGAAGAGAGTGAGCCCTATCGCACAAAGTGGAACTGTTTTTTTCCATCCCTTTTTGCGAAAAATATTTGATTTGCTCTTCCAGTCTTTTGATTGCATTCTGCTCCATATTGTATTGAGCAAGTTGCTTTTCAAACTCACGCTCTCGCTCTTCCAAAAAGCCTGTATAATTGGTGGAATACACCTTCCCTTTTCCATTTTCAATAGACAAAATTTTCTTTGACATTCGGTCAAGGAAATATCTGTCGTGCGACACAATGACTATCGCCCCTTTGAAAGATTTGAGATAACCCTCAAGCCATTCAATTCTTTCAGTATCAAGATGATTTGTCGGCTCATCAAGGAGAAAAAGATCTGGCTTAATAAGCAAAGCCTTTGCCAAAGCCACAATCGTTTTTTCTCCGCCGGAAAGGCTGTTGAAACTTTTGTCCAGCAAACTTTTATCAATTTTGAGACCATCTGCGACAGTTTGAATTTCCTTTTCAATTTCGTATCCACCAGCAAATGCGAACCTATCAAGAAGATTGCAATATTTTCGCAAAATCTCTTCATACTCCTCATCTTGCAAATTTTCACTAAGTTTTTCTTGCAACTCGTTTAATCTTTTCTCCATCATCAATAGATCAGAAAAAGCATCATACAAAACATCTTTGACAGGCCTATCATCATCTATGCTTGAACCTGTTTGATCAAGATAAGCCACCTTTGCACCTTTTCTTATATTGACACTTCCCTTGTCTGCCTTTTCTTTGCCCAAAATTATTTTTAACAGCGTTGATTTCCCTGACCCATTTGCGCCAACAATAGAGATTGCCTCTCCATCATTAAGTGAAAAGGACAAGTCTTCAAATAAGTTTCCAAAGCCAAAACTCTTCGTCAATTTATTGACATCTAAAACTAACATTTTCTTCCTCCTAAAAGTCCTTTACAAAAAAACGGTAAAGGTTGTTTTTCTAAAAAAATTCTCTTCGCCGTTTTCTTTACTTTTAGGTATAATTGCACAACTATTTACACAATTCCTGTCTTAAAAAAACGGCAGTCATACTTTGTGACTGCCGTTATAACCAATTTTTGACAGCACAAAGCATTATAACAAGTCTGTTACGTAGAATGTGATGAATTTTCTTACCACAACGCGTGTTCTTAAATGCATTTGTGCCTCCTCTATTTTTTATTATATTTCAAAACTGACGTCTTGTCAATGAATTATGAAATTTCTTTCATGATTTTTTTGCTTTCTTTTTCAAGTTTTGCAAACTCTTTTGCATTACAATCTTTGTTCTTCCATTTTTTTACAGGTGCATCAATCAATGATTTTGAATAGATATATCTCTTTGCACTCTTTTCGTTGTCCTCTTTGTAAACTTCACAAATATCAGAAACTTGTCTAAACAGCGTTTGAGAATTTGGATTTTGAACAAAGTTTGTGAGAATACGGAAAGTCTTGAATCCCTTCTCTTTTGCCATATTCATAAGTTTGTCCATAACTTTCCTGCCATAGCCATGTCGTATATGACTTGGCACGATTCCTCCTACGCCCAACCAAGCATCCTCTGGTGCGTTTGGCAAAACATAGAAACCAGTTATACCGATCGTCTCATCTCCGTCATAGATGAAATAATATGGATTGTCCGTCTTGATCGCCCTTTGGTATTCAAGATAAGCACAGTGATTTTTTGTGATTCTCTCTTGAAGTTTGACAGCATTAACAAGTGTCTTTGCAGTGATAGGCTCAAAATGTATATGAGGCATAAGGCGTTCTTTTTTAAGTTTTGCCTTTCTATATTCATCCAAAGATGCCTGCAAGTCTTGGACAATATAATATACCTCAGGCCAACAAGAAGCATGGGTTGACAAAACATTTTTGTATTTCAAGTTGTAAGGTGCACTTAAAATGATTGACCTTATGCCTTGTGCATTAACCTGCTGAGCAAATTTTTGGTTGTCGTCAATCAAAAGATCAACTTTAAGTTCAGCACATTTGAGTCCCTTTTCTGCACAATTTGCAAAAAGGTCTGTATAGCCAATTTTATATTTTTTTAGCCACTTTTTCGTTTCCCCTTGTGCATCACCATTCCAATAAGCATCTTCTCTGCTGGTAAGAATAAAAATCTCATGTCCTTCCTGCATAAGTTTGTCAATCACCTCTTTTACAAAAGGCTTTGGAAAGAGCAAGCGCTTATCAATCAAAAACTTGCGCTGTTTTGAATAAAATTCTCTTGATTCATTTGGCGTAAACTTAAAAATTTCAGGCGCTGTATGGTGAATGGTGTAATAAAAATTCTTGTCTTCTGGATGATGTGTGCGGTTAAACTCCCACGCACAAGCAAAGTCCCATTCCAAAGTGTTTGTTATGCAATCATCAACGTCAAGTGCTATCCTCATATTCTTCTCCCCTATTTTTAAGAATATCATAACAAATTTGTCATATTTTGCCAAACATTTTTCTTCAAATTTTTTCTTGACAAATTATATAAAAAGGGTTATTCTAAATATAAGTAGGAGTGATTATGGCGAAATTAACAATCAGAGACATCCATCAAAAGATGGAAGAAATAAAAGTTGTTGGAAAAGAAGGTTTGTTTTTGTGGGGTGCTGTAAAAAGCATTACTGGTGCACCATTCCTTTCAAAGAAAAATCCAATGCACGGCATTTCATATAAAAATGGATATATCTATATTCTTCCATTTTCACACGAAAAAATTTTCACACAATCAATGGTGAGAATAAGCATCACCAATATCAAAAATGTGACAATGGAAAAAGAGGCACTGTCTTTTGGAAGAAGAAAAACTTTGACTTTCAATTTGAAAGATGGCTCTTCATTCTCGATGTCAGTTCAATCAATTTATCTCAAACAAATGCAAATTCTCACCCTTATAAACGCCAAATTGAACTAACTTTTTCTTGTCAAAAGGAAGCACACAAAAGGTGCTTTTTTCTTTTGACTACAAAATGACGCAAAAGTTATGTCAAATATAAGTCAAATTAAAAAAGATTGTCGAAAATCTTCTTTTTTTGACGCAATTTGTTTTGAGTTTTTATGCTATTTTGATAAAATATCGTTGGACTAAAATTAAGGGAAAAAATTATGAAGAAATTATTGAAAATCGCACTTATGTGCTTTGTTTTTACATTCGCAATTTTCGGTGTTGCATGTGGTGAAGAAAGTTCTGCTGGCACAAATGATCCTGACTATTCAACAGAAGAGCCTGCCTCACCTGAGGACAATACTCCTCCTGATGACAACACGTCAGATGACGATGACAACACATCTGATAATGATAACTCAAACACAGATCCAGACCTTCCAAGTGATGGTGGCAACGAAACTCCACCTGATGAAACTGATCCAACACCTCCTGAGGATAACACTGATCCTGACGAAGAAATCCCAGTTGATCCAGACGTTCAACTTGCAACTGAAATTGACGAATATCTTTCAAAACTGGTTGAAGATGGACTTGAAATTGTAAGAATGACGTCAGACATAACAACGTCATCTTCTCATGATAACAATGTTTTCACTTACACAATCACCTTTTTGTCTAGTGAAGATTATGATCTAAATTCAATAATGATAGACAAAACACTATTTCAATCACATTTTGAAAAGGCAAATCTCATTCTTGATATAGACTACAATGATCCAAATGTCACTTTGACTTATACAAAAGCAGAATTTCTCTACCCTCAAATAAGCGAATACTTGTCAGAACTTGTTACCTCAAAAGCAGAAGAAATGAAAATGATGATTGAAATGATGTTTATGCAAGAGTGCAATTTTTCAATAATCTACCGTCAAAATGAAAACACATTTCAATACACGATCGCTTTCAATAGCGAAATGGATTTTGACAACGCAATGATGTTTTTCAATCCAACAGACTATCAAACAGACTATGACAAAGTTGAACTTTCGCTGAATGTTGACCAGTCTTCGCCAAATATAATCTTATCATACACTATTGTGTGATCATTTGTAAAAATAGAAAGAAAAAAGGGACAATTTGTTTTGTTTCTTTTTTTATTTATGATAATATAAAGGAAAAGGAGAAGAAAATGAAATTCAAAATTGTTGCAGATGCATCTTGTGACATCCCAGAAGAACTTAGAAAAAAATATGATGTTTCAATCATTCCAATTGAAGTGGCTTTTGGAGAAGAACTTTATCCAGAAGGACTTGACGCACGCACCTTTTACAACAAAATGGCAAGCACTGGTTTGATACCAAAAACCGCTATGCCAAATACATATAAATTTGAACAATTTTACAAGGACTATTGCAACAAAGATGATGTCTTTGTGATCACTATTGTCATTTCTATGGAACTAAGCCAAACAAAAGTCCAAGCACAAATGGCAGCAGAAAACCTTGGCATGAAAAACGTTTTCATTGAAGAAAGCACAGTGACAACCGCTGCGCAAGGCGCTCTTATCATTGAACTTTGCAAGTTTATCGAAAAGTGCCAAGACATTGAAAAAATTAAGGAAGAGTTTTATCGTTTGCGTGACAAAATCAAACTTTTCGCAATCATAAACGATCTTAAATATTTGAAAAACAGCGGAAGACTTTCTTCTACAAGTGCGGTTATTGGCTCAATGCTCAATGTGAAGCCTATTGTCTCAATCGTTGACGGCAAGGTTGTCAACATCGCAAAATGTATGGGCACTCCAAAGGCTGAGGCATACCTTTTGTCAAGTCTTGCAAATATAGACACCACTCGCCCTCTTTGGTTTTTGCATACCGATAATTTGCCAGCAATAGAGCGATTTGAAGAAAAAAATAAAGCAAAATTTGAAGCAATCCCAGAGAAAGTTGTTTGCGAAATTGGGTGCGTTGTTGGCTCTCATGTCGGTGCAAAATGTTATGGAGTGACATTCTTTGAAAAATAGGATATGACAATTATATAATGATTTCAAAAAAAAGCCTTTCACGAAGAAAGGCTTTTTTCTTATTCATTTTTCAAGCAAAATTTTCTTATTTTCTCTTTCCTTTTGCTTTTGCAACTTTCATTTTGTTGAAAACTTCACATACCAAAATTGCAAGTGCCAAAATGAAGTTTACAATCACACCCCAACCTGCACTGAGAGGGATGATTTCACCAACGTCAAAGACTTGATCTCCAATGTTAAATTTTGTGGCTGTGGCAGCATCATAACCGATTCCAGCCAAAGCGAACATTGCAAACAAAGCAAGAAGAATTGAAGAAGCAAGTGCAATCATTCTGCTTGCCTTTGCAAAAGTCTTGCCTCTCACAACTCCAAAGTTTGAAAGAAGTCCTCCAATTGAAGCCAAGATGAGAAGGCTGGCAAAGATAATCATGAAGAGCAATGATACATCAATGAATATGCTCAGCGAACTGCCTTCAAAATTGAGCAAGTCATATCCGTTTACAGTTTGCGATGTCACAGTCAAATCAAGCACATAGTGTGGCATAGCAAGAAAGACGAGAATAAGCACTCCAAGAACAAGTGCAATTGAATTTAAGATAACATTTTTTGCGTTTTTCATTTCTTTTCCTCCTTTATGGCAGAAGCCTTTTCTTTTTTATCATTTTGCAATTTTGCATTGTCAGATTTGAGCGTGTCAGCCACTGCGGTCAAGAGTCCCATAACATTTTGAATATCACTTGGCACAACAATCTTTGTTGAATTGCCATTTGCCAAAACTTTGAGTGCCTCGAAGCCTTGCAGTGTCACATAGGCTGAATCTGGTTTTGCCTGATTGATAAGTCCAATGGCAACGTTCTCACCTTCTGCCTCAGCAATTTTTGCAGCCTTCTCTGCCTCTGCCGCCAAAATAGCCGCCTCTTTGTCAGCCTCAGCACGCAAAATTTTTGCCTCTTTTTCACCTTCTGCAACAAGAATGGTGGCTTTCTTTTCACCCTCGGCACGCAAGATTTGTTCTCTTCTCTCACGCTCTGCCCTCATTTGTTTTTCCATGGCATCACGAATATCTTTTGGTGGCAAAATGTTTTTGAGTTCCACCCTGTTGATCTTGATACCCCATGGGTCAGTTGCCTCGTCAAGGATCACTCTCATCTTCGTGTTGACAGTGTCGCGTGATGTCAGTGTTTGGTCAAGTTCTAGTTCACCAACAATGTTTCTCAGTGTTGTCGCTGTCAGATTTTCAATAGCCTTTATTGGTGAGTCAACGCCATAAGAAAAGAGTTTTGCATCTGTGATTTGAAAATACACAACAGTGTCAATTTGCATTGTTACGTTGTCTTTTGTGATAACTGGCTGTGGATTGAAATCAGCCACAATCTCTTTAAGTGAAATTGGCTTGCTTGTTCTATCAAAGAATGGCAAAATCATATGCACGCCTGTTTCAAGCGTTTTGTTGTATTTGCCAAGTCTTTCAACAACAACAGCAGTTGCCTGCTTGACTATGCGAATAGATAGACAAAGAATAACAAGAGCAACCACGCCAAGCACAATCAATACTATACCCCATGCGCTCATACTTTATCCTCCTTTTTCTCTTCTTTGACTTCAATTTTTTTGACTTGCAACTTGTTTCCGTCAACGCCAACAACTTCAACAACTTCGTTTGCTTCCACGCTTTGCCCGTCAAGTGCAACAGCGCTCCAAACGACATCGCCGATTTTGACAGAGCCAACAGTTTCAAAGTCAGCACGCGAAATCATACGCACATGCTTTCCAACAAGCCCGTCAACATTTGATTTGAAATTGGCATTTTTGAGAAGCAACTTTCTCGTGATCTTCCTTAGGAAAACCATCAAAAGTGCAGATACAACGACAAAGATCAAAAGTTGCCATTCCCAAGATATTGCGTCAAAGGCTGAAATGATAAAAGGAATGACAGCACCACAAGTGAACCAGATGGAAGTCAGGTCACAAGTGATAAACTCAATGATTGCCGTCACAGCAATTACGCCAAGCCAAACCCAAAACATCGTATCCATAATCCCCTCCTCTTAATTTATATGATACTATGAAAAAAAAATATTGTCAATAAAAAAGAAGAGAGAAATTTTCTCTGTTCTAATCAACTTTTTGATAATCAAGTCCTGCTTTCTCTGCCTGAATTTTGCCTTGGCTATATGGAATTTTGTAAATTTTGCCATCCTTTCTAAAAAGTGACCCTGTGTGAAAAAAGAAAAAGGAGGTGTTAAACTCTTTGCACTGCATTGCTAAGTCTTTGACCCAATCATAATCACAAATGCGTGCGTTTTTGTAGTTTTCACCACTCAAATAAACGCTCTCAATCTTGCCAGACTTCAAATACTCTCGCAGGTTCACTCTTTCAAGACATGGAGAAACAAGCACACATCTATGCCCAATATTCAAGTTCAAAAAGATTGGCAAACGCTCATCTGCACGCCTTTGATTTTCACAAGTCAAATTGAAGACAACATTTTCATAGCCACTTCCCCAATCAGATGGCAAACATTTTTCAATTCGTTCAACTCTTTTGGTAAACAAAACAAATGTGACATCACTTCGCATTTTTATCATTTGCCACACTTCATTCCGCCACTGATCTGCCTCTTCCAAGAAGAAGTCGGATGTGAGGCAAGTTTGAAGTTCACCGCCCTGCACCTTATATTTGCCATGTCTATCCTTTTTGATTGGCAATAAAAAGGAATTGGTTTTGAAAACGTGATTGGAATCCACCCCTCTTTCTTGGTCAAAATAAAACATATAACAATTTTTGCACCCTTCACTGACTTTGTGACAGCCGTGCCATGGGTTCCACATCATACAGCCCTTTCCTCCAAAACAACCTAGTCTTTGCTAGTTTTTTTTCAATATCAAAAAAACTGATTTTTCAAAAATCAGTCTAATTTTTCTCCCCCTTCCGCAACTTTTTTGCTCTTCTTTGGAGGGAAATACCATTCAAGATCTTTTGCCGTTTTATACCACCTGTCCTCTTTTTTGCGAGTAAATCGCTCCCACAAGGTGGTAAAGGCAAATATGATCACAAGCATAAGAAGTGCAATCATCCACCATTGCATTTCAGGCATTTCTGCTGGGCCATGAACAAGGTACATGGCATTTGGACTTGGTCTGCCACCTAGGAAAAAGATGAGTTCAACAACTCCGCCAACCACGCCACAACTGAGCAGTCCCATTGTGTAAGGCACAAGATTGTAAACGCTTATTTTCACATAACCACCCACAAAAAGCCACAGAGATCCTGTCAAAAGGCAAGAATGTGAAAGTGCTGCTTGAAACTCTGCCCAAACCCCAATTTGTGGAGGGGTGATGAAAAGAGTTATAAGCGCACCAAATGTTCCACCATATGCAACAAAGGTCGCAAAAATCTTAAAAAATTTGGACTCTTTGTTTGTCCACAAACTTGCAATTAAAAGAAGATACATCATATAGTTGCAAAAATAAATTGGGAAAAGTTGATTGTCATAGGCATTTCCTATTCCAGTTCCGTTTGTGAAAAATGTTGTATACATGGTTGAAATATGAAAGAAAAAGCATGCAAAAGCCCAAAAAAGCAAAAATATGTTTTTCCACATCTTGTTTTTTATAAAATGCCCTGCAAATAAAACAAGTCCAATCACAACAAGTGAAATGACAATATACAAAATATGTTCAAGGCTATACATCTTTTCTTTCCCCCTATTTTTAGGCAGTATAGCACAAAATTTTGTTACTCGTCAAATTATTGCAAGATTTTCTTATTTCAAAACCTGTTTTACTTCGAAAAAGTCAACCAAAAGTGAAACTTTTTCAAGATTTTCTTAAATATTTTTTCCACTTTTTTGACCTATTATTATTTTTCAGACATACTTTACAAAAAAAATGAGGGCAACTTTTGCAAAACATTATACCCTCAAAAATTTTCTCTAAACAAAGACTTGTTATATCACCACAATCACAATGCCTACAAGCATAATCGCCAAAAATAAGAGTTTCTGTTTGAGATTTGGCTCTTTATACACCAGCCCACCCAAAATAACCGTCACGATTGTTGCAAGTTGTTTGATGATTGAAACGCCAGAGACCAAAACATCTGGATATGTAAGCGCAGTAAACAAAAGCCTGTCGGCAACCACAAGAATAATTCCACAGATATATATAAACCAATTTCCCCAATCTTTTTTGCAAATCAACCACTTTTTTTGCTTTAAGCATAAAAACAAAAAGCCAACCCATGCAAACAAAGACACAAAAAGCAAAAACCAAAATTGCATTTGCCCGGGCAAATACACATCCATATAAAACTTGTCAAGAAGAGCAGAAATTTCGTTAAGCACACATGATATTATAAAAAAGATTATGGCTTTGAGTCTTCTCTTTTTGCTTTCTGTTTGCAACATAAGTTGATTTTGCCCCTCTTGAAAATTTGCACTGGCTTGCAAATCTTTTTTAAGTTGCCTTCTGTCAAACTCGTTGAGAAGAATAAGTCCACAAAAAATTATCGCCACCCCAATAAATCTCCACCAAATGACAGGCTCATTGAAAACAATCAAACTTAACACAAAAGAAATCACAACCCTTATCGCACTTATCGGTTGCAAAGAGGACATAAAATAATTCTTGAATGCCAAAAGTTCAAAAACCCAAAGACTAAAAACTATAACACTTTTAAGCAGAAAAAGTGCAACACCTTTTCCACCGACAGCAATGGCTTCTGGCACGCTCCAAGAAATCGCCAAAAAAGCCACCGAACAAGACAGAGCAATCACAAACAAAATTGGACTTCTGTCAGACGCTTTTTGACGCAAAACATTGTAAAAGCCAATCATTACACCATAGATTACACTCAGCAAAATCCACATATTGCAATTCTAACCAATTTTCAGCATAAAATCAAACAAATTGACAATAATATTTGCCATAAATTTTGCTTTTTATTATAATGACCTTATGGAATACAAAATCGTCTATAAAGCAACAGATAAATCTGATGAAATATTGCATAAAAACAGCATAAAAAAACTAAAAGAAGACGGACTTATTTAGCCCCTCTTTTCAGCATTATGTTTCTTTAACTTTCAACAAAAAAACAACCCAAAACCCCAACGGGTTCGGGTTGCTTGCACTTGGCGGAGAGATAGGGATTCGAACCCCAGGATGCTTTCACATCAACGGTTTTCAAGACCGCCGCTTTCGACCGCTCAGCCATCTCTCCATAATTTGTGAACATTGCCATTATACACAATTCTCCAACTTTTTTCAACTGTTTTTGCAAACTTTTTTTTTCTTTTTTATTAAAATTTATCTTCTTTTGTTTTTTTGATTGCTCGTTACTGCAAACTAACACAATTTCAGCAAACATTTCATCCAGTCTAAATTTTACAAAAAAACTGCAAAGTTTGCTTGCAGTTTATTCAAAACATACCTTTACTCTGGCTTTAACTGACACCTTTCCAACCATTTCACTCCCCTCAAAGCCATCTGCATAACTTCTGTATAACACATTTGAATAATAAGTTGATTCCTCTTCCACACATTTTACAGAGAGGTCTTCTCTTCCAAGCAGTTTAGACGCCTTATCCTTTGCGTTTTCAAAAGCCTCAGAGAGTGCTTGTGAGTAAAGTTCTTCTTCATTTGAAACTTCGTAATTGACATTTCTTGTTGTTACTTTGCCAGCCTCACCGAGAGCAGTTAATGTTTGTTGAATTTTGTCAAGTCCGTCAAGTTGATATGAGAAAGTAAGGTTTGCGACATATCCACTGACCTGCTTGCCTGCTGAATAGTCATAGTTTGGATAACTTGTGTATGACTGCACAATAATTTTGTCCTTATCCACACCATTATCAGTCAAGATTTTGACAGAGGCATCGAAAATTTCAAATGTGCTGTCACGAGCAGTGTCAAGTTCATTATTCACATTTTCTATCGAAGCATAAATAGTCACCCTGTCTGGCACAGCGTCAATTGTCGCCTCACCAACAACGCTGATGCAATAGTCTCCGCTTTCAGCATTTGCAACAATCTGTTCTGGTTTGTCATTAACTCCAACAAGCAACAATGCAACAGCCAAAACAAAAGTAAAAATTGGCAAAAAATATTTTTTCATAATTTCCTCCTCTTTCTTGGTGTTTGCAAAAGGGAAGGAAATATTTGTATAAGTCAAAAAAAGACAAAATTGGACTAAATTTTCTTTTTATTGTCTTTATGGTGATAGATTATCGCACTGACCAAGATGCAAACTTCCATTGTGTCAAGAAGAGCATTTGTATAACATTGAGTGATAATGCCATAAACCACCAACATAACATTTGGCAAAATCATGAAATATCTTACATTTTTCATATCTTTGACAAAAAAAGCAAGAGTAAAGAGACAACTTGTGCAAAGAGGCATTATGTCAAGCGGAACTTGATAGAAAAGACTTGCGTTGATAAAATAGCAAGCCAGCAATATTATTAAATATTGCTCTGGTGGATCTAGCTTTTTTGCAGATAAAATATATAGCCCAAGCGCCCTGCACAAAGATATCAAAGTTCCCACGCCCGCAACAAATAATCCTTGAAACAAAAATGAGGCAGCATAAAAGAGATTGGCAATCGTTTGCAAAAGCAGAAAAGATTTCTTCGCTTTTACAAAATATGAGAGTGCCACCAAAATCAAGGCTACGCCACCCAACACTTGACTTAAAATAAATCCAGTTCCCATAACACCTACTCTTTTCCTGCAAAGCGGATATAGTTGTAATAAACCTTTTGAGGTTTGACAGCAAACAAGTTGACAATCATTTTTGCCATATAGTCATCATCAATCATTTCCATTTTGATTGCAATATCTTTTTGTGCAAGCACGGCAAAAACTGCTGACAAAAATTCAGAAAAAGTTTTCTCATCGCAGTCCCGAGATGCATCAAGAAGCATCAAATTTTTGTCGCCCAGTTTTTTGAAAAGTATCCAGCCTTGGATCTGTCCCTCTTGAACGCAAACATAACTATGTTGCAATGAAACATCTTTGAGAAACTTTTGAAAAAACTCATGCTCTTTGCCAAGGATGGCTTCACTTTGCAAAATATTTGAGACATTTTTGATTTTGTCATACAACATATTTTCAAATTGTTTTTTCAGTTCTTTGCTCAGTTTTGATATTTGATTAAAAGAAGAAAAGTCTGTTTTCACAAGCAAGCGTTTTGTCTGTAACTGATAAATTTTGGTTATGTTTTTCATCTTAAAGCCAAAACTCTCAATCATTTTGATCTTGTCAAGTTCATCATTTTCAACACTCATTGACAGGTTGGCAAATGAGTAATCTCCAAGAACAAATGACAGCATTTGCTTGTCAATGCCAAGATCTTGATATTCTGGATTGATAAAATATGAAATTGGTTTTTCAAGCAAAGTGCTTTGCCAGTAGCGTATTTCAGCATACCCTAAAATCTCATTTTCTTTGCGGAAGATATAGTAAAAAGCATCCTTAAAACACCTTTTCTCATTTCTAAGCAAAAACTGTAAAAAAGCAGGGCTCAAATTTTGAGCAACCGTCTTTTCAATAGCTACGACAATGCCGTTATACCCATTATTCATATCCATTCTTTTGTAACCTGTTTTCCTAATTTTATTCTGCTAAAATTATATCACAAATATTATATTTCACAAAATATTCTTTTGATATAACACCCTTTTTCTTGTAAATTGCAAGGCCAGATAAGAAGATTTTAAGATTTTTTTAACATCTTGCTTAAAAACAGTTGATTTTTGACAAAAACTTTGCTATATTATTAGAGCAAACCTTGCTTAAACGCATAAAATGTTTAGAGGGACATTTTTACGTTACTGCTCACATGGCATCAATGTTCCTTGTCCTACATATCTTTTGCGGGAGTGGCTCAGTGGTAGAGCGTTACCTTGCCAAGGTAAATGTCGCGGGTTCGAATCCCGTCTTCCGCTCCAAATTTGGTACCATCGCCAAGCGGTAAGGCAAAGGTCTGCAAAACCTTTATTCCCCGGTTCAAATCCGGGTGGTACCTCCAAAAAACAGGGCAAGGGTTCTTAAAATGATTGCGACTTAGGACTTTTTTAAGGACTGGTCGCAATTTTTAGTTTAACCCCTCCCCCAAAACATTATGCCGATGTGGCGGAATGGCAGACGCACGGGACTTAAAATCCCGAGGTGGCAACACCGTATGGGTTCGACTCCCATCATCGGCACCAAGAGAAAAAATTGCGGATGACATTCCGCCACAAGAAAAGGGCTCCCATAAAAAAGGGAGTTTTTTTATGGGAAAAAGGAGCACACAAATTTAGGTGCGTCTGTTTGCGAACAGCAAACAAGCATAAATGCAGTGTGCGACGCAATGGCAGACGCACGGGACTTAAAATCCCGAGGTGGCAACACCGTGTGGGTTCGACTCCCACCACCAGCACCATCGGCGAAAACGGCATTTTTGCTTGT
>CAMMTJ010000008.1 GCA_946499835.1 uncultured Bacillota bacterium | reverse complement strand
TGAAATAACTGGCAAATGGTCACTATAAGGCAAATCAGGCATTTGGCAATCTTTTAAGATGTATCTTTTGTCGTTTGAAACTATGCAGTAATCAATTCGATATTTATAGAAGTTTTTGGTATATTTTTGCATCTCTTCTGGCAAACGAGAAAAATAACTTCTCCAACTATATTCTCTCTTTTCTGGATACAGCGTTCTAAAAACATCTAAAAAGCCTAAATTCAATATTTTTTCAAATGCTTTTCTTTCAATTGGCAAAAAAACTGACTTGCTTGCACATTGTTTAGGATGGGTGAGGTCAATTTCGTTATGAGCAATATTGAAGTCTCCAACACATATAACCGTATTTTCTTTTTTCAATCTTTCCAAATGTTTTGTCAAGGCGTCAAGATAAGCCATTTTGAAGTCTAATCTATTGCTTCCGTTTGGAATATATGCGTTTACTACAACAAAATCTCCAAAAAAGGCGGTTGTTGTTCTTCCTTCATTATCTTTCCACAAATCGCCCATATCATAAAGCACTTTTTTTGGCTCTTCCCTTGACATAATCATTGTTCCTGCATAACCTGGAATATTTCCACAGTTGTAAATTTTGAAATAGTCGTCAAATTTGCTTTTTTGTTCACTGAAAAAGTTTAATTGTCCGCCACCGAATATACTTTGACAAACTTCTTCATTCGCTCGAACCTCTTGAAAACAAAATATATCTATATCGCTGTTTTCAATCCATTCAATAAGGCCTTTTTTGTATGCTGAACGCACGCCATTTATATTGTAAGAGACTAACTTCATCCTTCCTCCTATAAAATCGGCTTAGTTTTTGGCAAATTCTTACCTCTAGGATATTTTTGTGTTGTATTTTGCACTTTTTTTATAATAATAAAGTTTCTTTCAGCATCAATTTCATCAATCCGCATTTTTATAATATCTTCAACTTTTCCACCAAGCACTTTTATCGCTTTTTCGCCAGAGCAAAGTTCTTCTTCCACCTTTTGCGATTTATACATAATCACTTTTCCGCCAATTTTGACAAATGGAAGAAGATATTCTGACAGCGTTGGCACTTGTGCGACCGCTCTTGAAAGTGCAAAGTCGAACTTTTCTCTATTTTTAACTGCAAAATCTTCTGCTCTTGCATGATGAGCCTCAATATTTTTAAGTCCCAACATATTTATTGTTTGATTTAAGAAATTCACTCTTTTTTGCAGGCTATCAACCATGCAAACAAAAAGATCTGGTCTGACAATCTTTAATGGGATTGCTGGAAAGCCAGCACCAGTTCCAACATCAATGCAAGAGGCATTGGATGTTATATATTTTTCTGGCAACACACTATCCAAGAAATGTTTGAAGACAACATCCTCTTCATCTGTTATAGATGTAAGGTTGTATTTTTTATTTTCTTCCACTAAAAATTGATAATATTTTTCAAATTGCAAAAGTTGATTTTCATTTAATAAAATTTTATATTTTTCGAATATTTTTTTTAATTTTTCTTTCATTTTTTTACCTTTTTTATTTTAATATTTTTTTATAAAAATTTTTATTTTTTTTAATTATATAATTTTAGTGAAAAAATGTCAATTTTTAATAAAAAAGACAAGATTATTTCTTGTCTTTTTTTTCTTCATTAAATTTTTTCACAAGCACTGACAAAACGGCTATATCCGCCGGAGAAACGCCAGAAACACGTGATGCTTGTCCTATATTTAATGGCCTGATTTGCTCCAACTTTTCCACCGCTTCCAGTCTTAATCCATGATATTTTTTATAATCAAAATCTGATGGAATAATTATTTTTTCATTTTTTTGAAATTTTTCAATTTCTTCACGTTGTTGTTTCAAATATCCTTCATATTTTATGATAATATTCATTTCGTTTATTATTTCATATGAAAATTCATCAAAAACATGCAAAAGTGTGTTAATTTTGAAAGCATCAATCTTTGGTCTTTTCAACATTTCTTTGATTGTCACGTTTTCTCTTGGTGGATTTTCGCCATTTTGAATATAAAAGTCTTTTATGTTTTGATCAACTTTGACTTTTCTGTCAAGAAAAGAGAAAATCTTTTGCAGATCTTTTTCTTTCTTTTTGAAAATTCTATATCGTTTGTCACTTACAAGTCCAACTTGTCTTCCAATTTCAGTCAGACGCAAATCGGCGTTATCCTGTCTTAATTGCAACCTATATTCTGCACGTGACGTCATCATCCTGTATGGCTCGTTTGTTCCTTTTGTCACAATATCGTCAATGAGAACGCCAATATATCCATCACTGCGTTTCAAAACAAGTTGTTTTTTGCCTTGCAAATAGAGACTTGCATTTATTCCTGCAATTATTCCTTGTGCGGCTGCCTCTTCATAACCACTCGTGCCATTTATTTGTCCTGCAAAGAAAAGTCCTTTTATTTTTTTATATTCAAGGGTAGGCAAAAGTTCGGTCGGATCAATGCAATCATATTCAATTGCGTAACTATCTCTCATTATTTCCGCTTTTTCAAGCCCTGGAACAGAATGAATCATCTCTTTTTGCACATCTACTGGCATAGAGGTTGAAAAGCCTTGAATATAAACCTCGTTTGTTGACAAGGCTTCTGGCTCCAAGAAAAGTTGATGTCTTTCTTTATCGGCAAATCTGACTATCTTTGTTTCAATTGAAGGGCAGTATCTTGGCCCAATTCCCTTAATCATTCCAGAAAAGACTGGCGCTCTATCAAGATTCTGTTTGATAATTTCATGCGTTTTTGGTGTGGTATAAGTCAGATAACATACGCCTTTATTGTTAGGCTTTCTTTTTGTAAGATAAGAAAAGTTTTGAATAAACTCCTCACCTCGTTGAATTTCCAGTTTTGAGTAATCAATACTTCTTCCATTAACTCTTGCAGGAGTTCCCGTTTTGAAACGCAAAAGGGTTAATCCTAGTTTTTTAAGTGCGTCTGACAGGTGTTGCGCATTCATAAAGCCATTTGGCCCAACTTCTTTTGTGTAATCTCCAATGATAATTCTGCTTTTTAGATATACTCCGGTTGCAAAAACGATCGTCTTGCAAAGATACTCTTCTCCAACGGCACTTTTCACCACTTTATCGCCATTGTCGAGCACGGTTATATCAACCGCTTCACCTTGCCTTAAATAAAGATTTTCAGTGTTTTCAATCGTCTTTTTCATCTCTTGATGATAACGATGCTTGTCCGCCTGTGCCCTTAAACTTTGCACTGCTGGTCCTTTCCCGCTGTTAAGCATACGAAGTTGAATGAGGGTTTTGTCAATATTCACTCCCATTTCTCCACCAAGTGCATCAACCTCGGCAACAAGTTGTCCTTTTGCAGTTCCTCCAATTGATGGATTGCACGCCAAAAAAGCCACTGCATCAAGACTAAGTGTCAGAAGCAGTGTTTTATGTCCCATTCTTGCAAGTGCCAGTCCTGCTTCACATCCAGCATGTCCAGCACCGATAACAACCGCATCAAATTTTTCCATACCGACATATTATAATACAAAAAATAAAAAAAGCCAATAGAAAATTTCTATTGACTTAAAAGTTTTTTTACAGTCCTCTTACAATTTTATCAACCAATTTCTCTGAATAAGGTTTTCCGTTTGGATTTGTGATCTTAAAGTCGCCAATGACGTTGTAAACATATTTGCCTTCTCTTTCCTCTGTTTCCTCAATATGAAAAGATGGTCCATACGCCCCATAATTTTTCTTCCTTTTACCATCAAATAACGTTGATAAGAAATTTTCATTTCTTATTATTTTGAAGTTTTCAGGAAGTAGGGCTATCTTTAATGCTTGACCTTTCCAACCGGCCTTATGAGAAAAAGTGTGACCATCTTGTTTTAATAAATGAAAATCGTTATATGCGCTTCCATAAAGCCTCACTTTCCAAGACTTTTCATCACACTCGTCTCTTATATCACATTTTTCTAGTTGCAGTCCAAACTGTTCTAGTCTTACATAAAACTCATTTTCAATTGCACTTGCAGAATATTTTTCACTTGTTATTAAATCAAAAACTCGATAGGTTTCACTTGAAAAATTTATCGTTTTCAAAATCTTATTTGGAAAAGAACATACCGCATGTGCAAAACAATTTAATTCCTCAAAATAATTGGGTTTATACGTCATCATATACTTTGGAGGAACATAACCTAAACGAAAAATCTCTTTTATTTTTGCAATAGTCGCGACACATTCTATATAATCTTTGTATGTTTTCATCATAATTCTTATTATATTCTACCTATTTCATTTGTCAAGATCCCTCTTTGTTGATTTTTCAACTTTTCTGTGTTATAATCTTGCCATGAACAAAATTATAGCAAGCATTTCAACTCCTCTTGGAAGAGGGGCAATATCGATCATTAGAATGAGCGGAGAAGGATGTCAAAACGTGGCAAAAAAAGTCTTCTCTTCCTCTTTGCTTGATTGGAATAATATCACTCCAAACAGGCTTTATCTTGGCTTCTTTCAATTTGATGATGGATTGAAAGAACGCTGTTTTCAAGTCTATTTCAAAAGCCCTCATTCATACACAGGGGAAGATATGATTGAATATCAAGTGCATGGAGGAGTTCTTCTCACCCAAAAAGTTTTAAGCACTTTGCTTGAAAATGGAGCCACACTTGCAAGCCCTGGTGAGTTTTCAAAAAGGGCGTTTGAAAATGGAAAGATTTCACTTGATGAGGCAGAGTCTATTATTGGAGAAATAAATGCAGAAAGTGAAGGGGAGCTCAAAGCCTCTCTTATGTCTGCAAGTGGTGCACTTAAAGATAAAGTCATGCTTTTGCAAGAAAATTTGACTGCTCAAATCGCTGAGATTGAAGCCACACTTGATTATCCAGAAGAAGACTTTGAAAAAAGCGCAAAAGAAAAGATTTTTTCATCTGTTCAAAATGTCAAAAATGAAATCGATGATCTTGTCAAACAGGCACAAAATGCAAGGTTTATAAACAAGGGTATAAACATCGCCATTGTGGGTGCTCCAAACGTTGGCAAGAGCAGTCTTCTCAATGAGTTTGTGGGTCAAGAAAAGGCTATCGTAACAGACATTGCAGGGACAACACGCGACATTGTCAGTGAGCAAATATTTTATAAAGGCTTAAAGTTCAATTTTGTCGATACTGCGGGCATACGTGATGCCATTGACAAAGTTGAAAAAATAGGGGTGGAAAAGAGTAAAGAAGCCATATCATCGGCAGACATAGTTTTGTTTGTTCTTGATGGTAGCGAAGTTTTATCAAAAGAAGATGAAAAGATTTTTAATATTATCAAATCACTTCCTCACATTGTCATAATCAACAAGTCAGACAAGACAAGAAAAATGAAAACATTTGAAGATGAAATTGTTGTTTCTGCCGTTGAAAAGAAGGGAATTGAAGAGGTAAAAGAAAAAGTTTATCAAAAGGTAATAAAAGAAGAAATTGATTTCTCAAAGACAGTTGTTATAAACGAACGACAAGTCGCTATTCTTGGAGAATGCGGACAAATTGCAAATGATATTATGCAGGCAAAGGAAGAGAGTATGGATATTATTGCAATGCTTATCAAAAAACTTTGGAACAGTCTTGGAAAAATCACAGGGCAGTGCGAAAATGAAAAAATAATCGAACTTATCTTCTCAAAATTCTGTCTTGGTAAATAACAAAAAAACTGGCGTTTGCCAGTTTTTTTATTCCTTATATTCTTTTGGGAAAATGATAACATATCTTTTTGGTTCAGTTCCCTTGCTGAGAGTTGTCACTCTGTCGTCATTTTGAAGAGCGGTGTGGATAATTCTTCTTTCGGCTGGATTCATTGGTTCAAGTTTGAAATATCTTCCACTCTTTGCAACTTTGTTTGCAATTCGTCTTGCAGTTGAGGCAAGTGTTTCTGCTCTCTTTTCTCTGTATCCAGCAATGTCAAGAAGGACTTTCTTTTCTCCGTTTGGAATAACTGTTTTGAAAATTGTTGTTATTGCCTGCAAAGTCTCTCCGCGATGTCCAATCGCATCTCCAAGACCTTCTCCGTCAACTGTGTAAGTTGTGTAGATTTCATCTTCAAGAATACTTATCTGCACATCTTTGCCCATTGCTTTGAAAAGTCCTTCCAAGAATTTAACAGGATCTATCGTCTTTTTCTCTTTCTTCTCAGTTTTTTGAGTTTTCTTTTCTTCCTTTTTCTCTTCTTTAACTTCTTTCTTTTCTGTTTTTTCTTCTTGTTTTTTCTCTTTTTTAATTTCTTTTGGCTCTTCCGTCTTCTTTTCTATCTTTTCCTCAGCCTTCTTTTCTGCCCTTTTCTCGCTTTTCTTTTCGTATTTATGTCTTACATCTTCGCTGATAGAAACAAGCACTTTGGCTTTTTTGAAAAGTCCGCCTTCATTCAAAATTTTTATATCAACATCCTCTCTTGGTGCTTTGAGTTCCAAAAGAGCGTTTTCAATTGCTTTTTCAATAGTTCTTCCAGTTCCTTCTGCCTGTAACATTTTTATCCCTCCTTAAAATTTTCTTGAATATTCAACTTCAACTTTTTTCTCTTCTTTCTTTTCAGTGTGTTTTTGCCATTTATCTATGATAAGGTTTTCAAGTGGCATCAAAAGCGCACTTATCAGTTGACTTACAAACATATAGATCGCAAACACGCTGTTGTAGAACAGGGCAAAAAGTCCAAATATCACTGGCATCAAAATCTTCATAAACTTTCCGCCAGTTGCAGGTTGTGCGCTTTGACCTTTTTTCCTTCTGGTTGAAAGCCAAATTGACAAGAATGATGCTGCTATGCAAAGAAGTGGCAATATGAGATAACCATTCACTCTTCCCTGTCTTTCGCTAAGATCTGTCATGAAAGTGTTATATATTCTCTCTTCGCCTTCTTCAATATTGTTTGCTCCAACTTGTCCTTGGTATGTTTGATAAGAGAAAATTGATCTTTGGAAAGGTGCATCTGCTATCCATATATTTTCAATCCATAAGAAACTCTCTTTTGTTTCTTGATATGTGTTTTCAACAAACCTCATTGCAACATCTTGAAAAGCCTCGTCAAGATAAAGAGTGTCTGTCAGAGGTTGTCCATCTTCACCAAGGACAGGGTTTCCGTCTTCATCTAGCACTGGCTGATCTTCTATCAAGATAATCTCTTTTGAGCCTTCAACTTCTCCCTCTTCATAGGTTGGGAAGAATTTGTCAAGAATGGTGGTTATATAAGCATTTGTTGTTTGAACTACCTCTGTCACGTCTTCGCCTGTTTCAGGATCTTGAGTGATTTGAGTTGTTGAAAAATCTGTTTTATATTCTTGTGCAAAAAGTTCTGTCTTTTCTTCGCCTGCATTTTGATAAAGAACGATATATTCTTTCTCATCTCGAATTTCTTTTTCAAAAGATAAGTTTTGATAGTCTTCAAATCTATCCAAGTTTTCTGGCGTTGCAATATAATCATTTGTCAAATTCAACGCATTGACATAATCAAATTTCAACTCTTCATAAGATTGGTTGATTTTGAATGATGCCATATTGTTAAGCCCAGAAAACAGCGTAAAGAAGATAGTTATGTTTAATGCCAAAAAGACCAACATAAACAAACAACTTCCCATGCTTCTGCCATTATATTTTGAATAAAGTTCGTTTTGTTTTTGTTTTAGCAGTTTTGGATCGTTTGCATATTTTTTGTTTATCTTATCAAGTTCTGGTTGCATCTTTGCTTGAACAGCAGTCATTTTTTGACTCATACGTTTGTTCAATGTGTCAATTGGTGCCCAGATGATTCTTATAATGACGGTGAGAAGAATAATAGCCAAAACATAGTTGTTTGTGAAGCCTTCAAATGCTTTGATTATATTTTCCCAAAAGCCAGAAGGTTCTGCTAATAAAAGCATGCTTAAAACAGCCATTTACTGCCTCCTTTTATATTTATTGGCACAGGGTCGTAGCCATAATATTTGCTTTTTGGCCTACATCTAAAAATGCGTTTCAAACCGATCCATGCTCCTTTGAAAGCGCCAAACTCGTTGACTGCTTGCAAAAAATAATTTGAACATGTTGGGCTGAAACGACATACATGTGGTAAAAGTGGTGATATTAAAAATTTATATATATAAACGGGAATTTTCGCTATAAAACGAAAAGGAAGGACAATATATTTCATTTTCTAAACAACTCTATCACTTGCGCTTTAAGTTTGTCAAATTCAAGATTTTGAGAACCTTCTCTTGCAAGCAAAACATAATTATTGAAATTTTTTGGCAAATTTTCAACTCTCACTATTTCACGGAGACGTCTTTTAAGTCTGTTTCTTTCATTTGCTTTGCCAAGTTTTTTGCTTATTGAAAAACCTATTCGATAATTGTTATATTTGCTTGGAACAATAAAAAGCGTCAAGTTTTTTGTGGAAATTCTTTTACCTTTCTTATAAATGTAAGAAAAATGTTTATTCTTTTTTAGTCTATGGTCAACCCTTTCTTTTGTTTTATGCTGAAAGTTTTGCTCTTCCACGATTTCTTCTTCTTTTCAAAACATTTCTTCCGCCATTTGTTCTCATTCTTTCTCTAAATCCATGAACTTTGCTTCTTTGTCTCTTCTTTGGTTGATATGTTCTTTTCATAACGAGTGCCTCCTTTTATTTTTAGTAACTCTTTCATTATAGGCAAAACAGGTCAATTTGTCAATCACTAAAAAGATATTTTATTTTTTCTTTATAATAAAATTTGTTGAAAAATATCTTTCTTTTTCTCATCGTGCTTTACTTTATTTTCCTGATCTTGTATAATTTTTATAGGAGGAAAAATGAAAACAGCAAAAAACAAAGTTTATTTTTCAAAAATAAAAGAAAAAGCAATCATTCCATCAAAAAAAATGGAAGATGCAGGTTATGATTTCTATGCTTGCTTTGATGAAGATTATATTCTTTTCAAACCTTTTGAAACAAAACTTGTCCCAACAGGAATTGCTTGGGCCTCTGGAAAAGAGTTTTATCTTCAAATTGAAGAGCGTTCAAGCACAGGCTCAAAAGGCCTCAAAAAAAGTGCCGGCGTTATCGACAGTGGATATCGCGGTGAAATAAAGGTTGTTTTATACAATGCAAACAACAAAGATCTTATACTTAGCAATTTAAGCGAAGAAGAGCTTAAAGAAAAATATAAAATTGACCTAAACAAATGCGTTTACATATCAGCAAAAAAAGCAATTTGCCAAGGCATCATTCATAAAATACAAAATCTTAATGTGGAAGAATTGTCTTATCAAAAGCTTCTTAAAATAAGTTCAGATAGGGGTGTTGGTGGATTTGGTTCTTCAAAAAAGTAGGTTAATAAAATTTTTAATGAATATAAAATGTGGATAACTAAGACTTATCCACATTTTTGTTTATAAAAAAAAGACTTAAATAAGTCTTTTTTTTTAACCAATAATTCTTACAGGTAAGATCAAATACAAAAATTCATCTTCTTCTGTTGGAACAATAACACAAGGTGTTGATGGTTTGTTGAAACAGATTTTTACAAACTCATTTGTGTTGACTCTCAAACTTTCAAGGAAATATCTTGGATTGAAAGATATGATGAGATCTTTTCCTGTTACAGTCACTGGAATGTTTTCTCTGATGTTTCCAAGTTCTGAATTTGATGTGATAAGAAGATTGTTTTCTTTTATATCAAACTTTACAAAGTTGTTTGTTGAAGTTTTTGACAAAAGAGTTGCTCTTTCAAGTGCTTGTTCAAACTGTTCTTTGTTTATGATAACAAATGTTTCGTAATTGACTGGTATGATTTGTTTGTAATTTATATAATCTCCTTCAAGCAGTCTTGAAGTAACTTTTGTATCTCCAAGATCAACCATGATTATATAATCGTCTATGTAAATGTTGATAATTTCATCTGTGTCATCGATAAGTTTGCTAAGTTCACTCAAACTTCTTGCAGGAACAACGATAGATTTTTTGATTGTTGATGAAATATTTTTCTTAACTCTTGCAAGTCTATATCCATCAAGTGCAACAACATTAAGTTCTTTGTTGTCAATATCAAAAAGCACACCTTTCAAAATAGGTCTTGAATCATCAAGGGCAACTGAAAAGATTGTTTTTGAAACGGCAGTTTTGAAATCTTTTTTGCTTATTCCAAAAAATTCTTTTGCTTGCACCTTTTTGAAACCAGGATATTCAATAGGGTTATAGCATTGTATAACACTTTCGCTGTCTTCATAACGAATTGTCATTTGATTTTTATCGTTAAGTTCAAGTTCAATTTCTGAATTTGTGAGTTTTTTTACAAACTCTGTGATAAATCTTCCTGGAACAACAGTTTCACCTTCAACCTTTACATCTGCCTTGATTTTCTTTTCAATTGAAAGTTCTGTATCTGTTGCACTCATTGTAAGAGTTCCGTCTTCTGCAATAAGTTTGATACCTTCGAGAATTGGATTTGTGATTTTGTTTGAAATGGCTTTGCTAACTTTCAAAAGAGAGTCTGAAAGTTCTAAACCTTGACATATAACTAGCATAATTTATCTTCTCCTTTCTTGCACTTTTATTGTATCATAAATGTGGATAAATTGCAACTTTTCATCGCCCTTTTTTAAGATATGTTTAATAATATATTTGATAAATAATATTATAATTATTAAGCTTTTGTGTAAATGTTGATAACTATCTTAAAACACAATATATTGTGATAAAAATTTCAATTTTTCAAAAAGTTTTTCAATATATAGCTTTTTTAACTGTGGACAAGTTGTGGAAGAAAAATCTTTTTTATCCACCTTTCAACATCTTGCGAATTTCGCTTACAACGACCTGAGTTTTGTGTGATGATTTCATCTGGTCTGTTATCTTGTCGCGAGAGTGCATAATTGTTGTGTGATCTCTTCCTCCAAAGATTTTTCCAATAGAAACAAGAGGTATTTCAAGTATTTCACTGATAAGATATATTGCAATCATACGAGGTTCAACCACTTCTTTTGATTTTTTCTTTCCAATAAGATCTTGTTTTGTTGTTTCAAAGTATTTGCAAACAGCATCAATGATATCATCAGGTGTCAAACCTTCATTTTTCTCCTCTTCTTCCTGACTGTCAAGCGCTGCTCTTGCTTCTTCCATGCTGGCAGAGCGTTTTCCCATAAGATTTGCAAGAAAATATACTTTTGAGAGCATTCCTTCAAGTTCACGGATGTTGGTATCTGCCTTTTCTGCTATGTATTCGATGACATCATCATCAATAACATACTTTTCAAGTTGGCATTTTTTTCTTAAAATAGCAATTTTTGTCTCAAAATCAGGTGCTTGAATATCTTGAATAAGTCCACAAGCAAGACGAGAACGAAGTCTGTCAGTCAAAGTTTCAATATCTTTTGGTGGTCTATCTGATGCGATAATAATTTGTTTGTTGTTTTGGAAAAGTTCATTGAAAGTGTGGAAAAACTCTTCTTGTGTGCTTGTTTTCTTTGAAATAAACTGAATATCATCGACCATCAAAACATCTAGATTGCGATATTTTGACCTAAATTCAAGAGTTGCTTTTGTTTTTGAAATAGAACCAAGACTTTCAATATATGAATTTACAAATTGTTCACAAGTGACATACATCACTTTAAGATTTGGGTTATATTCACGCAGATAATTGCCAATTGCGTGCAAAATATGGGTTTTTCCAAGTCCAACTCCACCGTAAATGAAAAGAGGGTTGAATTTTAAGCCTGGGTGTTCTGCGACAGCACGTGCAGCGGCATAAACGAATTGGTTTGATTTTCCGACAACGAAATTATCAAAAGTATATTTACTATTGAAAGGATTTTTTGTCACTTCAACTTCCCTATCTTTTGTTTTATCGCCGTTTTTTTCAATATACTCCATCTCTTCATTTTGATCTAACACTTCAATTTTGACATTTTCGCCAAAAATATCATGAACGGCTTCAGAAAGTTTGTCCATATAGTTTCTAAGTATCTGATTTTTGGCAGAAACTGAGTTTGTGCCGATGTAGAGAATTTTGTTATCCACAAAATCCACAACTTTGAGTGGCTTAAACCACATCACAAAAGACACATTTGATACAATAATTTCAAGTTTTTCAAGCACTGCTTGCCATAAAGAGTTCAAATCTTGCATATTTCCACCTTCTTATATGGAAATATTATAATAATGTTGATAAAAAATGTCAAGGTAAATGTGGATAACTCCCACTTTTCCACATTTTGAAAACAAAACTTGAAAAAGTATTTTTAAGAAAATCTGTTTTGTGATATTATATAAATATGTTTATAGAAAGACTTAAACTGAAAAATTATAGAAACTATAAAGAAGAGGTTTTTGATTTTTCAGATGGACTTAATGTGATTATAGGAAAAAATGCTCAGGGGAAGACAAATGTGCTTGAAGCAATCTTTTTTTCTGTCATTGGAAAGAGTTTTAAGACAAACAAGGAAAAAGAACTGATAAAGTGGGGAGAAAACAACGCTCAAATTGAAGGAATTTTCAAAAGAAAATATAGAGATGTGAAAATTGAAGTGTTTTTTGACCGAAATATAAAAAAAAATATCAAAATTGACGGACTATCTATAAAAAGAACAGGAGAACTTCTTGGTCACGTCAATGCAGTTTTCTTTTCTCCTGACGAACTTAAACTTATCAAAGAAAGTCCAGAAGAGAGGAGAAGATTTCTCAATATTGCAATTTCTCAAACAAACAAAAGATATTTTTATTTACTTGGAAGATATGAAAAAGTGCTTGCAAATCGCAACAAATTGTTAAAAACAAGCAAAGATATAAAAACTTTGAAAGAGACAATTGATATTTGGGACAGAAGTTTGTGCGATATATCTGAAAAAATTGCAAAAGAAAGAGAGGAGTTTGTCAAATCTCTTTCTCCACTTGCAAAAATGGCACATTCATATATAAGTTCTGGTAAAGAAGATCTGGAAATAAAATATAATACATTTGAAGTTGAAGGAGATTATAAGACATCACTTCTCAAAACACTTCAAAAAAACTTAAACAAAGATTTCAAACTGGGTTATACCACTGTCGGTGTGCATAGAGATGACCTTGATATATATCTCAACGGTGTTGAAGTAAAAAATTTTGGCTCACAAGGACAACAAAGGACAGTTTCACTTTCTCTAAAACTTGCCGAACTTGAAATAATAAAAAATAGGACAGGAGAGTATCCAATCTTACTTCTTGATGATGTGCTTAGTGAACTTGATAGTGAAAGACGCAAAAAACTGATAAATTTTACATCAAAAACGCAAACAATTTTGACTTGCACAGAGTTTGATCAAGAGGTAAAAAATTACAAAAAAATTGAAATAGAAAATGGAAAAATAAAAAACAAATAAAATAAAAATTTTTAGTAAAAATTTATTAAAAAAAATCAAAAAAACAATAATTAAAAAAAATAAATAAAAAAAAAGAAAAATTTTTGCAATTTTTCTTTTATTTTTTATTATTTTAACAATTATTTATAATTTAATCCCATTGCATCTTTCATTTTTTCAAGTGTTTTTCTAGCCTCTTTTTCGGCCTCTTCACTGTTTTTGAAAAGCATTTTATAAATTTCATCTATATTCTTTTCAAGTTCTTTTCTTTTCTCTCTTATTGGTGATAAAATTTCTTGCATAATATTATTCAAAAATTTCTTAACTTTTACATCACCAAGACCACCTTTTTGATAGTGATTTTTTAATTCTTGCAAATTTTTGTATTCTGGCAAATATTTTTGAAAATGTTCATCTGTGCAAAAGGCGTCAAGATATGTGAACACAACATTTCCTTCAATTTTTCCTGGGTCTGTGATTTTTATGTGATCAGGATCTGTATAAGCACCCATTATCTTTTGTCTTACAGTTTCTTCATCATCACAAAGAAAAATGCAGTTTCCAATAGATTTGCTCATTTTGAGTTTTCCGTCAGTGCCTGGCAGTCTTGCACATGTTGAGTTTTGTGGAAGTTGTGCCTTTGGCAGAACCAGAACTTGTCCATAAGTGTTATTGAAAGAAGTTGCAATCTCTCTTGCCTGCTCGATCATAGGCAATTGATCATCTCCAACAGGGATAATATTTGCATTGAAAGCCAAAATATCAGACGCTTGACTGATTGGATATGTCAAAAATCCGACAGGAAGGGTGTTTTCAAAGCCTCTCAACTTGATTTCTTCTTTTATAGTTGGATTTCTTTTTAATCTTGCAAGTGAAACAAGGTTCATAAAATATGATGTCATTTCAAAAAGAGATGGCACTTGTGACTGAATAAAGATATTTACCTTTTTTGGATCAATTCCCACAGAGAGATAGTCGATTGCCACTTGTATAATATTGTTTTTGACCTTATCAATATTTTTTGCATTGTCTGTGAGTGCTTGTGTGTCGGCAATCATAATATAAAATTTGTCATAACCGCCTGCATTTTGCATTTGAACGCGTGTTCGAAGTGAGCCAACATAGTGTCCAATATGAAGATTTCCAGTTGGTCTGTCGCCTGTTAAAATAATATTTTTCATAAAAACCTCTCTTTGTAGATTATATTTTCTTGACAAAATTTTGTCAAGATGAATGAGGTTGTTTTTGAAAATAAATTTTTATTTTGTGAAAATTATAAAAAAATATTAAAAAAACCGCAAAAAACCATAAAAAATAGGTTATTTTTTGAAAATTATCGCAATTTTTAAGATTTTTTATTGCAAGAAAAAATCAAGAGAAATTGGTATTTTTTATATAATTTTGCAAGATAATAAATTTGTATTTATTCGACATCAAATCGTTTGCAATTTTTGTCGCCTTTATTGTATAATATTCAAGAATAAAGTTTTATGCTTTGTTCAACTGGACATAAATTTTTTACACAATTTGAGCGATAAAAGAAAGGAGTCACATTTATGAAAAAACTTTTAACGAGAGGATTGTATTTGTTTGCCATTATGCTTTTTGCAGTAGGTGGCATTTTTGTTGCTGGGACGGCAAATGATACTGTCAGTGTTGCGGAGAGCGGTTCGGCTTCGCAAAATGTCGATATTGGCAATGCAGAAACTTGGGAGAAATGGAGCGATGTGTCAGTTCAGATCGATCCTTTTACCACCCAAACATATTTTGGGGAACCGGTCTATGTGATTGACAGCGCAGAAGATCTTGCTGCTCTTTCTTACTATGTGCAAGAAGGCAACACGACTTATGCATCTGCATACTATCTCGTGACAGCAGATATCAATCTTATCGGCAAACTTTGGACTCCAATAGGGACAAGTTCAACACCTTTCTCTGGACAATTCTATGGCGGTGGACACACTATCAGTGGAATTGTTGTTTCTGAGGCTTCATCAGTTTCAGGCAGTGGTGTTGGTCTTTTCGGAAATGTGACAGGCTCTCTCGTTGACGTGGTTGTTGATGACCTTGTTGTCTTAAATGAGTCAGACGCTACAAAAACAGGTGCTTTGGTTGGTGTTTTGGAAAACAGCTCTGACAGACTTGAAAGTGCAGAAGTGCTCAACTGCTATGATTTGAGAGCAAACAAATCTAAATATTCTTCAATCGGAACAGCTGGAAATAACACTAAAATTTATCGTGGTGGCTCAGTTGACGGAGTGAGTGCAGACTATACCTCACAAACAGCGATTTACAATGCAATGACAATCAATACGAATGGAGATAAAACATCAACTCGCTATACTATTCAATATAGAGTTACAGACTCAAACGCTCGTTTTGAAAAATATGGAGATTCTGCTTGGGGAACAAGTGGAAGTGACGGCACACAAACAAAGGTTGTTAAAGTTGCTCTTGATGGAGAAAATGGCACGATTAGAGAGGTAAAAGCTTTTGCTTTTTCAAACAATATTCCTGTTTTGAGACATCAAGCAGAGGGAAAAAACGATCAAGTTTATGTGATCAATGAAGGAAATAGGGCGACAATACCTTCAAACTCATTGAGCACAGGGTTGGTCACAACAATTAACTTCACTTCAACTACCACAACTTTGACAGTAAATTATGGTTATGGAAGAAATGATGCTGGGGAAACTGACATAAAAGAAGTATCTAAAGACATTTCTTATGACACCCCTTGGAAACAATATTTTGATCTGACAAGAATTGGTTTTAATCTGGATGGGGCTTATCAAAATTACGATGAGGATTCAGATCAATTCAGCAATCCTTTTGGAAGCGAATATATTGAAACTCTTTCAGATGGAGGATCAGTAACACTTTATCTCAAATGGGCGGCAATAGAGCACAATTTAACTTTTAGGCTTGGTTGGTCAGGGGATATTGAGAATGATATTTCTGACAACGGAAGTGGAAATGCTCACCTGCCATACACGAATTTTGGTTATAACGGTTTTACTGCGACACCAAATACAGCAGTTGACGATAGATATTTTTGGAGTGTTGATGGAAAAAGTCACACTGCTGGAACAGATATTGTGATAACATTCACATTGAAAGATGGTTACACTTTTGCTAATCCAACATATAATGATGTTGAGGTTGTTCCAGATTTAAGCGGAACAGGGATAGTTATAGATAATCCAGGCGTGCAAACTTCATTTGCAGAAGGTAATATAGACAACTGGCAACCAACAAAATATAGTATAGTCAAAGACGGCGACGACTACACAGTGACATTTGAAGATGTTGTTGCAGATGGACAAATAGTATTGTTATTTGAACAGAAAGAGATTAAAGTTGAGATGCTTGCTGTGACATGGGATGGTGATATTTCACATGATCCAATAGCGTCAACTGAATTTTCATATGAAATTAAAAACATAAATGGAAAGGATCAAAACATAACACAAGAAAATCCATTTACAGTGAAATCAGGGGATTCATTTAGTTTGGTCGGTACAGCCAACAGCGGATATTATATTACAGGAATGCAAATTTTTGCTGGAACAAATAATCTTGTGTATGATTCAGTTACAAATACGCAAGTCACAACACCAAGCTGGCTATCAGTTGCTTTGGAAGATACTTTCCAAGTGGCCAATGAAGATAATGATGAATATCCAATATCATACAGAATACAGGCGTTGCAATCCGAGGATGGCGTACAATCTGCAGGAATTATTCAGATAGCATTGTTTTTAGGCACCTTGCCAATCTATATTCAAGTGAATGAGCCAACATTTTCTTCTGGTGAAGCAAACCCATATTATCCAACTCTTCCAGGAATAAGCGCTGGCGGAGGAGAAACAACAAATTCAATTTTGGAAATAACAAATGCCAAAGAAAATGGAGAAAACGTAACATTTGAGTTGACTTTTGATGGAGAGGGTGTTTACACGCTTGATAATGTAACTTTAACAAATGCTAGTACAAATATAACTCAACGAAGCCCAGAGAGCACTGCCCAAACTATAGAAATTACTATGAATAAAGATGATGCTTATGGAAAAGTTCTTAATTTGAATTATACCATTCATGCAAACACATATAATTTATCATCAGCAGTGACTATTGATGGTGATACTCCAAGTTCTGATTTTGGAAACTATCAACTTGTATTCTCAAAAACAGAAAATGATTTTTCTGATACAATAACAACCGCCATGCCTGGTGACACAATCTACTGGAAACTCACAATGATAGACAATGCTTACACAAAAAGAATTGCTTTCAGTGGAGTTACAGTAGAAAATGCGACAAACATAGAAAACGATTCATACCAAAACTTTACAATCAGCGGTTCTTTCACTGCTGGAACATCGGACGTTTCAGTTAATGTTGCGTTCAATACGGTAACCCTTACTTTTACTCCAAGCACAAACACAATGTATATTGACAACTTTAATGGACTTGGCAGTGAAGTATTTGTTAACACAAATGTATCAAACACTATCGAAGGAGCCCTTTCAGCAACAGGAGGGCAGGGAAAATATACAGTCAATGTATCAACCCTTACTTCAATATCTATATATAAGGGTTATTACCTGGTTGGATGGTATATCCAAAATGGTGAAACCAAAATTGTTGGCAGATCGTTTAACACTGACGAGGGGGTTCAAGACTTCTTTAATGACTTGTTCAGCCAAGATAATTTCTTATCGGCTGTTTCTGGTGGCACAACAAGTTTCACACTCGTTCCAATTTACAGACAAAAAACAATAACTGTCACAGGTGCGTTCGCCGAAACTGATGGACTTCCTACTTCAAATGACGGTGGCTCGACTTGGGATGGTGGAGAATATACTCTCAGCAATACATACTATTTTATTCACAATTTCTCTATTGACGATGAAGTTTATAGTTTCTCAATCGACATTTCAGACATAAAAGCAAACATGAGAAAGGCTGGTTATGAACAGGCAACCAGTTGGAATTTTGCATCTTCAACAGGTGTTTGGACTGATGATAAGCCTGCTCCTACAAATTATGGACTTGCAATTGGTGGCGATGCTGTTTCAATTGGTGCTTCAAATGGCAATATGCAAGGTGTTGACGTCTGGGGAAGTGCAACTGAGGCAACTCTTACAATCAACCCTGTGTTTGGAGAAAAAATTGCATATGGCATCACAATCGATGGTGTCAACGGTGATTCAACAAGTTCAATTTCAATCGGAGATACAATCACATTCACAAGCGAAGGTGTTTACAAGATCTCAGAACAAAAAGTTTTCACAGACACAGCAAGCGATGGATATCACTTCTCAGGAATCACGCTTGAAGGAAACAATAGTGGCACAAGCGAATTTGCTGAATTGTCTGGTGAAAATACAACAATCACTTTGACTGTTGATATTTTCAAAAATCTTGTTGCAGAAAATGGATATATTACAGATAGAAATATTTTCACAGTAGCAACAAATGAAGCACCAAACACATACAAAATCTATCTTGGCTATGAAAATGGTGCAGAGACTGTTGACGAAGAAGGTCTTGCTTCTGACAACGGTGGTTTCTATGTTGAGGTTACTTTTGGACAAGAGGCGTCAGCGCTCGCATCTTTCACAAACAAAATCACAAGAAATGGATACACTCTTGTTGGGTTTAGAGAAAGAGTAAGTGAAGGCGGAGTTCAATATGCAACTTACGCAGATGGCGCTTGGACATACGAAGTGTTTAATCCAGAGCCAGCAGAAGACACGACAGTTTATGCCGTATGGCAAGTGAAAGATGAAAAATATGTTTCAGCAACATTGCAAGGATTTACTCCATATTTCAATGAAAATGACCAAGTGGTAATTCAAGGAACTGTTCTTGCAGGGGAAAATGAGATTGCCGATGGCACAACTCCTGTTGGCAACGGCGAAACAATCACAAATGTGATCATTGCTCTTAGTGGAACTGAGAGCGAGGCAGCAGCAGGATTCAGTGCAGGACGACAAATTGTTCTTCGAAATGTTGCTGGCGAGCAAACATACATCATGATTGTCACAATAACTGACACTCTCAGCGCAAACCGTTTTGGAACAAATGAAGGTTATACATATCAAATAAGATCAAACACTGCTTCTGGAAACATTTTGGCAAACGCAATTGTGGTGAAAGGAGCGCAAATTGAAACTTACTACACAGGTTCAAGTGAAATTGCAGAAACAGCAAACAGCATCCGTGGAACTCTTGCTTTTGAGCATGAGGTTTATGATGATGAAGGCACACCTGTAACTCCAAACTTGTTTGTTGAAAACGCCACAATCACAATTGGCGGTGCAGAATTTGGCGTTGCACAAGGACGTAATGCAATTTATGACTTCAATCTTAATGCAACACAAGGCGCAAATTATGGCATCACAGCAGGTCAAGACGGAAAATATTTGATCGTTGTGAATGGAGTTTTGGATATCGTTCCAATCGAACTTCAATTCAATATGGATCCAAAAACTCAAACTGGTTTCTATATGCAAGGACTTTATCATAGAGCAAACATTGGCTCAGTGACTGCTTATGATAAAGATAAAAACGAACTTGTTTCAAAGTTTAATTTCAATACTCATTACAACTATGTTCGCACAAACAGTGACGCTGTTGCATCTTACACAGCAAATCAGTTCGTGATTGACGGACTCACTGTTTCAATTGGTGACACAGCAGTTGATCCTGAAAACTACATCTGGACTGTTGTTGGAACTTACAACATTGCTGACAGCGAAGATGTTGCAAACATTTTCAGTTATGATGCAAGATATTTGACTGCAACAAATGGAAAACTTAACATAAACAGTGGAAATCTTGAACTCACTTATGGTGGCGCTTCAAGAATATTCAATGTGACATATATTATCGATGGACAAAGAACAGTTGTTAGTGGCAACCAAGTTTCAGTTGCCGACACAACAGGAGACACCCTTTTCACTATCATTGGAAACAACACATCAAGCCTTTCAATCGCTGTAAAGATTGATGCAAGCGTTACATTTGAAATCTCAGTCGTTGGTGAGGGTGGAGAGAACCTTGCCTTCCTTGGATATTTCACAGCCGCTCAGGTTGCATTGTGGACTCCAAATATGGTAAGTCAACTTGACAACTTCACACAAGAAGCTAGCAATGTGTCAACTCTCACACTTACCACAGGATCTCAGGCGGAAGAACGTTTGGCAGTTTACACTGACGCAAGGGCTGTCAATGTGTTCAACAACACAGATGGAGTGCTTGTGACAAATGCTTCTCCATCAAGCAAATTCTATATTTCTTCTGGTGACAACACAGGCTACGCTCTTGGCAATCCAACCATGACAGGTTTCACTTTTGACACATGGAGTCTTTCAAGCAATGAAGTTTCTATCGAAAGTGGAAATGGAAGTTACACCTTCAAATCAAACGAAGGATCAACACCTGTCAGAGCAATAGGAAGATGGACTCTTGATGTGCCAGTTTTGACAGAGGTAAAAACTTTGTTTGATGATTTTGCAAGCAGTGGAAATTTCTCTCTCGACAACACCGAAGTTGCAACATTGTCAAACAATAGTGGTTTGGTGACATACACATGGACATGGGAAAAGGACAGTGGCGTTCTTGGCACTGGAAACAGATGGACATTTGGTAGAAAAGATAAAACTCTCAACGGAGATTATTCATTGTCAGTCACAGCAACTTACACAGATGTCAATGGAACTTCTGGTTCAAACACACAAACACAAAAGAGCACCGATGTGGCGTTTAAAATCGCTCTTAAACTGAATCCAATCACCGCTTTTGAACTTCAAAACGATGAAATGACTTACAATAATACCGATCTTGAAAGCCAGATAATTGTAACTTTGAGAGAACCTGCATCATCTGCCTCAGTTGGCGATATGATAAATGCGACCCATGAAACGATTTATCTTACAGTTGCCTATGGCGATGAAAAGACTCCTGTATCTCACATCAGAAATGCAGGGAAATATTATATCACACTGGTTGCCGATGAAAATATTTATAAAATTGAGTGCACAGACACATTAGAGTTCACCGTTCTTCAAGATAAAATCACTTTGACACAATCAGACGTTGAAGGACTTAAAAAAGAATTTGGAACATCTGATCCAGCACTCACAATCAACTATTCAATCAACGGTGAAAGCGTTCCTATCACGCTTACAAGAACAGCAGGTGAAAGCGTTGGAAATCACGCCTTTGCCACTGCTTCAACAACAAATGCAAACTATAAAATCGCAGACGTGAGCGGACTTAACTTTGTGATCACGTCAGCAACCTATGCTCTTCAAGTTTCACTTGACAGCACAATTTCTTACACATACAATAAACTCGCTGTAACATCAATCACAGCAAACTATGTTGCAGAGAGTAAAGAGGCTTGGTTCACAAGTGCAGGCTGGTATCTCTATGCTTACAATGACGGCACGCTTCTTGCTGTGACAAGAGTTTCTCTCTTTGTAAACTCAACCGCAGTGACAACAGAGATTGAACATGCACTTGACGGCTTTATCTTTGCACCAAGCAGTGCAGGTGCAGACGTGGGCACTTATGGACTTGCAGATATTTCTGGAACAAGCACAACTTACACACGTGGTGCAGAGTTCGTAGGATCAGTGCCACAAGCAAGCGCAATTGAGGTAACTCAAAGAGAACTTGTGATAACTTCTATTGAAAAAACATTTGACCAAAGCAGCACGGCAACTTGGACTTCAACAGGGGACAACACGGGACTTGACGTTCAATTCCAAGCAGGTGTGCTTGAAGGAGACGATGTTCAAATAAGAATTGAATTTGCTGATGCAGAAGTTGGCGCAAAAGAAGGCGTTCAAGTTCAAGTCGTTGGAAATAACAACTACACTGTTTCACTTGCAGGGAGTGCAGAATGCCGAGTTATTCCAAGTAAGGCAAATGTTGAAGTGACTATTGGGGAAAGCAAAACATTTGTCTATGGAACGTTTGCATCATCAAATATGACGAACACTGAGTTCCTCAGGGCTCAATTCAACACAATTGGAATCACTGCTGACAGCAATACAATCGCTGAGCAATATCTTGAAAACATCTCAGCAGAGATTACAGGCACACTTTCAACAGGAAACTTCCTCGTTGCTGGTGGACAAGAACTCACAATCACTTTGACTTCAAGAAACTATACCTTTGGAGTTGAAGATGCAGATGGTGATGGCGTTTATGAAAAAGAATTTACACTTGATTTCACAGTTACACCTGCTTCGCTTTCTCTTAGTCAAACACCAACTGTGACAAAAGAGTATGACGGAACAGCAAACCTTTCAAGCACATATGAAGGTGCTCAGGTTGGCACTTCTGCTCCATCTGTTTGGATTGGAACAGGATTGCTTGCTGGCGATATCGTGACCATTTCTGGTAAATATGATAGCGCTGATATTGGAGCAAGAACTCTTTCTCTAAAAGCAGGCGGTACAGACGGAGCAAACTATTCACTTACCGGCATTCCAGCAGGTCAAATCACATCAGTTGAATTTGATTTCACAGGACATCTTGACACAAAAGAGTGGGTTGAAGATGGCGTAGAAGCACCAAAAAACAACTCATTCAGTGAAGTGTTTGACGGAAATTATTCAAACTTTGCAAACGCAATCAATGACGTGAGCAACTTTGGATCAAGAACGGGTTATACTCAAACTGGATGGACTTTCACAGCAGATCATCAGGTATATCCAGTTGATGCAGATCATGCAGATGAACTTGTTTCTGCTCTTCTTGCAGGTGGCAACCAAATCACTCTTAATGCAGTTTGGTCACAAGACGATGTGACAATCACTGTAAACTACAATCAATTGCAAGGCAGTGTGAGTGGTGAAAGCGTGCAGGCTACATATTCAGTGCCATACTTCACTGGCTCACTTACTCTTTCTGTGACAGCAAACAATGGATATTTCTTTGAAACATATTCAGTGACAGAAAATGGCAATGCACAGCATTCAGCACTTGGCACAAACACAAAGAAAGGAACAATCTCAATTTCTCAGGTGAGAGAAGATATAACTGTTCAAGTTGATTTTGCACTTATCACAATTTCAATTACTGCAAATGATGGTTCTCACCCAGATGTTGAACTCGCTGGAGACAGCGACAGATGGACAGACGCTCATGAGTTTAACATAACAAACGCAACAGGAACGGTTGCAACCACATTGCCTCAATATACTTTGGCAGAGAAATCATACATCCTCTCTGGATGGAGTTTCAAGATTGGCAATGCAGAAGCGGTTGTGGTTGACGCTGATGATCCTCGTTCAATTTGGAAAATTATTGGTGGAGACGGTTTGACTGGAAACAGTTTGAAAGTCACAGTTACTGCTCTTTGGGAAGCAGATTCAATTTCATTCACAATCACACACAACAATGCAACCATCACATCTGTTAAAGTGGGAGGTGAGACAATTGTTGGTGAAGCTGACAGATATACTGTTCACTTTGGAGATACCGTTGTTGTTGCCTTTGAAGGAAATGAAGGATACAAATTCTCATCATTCAATCTTTCAGGAAAGGCAGAGGGCACTACTCCTGCAAACACAGGCAAGAGAACAAATGCTTCTATCACAATGACAGGATTGAAGCAAGATGGTGCGATTTTGACAATAAATATGACATATATTGTCATCACAATCAACACGGTGGCAGATGTTCAATCATATTCTCAGATAAAAGGAAGCGATAAAGTTCAATATCAAATCAATCATACCGATTTGACAGACTCAACAACTCTCAATGAAAAAATCTCAATATTCAAAACAACTCAAACTGGAACTTACAACCAAACAAGTTGGACATATGGCACAGGCGGGCAAAGCGTTGCACTTGGCGATCATCTTCTTGCTTTCATCAAGTCAATATACGCAAGCGAAAATACCCTTAAAGAGGGAGCAATGCTTGACGGAGACTATAAGCTTAAAGAGTCATTGATCGCTGTATGGACTGCGGTTGAATACACAATCACACTTGATGATCAAGATAAAAGCACAACACCTGAACTTGTTCCTATCACAGTAAGTTATGGCGGAGTGCTCAACTTCCCAAAACTTACTCCAGTAAACACAGGAGATGTTTATACTTGGAACACATCTAGTGACGGAAGAGGAACAACTTATCAAAACGGAGACAATTTCCAAACTCCAAACACAAGCGTATCTGATGGTGCAACAACAGCGACAAGCACAATCTATGCTGTTTGGACAGTTGGAAACTTCCACTTGACAATCAACTGGGATGAGCAAATCACAAGCGTTTCATATAGAGATGCAGATGTGACAGAAGGACAACCTAATGAATATCCATCTGGCACAACAATCACATTTGACGTTACACTTAAAGACGGATATGTCATTGATGAGCCGGCAACAAGTGCAGGTGATAGCGGACTTACAATATCATCCAATGGCGATCAAATCCTTGTTGCAAACTTGACTGATGATGCAACACTTACAGCAACTCTCAACATCGTTTCAAAACCAGAGACATTCAGACTTAACCTTGACCTTAGAAATGGCGTTGAAAGTGTCAGTGGGGCACAAGAAGACAAAGACAGTGGAACATATTATGTCAACATTGATTATCTTCAACCGTATAATGACACCGCTCTTTCAAGTTTGGTATTCACAAGAACAGGCTACACACCAAGCAGACTTATGCTTGGAAAAACTCCAATTGCAACTTATGCAGATGGTGCTTGGAGCGTTGTCAGTGACAAATACACACTCACAACAGACTCGACTATTGATGTTGAGTGGACTCGCAACGATGGATACTACACTGTGACTATGGAAGACCAACAAAACAATTTGGTATATTCTGCACAAAACCAAACAGTTGCAAACGGAAAGGTGACTATCGGCGGATCATCTTACACACTTGGAGGTATTCTTCCAAACGGAGATATCTATGTAAGATACTTCTTTGAAAGAGATGGTGGCTCTCAAACTGCTGATGGAACATCAAGTTTGGTTCTTCGAAATGTAAATCAATCTGGACAATACAGATTCGTGCTTGAAATTCGTGATGGCGTGACAAACGAACTTGTTCAAATCGCAAGTAAGTGGGCACAATTCACAATTTCTGAGGCTGAAATGTCTTGGTCAAAGGGTTCATTCACATCTTACTATTCAGGCACAAGCAACTTCTATGCAACAACACCAGGTGAAGATATGGGACATGCTCTTATTGGTAAAAATCAGGTGACTGATGCAACCTTTGGAAGAGTTGTCTTCACAGGTTCTGATTACAATGTTGGCAGTGACAAAGATGTCAGAGTTTATATCAATATAACCGCTGACTTGGCTGCAAATTACAGCAATATTCAAGGTGGTTCAACAAGCGGATATTATCTTGCCCTTACTGGTGCAGGACAGATCGTGGCTACTCCAATTTCATTTGCCATAACTGGCGGAGGATTCCAAACTGGCACAAATCACGAAATCGTGTTCAGTGGTGTTGGCTCAGACGAAGTGACAACCTCGTCAGGCGTGCCACTTGACGCCTTCACATTCTCAGTAACATTTGTTACAGATGGAACAACCGGAGCAATCAAATCATTCAACGTAAAAGAGAACTCTAATTCAGTTCTGTTGAGCGGAAGAGGAGTTGACAAAAACAACTTTACTTGGACTGCAACAGGCACTTATACAATCACTGCTCCATCCAAGACAATCACGATCTCTGGAAAACAGTTCTCAGCAAACGATGCAATCACAGACGCATCTATCACACTTTCACTTTCAAACCTTTCATATAACACAGAAATTGTTGATCTTGGACAAGGGGATTTCTACAACCACGTTGTTGAAGGAAACGCAGTGTTCACAATCAGTGGAAATGGAAGCGGTGAGATTGTTATCGCACTTGGCTCAGGCGTGAACTTCACATTTAATGTGACAACATCAAGAATAAGCGGATTTGGACTTCTTGACTGGACAGGCGATTTGACAGTGACTACTCTCAAATCAACTCTTCAAACAATTGAGTCAGAAAATGCTTACACACAATCATATTCAACACAAGGCGTTGAAACTGTTTATGCAGTTTACACTGACCTTAAATATGTCAGAGCAAATTATGGATATGGCGAAAATCAAGGCGCTGACTATTATGTTCAAATTGGACAGAGCACAACTTTGACTGAACCGGCGAGAAAAGGCTTCAACTTTGTTCGTTGGCAAGCAGGCGCTGGCGTAAGTGTTGAAGGCAATACTTTGTCAGTTGCAAGTGGAGAAACAATTCTTCCATCAAGCGTAACAGCAATTTGGGAGATTGCAGATCCAACAACAGCGACAAACAATAAAGAACTTGAATATGACGCACAATATGGCGCAAATCAAACAATCACAGTTGCAGACGTTGCAGGTTCAATAACAAATCAAAGCAGTGACCTTACTTACACATATCGTTGGCTCAAAGACAGCGGAGAAATTGCTGGCAATGTTGATAACATAAGCATTGCAAGAAACATAACAGCAAATGGAGATTACACACTTGAAATCACAGCGTCATTGTCAGGATACACATCAAAGACAACGATCGTTAATTTCAATGTGACAATAAATAAAATCGATTTGACTGCTGGCACAATTTCTTCAAATTCAGGCACATACAAACATGCTGATTATGCTGGCGAGATCACAATTCCTGTGACCGTTGGAAGCGAAGAAGAAACTCCTTACACAATTGCTTCACATCTTGCAAAAGAAAACTTCTGGTTTGAAGTTAGACTTAGAAGTGAAGAAGTTGGACAGATCTTCAATGTAGGCACTTACACAATCACCTTAAAGGGTGACGACACAGTTTACAATGTGACAGAAAATTCAGCGACATTCGAAGTAAACGTTTATGAATATGAACTTACTTCTGACGATGTGACTGGACTTGGCAAATTCTTCGGCGAAGAAGATCCTGACCCAATCACAGTGACAAAAGTCTTCACATTTGGCGCTGACAACACCGAAAGCGTGCAAATCAACTTCACAAGAGTTGAAGCCGGTGAGGCGGTTGGAAAATATGAGGTTGAAGTTGCTTCAATTTCACCAACTGGAAACTATTCAATCACAGCGCCAAAAGGAAATGACTTCTTTGAAATCAGAAGATCAGAAGGCAGACTTAACATAACTATCGACAACCCAGAAAAGTTGACAAAAGTTTACAATGGGGCAACTTCATCAATTTCTGTTACCTTTGATAGAGAAGAAATGAAGTGGACACTTTCAATTTCTGACAGTGCAAGCACGACTGTTTCAAGCGGACTTACTCTCAAAGTCTTCAATGCTGGAAGAGAGGAAGACCTCACAGGAACAGCACTTGAAAATGCACTTTCAGGCATCACATTCACCTTTGGCGAAGATGTGGTGGCAAAGAATGCAAATTCTTATCCAATTTCACTTGTGATTGCAGAAGATGGTTCAAACTATCCAAATGCACAAATCACAAATGCAACATCATTTGTTATCACAAAAGCAAACCTTGTTGTTTCTGGAATCACAAAAGAGTTTGACAGAACAAATTCATTCTCACAAGCAATAAGCGGTGTGGGTGGTGAAAAAGTGACTGTGACTGGTCAGTTTGCACAAGTGACTGTTGGCAGTGGAATTGAACTTAACAGCGTTGCAATTCTTGCAAGCGAAACAGACAATGTCAACAACTATACAATCAGTGAAATCCAAACAGGCTCAATCACACCTTCAAGTGAAACAAACTTTACCTTCACTGCTGGTAAGGACGAGTTCACATATGGAGATCTTCGAGCAGATGACAGCCTTCAAACAATCCTTGAAAAACTTGGAGAAGGAAGTCGGTTTACAATCGGTGATAACTATACAGATGCGATCGAGGACGGATATGCACAAATCACATCTGCTGTCTATGGAAAAACAACTGTTTCAAAAGGTGGATACTTGATTGCAGGTGACAACACAATCACATTGACAATCACATCAGCAAACTATGCACAACTTGCAAGCGGAAAGACTTTTGAAGTTTCAATTTTAATTGCTAAGAGAGCGCTTGATTTGAGTGGAACGCAAATCTCAAAACAATATGACAGAACAACCGCTCTTCCAGACGGAATTGTTTGGTCAATCGAAGGACTTCTCTTTGGTGATAACGTGACCGTTGACGAAGAGGCATCAGCCTTTGCAAACAGCATGGTTGGAAGTCATAGAGTAAACATTGTCTTCACAACAGGACAAGATGCAAGCAACTATTCACTTGCAGAAGATGATATGCCTATGGGCAATATCACACCAAATCAAATCACTTTGGTGGTTGATGGACAAACGCTTTTGAATAGGGACTTCTCTTCAATTGCAAATGCAGACGGAGAGAGCATCAATATTCCTTCACCATCATTCAATGTTGAATATACTAACTCTGTAAATGGTGACAGCATTCTTGGATCATTCAGAGCACCAACAAGAGTTGGATTTACACCAAGTGGTTGGTATTATCTCAGTGGAGAAGAATACATTCAAATCACAGCAGAAAATATGCAAAGTGTGCTTGATAGTGCATTTGACACCAACAAGACGATGACAATCTATGCTGGATGGGCAATCGACAGATTGCAAATCACACTTTCTGTTCAAAATGCAACTGCAAGCGTTAGCGCAGATGAGAGCGCAGACCTTGTTGACAATATGGACGAAACTTACACAATCAACTACTTCTCAAATGCAACAGTGACCGTTTCAGGAAATGATGGCTTCAAACTTGGAAACATCACTTATTCAGGAAATGCCGGAGCGTTTACTCCAAGCGGAGTGGGCACAAAGAACGATGGACAGGCAACCTTGCCTCAAATCAGAACTGGTGGCACAATCACAATCACAATGGAAGAGATTATGATCAATGTCACAGTAAACGGCAATACACCTGCATTCGTTGATGAGGTTACCCTTTCAGGTGAAGGCTGGGATGACTATGCACAAAGCATTGCATACAACGATGCTGACGTGCAAGCAAGCGCATTCCTTCCACAGTGGAGCGCACCAGCAGGAACATATAACTTTGCAGGCTATACCTATGGTGATCAAACATCAGTTGCAAATCAAACATTGAAAGCAATTATTGATAGTCTTGGAGAAGTAAATGAAGACGTTGATATAACATTCTTCGCTTCATGGACAGGTGTTGCATATCAAATTCACTTCAATGTGACTGAAAATGGATCACTTGAAGGAAGTGACACAATTGCCGATCTTGTCTTTGGACAAGAACTTGACTTCGATTTCCCAGTTGCTACTCTCAGCGGAAGGGTTTCTATATGGAACACATCAGCAGACGGAGAAGGCAGAGTTTATGAAAGAGGCTCATATCTTCAAGATGTCGGCACACTTGCACAAGATGTTTATGTGCTTGAACTCTACACAGTATGGGCAAACACAACATCAACTCTTACAATCACTGTTGGCGACAACGTGGCAAGAGTGCTTGCTGGAAGAAGTGAAGTTACACCAGAAAACAACACATTTGAACTTGAATATGGCGTTGACAGTTTGACAATCACTGTTACTCTCAACGCAGGATATGAACTTGCTTACACATATCCAGAAAATGCTTCAAATGAAATTAGTGTTTCTGGCAACACAATCACAATCTCAAATATGGCGGCTGATCGCGAACTTGTCATAAGCGGAACGCCAAGAGAGAACACTCTTACTCTCAACATGACAAACTCATCAGTTTCACAGGTGACTGGCGGAACACAAGGTGACGGCGTTATCACATCTTTGACAGGACAAACAGTCTCAATCACTTTCGCTCCATCAAAGGGATATTCATTTGTTGAAGGACAAAGCACAATTTCTCTTAGCGGACGTGGAAATATTGAAACAACATATCAAGACGGAAACGTTACAGTTGTTTGGAGTGGATTCACAGGAGATGCTTCTCTTACTATATCTCCAACGCCAAACGCAAACACAGTCACTTTTGGTGACAATTCTTCAAGAGTGGCAAGCATTTGGGCAAACAGCCAAAGCGTAAATGTTGCTGGTGGAAGCGTTTCAGTTCGCACAGGTGAGTCGCTCACAATTGTGGTAAACCTTAGATATGGATATCACAACGCGAGTCTCACTCTTCAAGAAGGGTCAACAGCATCTGTTAGTCCACAAGAAGAAACATTTGATGACGAAACAAAGACTTATAGAAGAACATTCGTTGTCAGTGGAATTGATGAAAATCTTCAAATAACAATCACATCAGAGGAGAGAGAATATAGCGTTCAATCAATCTCTGAAAATGCAGATCTTGGCTCTGTGACAAGTGAAGAAGTTGTGACAATGAGATTTGGATCTTCATCAGAGTTCGGCGCTACTGCAAATGAAGGTTATGTATTTGCTGGTTGGTATATCGGTGACACACTCATTTCAACCGATAACCCATATACTTTCTTTGCAAATGAAAGCGTAAGAACATATCTTGAAAACAATCTCACAGACGGCGTTCTTCAACTTATTGCACACTTTGGATTGGCAGAAAGTGAAGTAAGCATCACAAATGGTGCAAACGGAACTTTGACTTACAACTGGGGTGGTGACGATGATCAAGATCGAACACTGATTGAAAATGATTCAACAAGTGGAATTGTAAGTTTTGGAAACAACCTCGTAATTAGAGTAACTCCACATGCTGGCTACTCAGTGACAAGTGATACAATCACCTTCACAAGAGAAGGACAGCCAGTGCCTGATGCTTGGACAAAATATGTTCAACCAGACGAAAATGGTGGTGCAGTTATCACAATTCCTGTTGAGGCTGGCGTGCCTGACAGAATTGAAGTGACATATGTTGCAAATGATATTGACGTTTACGTTCAAGGCATTTTGAGAATTGCACTTCAAAGAAATTACGGCACAAATGTCGGCGGACAAATCTTGCTCGCTGATGAGGACGGCACAGTTGTTGACTGGACAACAGAGAACACATATCTTGATCCTAACGATGAAATCGGTCTTGTTGAAGGAGCAAATTACAGACTTGCAGCAAAGACAGATGACACACTTTACTTTATCGCAAGAATAAATGAAGGATACACCTTCACAGTAGACACATCTTCAATCGCTGGCATGCAAAATGCAGTTATCAATGAAATTAGAAGAACGGACAGCGAAGTCTTCTTCTCAATTTCAAGAGTGAGTGAAGGCTTGCGTATCAACGGAACATTTGTTGCAAATTCAAATCTTGTGACTGTTAAGTTCCAAACAGAGGACGGCGTAGATGTTCCAGCAGGTTCAATTTCTGTTGACACATCAAGCGCCCTTGTAAATGCGCCAATCAACAATGGATCAAACATTTACTTCTACGCAGTTACATCAGCAAACGCAACGCTTACAATCAATCTTGGATTCAACTACTCACTTAAAATGAATGGCGAGGAGATAAGCGCAAGCATCAGCGAATCTCTTGGTGACAATGTTACATTTGGAGAGATTACAGATCCTGGATTTACAACAGGTTATACTCAAAGAGTGACCATGAACATAAATGCAATCAATGCAAATGGCGAGATTATCATTTATGTCACACCAAAAGTTTACAACCTTAACTTTGTAAGTGAAGGCGTGGTTCTTGCAAGCATAAGCGGAATCACTTATGGCCAAGCACTTAATATACCACAAGAAGTTCTTTCTCAAATCTTAGTGGCAAGAGAAGGTTACACATTGCAAGGATATTACACATTTGAGACAGGTCAGGGAACAAGATACGTCAATGCTGACGGAAGCGTTCCAACTGGAATGACATGGCTTGAAAGTGGTTATACTTGGAACGGAACAACCTATGTTGTTTCACCAAACTTCGATCAAACCACTCAGACATTCTCACTTTACGCTTCTTGGTCATTTGATAAAGAAAAAGTGACAATCGACTTCATTCCACCAGAACTTAAAGGACTTGTGGATATAAGCATCAAAGACATCATCTACAACCTTGGAGCAGACACCTCTTGGACTTATGCAAATGACAAATATTATGCAGAAATCCTTGAAGGAGTTGAGATTGGACTTCGTGCTTATCCATTTGAAGGATTCACCTTCGTTAAATGGATTGTAAATCGTGATGGACAAGAATTGACTCATACAACCGAAGAGATAAATTATATTTCTGAGGCAGGAGAAGTGACAATCAGTGCTGTTTATAGATTGAACTTCACTCTTTCAGTTGAAAACGTTGGTGGAACAGTTTCACTCTGGCAAGATGGAACAAATCTTGGCGCAAATGGTGCATTTGATCCAAGCAAAGATATTTCACTTGTTGCAAGTGAGAACAGAGGATACAACTTTGTTGGTTGGTTCACAGCAGACGGAGAAGCCTTTGGTGAAAAGGGCACAGAAAGAGTCAATGCTGACGGAACAAGCACATGGACTTACACATTCACTCCATCACTTCAACCACTTTCTCTTAAAGCAGTCTTTGAGGGCGATGAGGTTGGAATAATTGTGGACACATCTGGCTTGACTGGACTTGGCTCAATCGTGTCATTCAGAGTTAATGGTGCTGAGCAAGATATCTCTTCTGAAATCACAGCACATGTTGGAAGTCAAATTCAAATTCAAGTTGAAAGTGAATATGGCTATGGTGTGATTTGGGAGGGCGTAACTCCAAGATATGACATAGCATCACAAACATACTTCTATACTGTTTTGGCAGAAGACCTTACATCTTATGACGGAGCATTGCATTCAAGTGTTATTCTTTTGAGACCTGTTGGCACTTCAACTAACATTTCATTTAGATTTGATGTGAGAATGGAAGAAGACAGTCAATCAATTGAAAATGCTGGCACTCTTACTTACAGAGATGCAGAAGGCAATTCTCACAACATAACAACAGGATCTTTGATTGAAGGAATTCTTTATGGAAACACCTTCTTCCTTGAAGTGGCATTGCAACCAAATTATAGAGTAGGTTACGTTGCTATCGTTTCACAAGGCATACATATCCTTGATTATGACACCATTGGCTCAGGATTCAACCCAGTTTCTTCAAGAATTGAAATTCAAACTTCAATCCTCAATGAATACAAGCCTGACCTTGGCGAAGCAATTTCAATCATCGTAAACTTTGAGAGAGATGTCTGGACAGACTATCGTGTAGACGGACTTTCAGGGGAAGGAACAGAGGCAAGCCCATTCATTATTGCAACAAGAGAAGATCTTGCATACATGGCTTACATGATCAATGATGAAGGCAATGAATATTATGCAAGCGCTTACTATCTGCTTGTTGACAATCTTGACATGGACGGCAGATTCTGGGAGCCAATCGGCACAGAAGAAAATCCATTCTCTGGAACATTCAATTTCGATGTTTATGCAATTGAAAACCTTGAACATTATATGGTTTATTCAAACCCAACAACATCATATAATGGTCTGTTCTGGTTCATGACAGAGGATGCACAAATTCTTATAACAAACAATGCCCTTATTATCGGATTGTCTGTTGCAGGTGGAATCATTCTTCTCATTCTTCTCATTCTCTTGATTATTCTTCTTGTAAGAAGACGCAACAAAAAGAAAATGGAAGAACTTGCAAATAGTTAGAAAAAAAGCAGGAAAAATCCTGCTTTTTTCTTTAACACTCTCTTTGCAAATTTTTCTTGACAAAACATGGAGTTTTGGATATAATCATAATCAGCAGTGAAAACTGTCCTTGTTTTTTCTTGCAGAAAAGAAAAAACCATTTAGTCCAAAAGGAGGTTGTTGTATGAATAAGTATGAACTTCTCTACATCATTTCTTCTGACGTTGCCGAAGAGGCTCGCGAAGCGCTTATCAAAAAGTTTGCTTCATATGTTGAGCAAAAAGGCGGAGTTGTCAGTGGGATTGACAAGTGGGGCATGAAGAAACTTGCTTATCCAATCAATTTCAAAACAGAAGGGTTCTATGTTCTTATGAATATCGAACTTGATCCAAAAGAAGTTGATGCGATGGGCAAACTCATGAACATCACAGAAGGAATTGTTCGTCAAATGTTTGTTAGAAAATAGGGCGAAATAGGAGAAAAATTATGAATAAAGTTATTTTGACAGGAAACTTAACAAGAGACCCAGAACTTTCAACCACAAATTCAGGAGTCAGCGTTTGCAGATTTTCAATCGCTGTTCAAAGAAACTTCCAAAACTCTGAGGGAGAAAGAGAGGCTGATTTCTTCAACGTTACTGTTTGGAGAAACCGTGCTGAAAACTGCCACAGATTTTTGAAAAAAGGTTCAAAATGTTTGGTTATCGGCAGACTTCAAAACTCTACCTATGAAGCAAATGACGGGTCAAAAAGATATGTGACTGACATTGTCGCAGAAGATGTTGAATTTTTGGGAAGCAGACCAAGTGAAGGCGGAGATATTCCTCCAAGAGAAACTTCTGCTCCAAAGAAAACTACATCAGAACTTGAACCTATCGATGATGACGATAGTTTACCATTCTAATAAAAGGAGGCTTTTATCTTTATGAGCGAAGCAGTTAAAAGCGAAGAAAAGGTTGTTGTAAAGAAATTCCGCAAGCCTGCAAAGAAGAAAGTTTGTGCTTTCTGTGTTGCTGGGGAAAAGGAAATTGATTATAAAGATGTTGCAAAAATCAGAAAATACATCACTGAAAAAGGCAAAATCTTGCCAAGACGCCAAACAGGTGTTTGTGCACATCACCAAAGACAACTTTCTCTTGCAATCAAAAGAGCAAGAAATGTTGCGCTTCTTCCATATGTTGGAGACTAAAATTTAATTAAAAGGGGACTATTGATATGAAAAAGGAAATACATCCAGACTATCATGAAGTTACCGTAGTTTGTGCTTGTGGCAATACTTTCAAGACAAAGTCAAATTGCAAAGGCGACAAAATTTCAATCGACATTTGCAACAAATGCCACCCATTCTTCACTGAGAAGAAAAAGGTTGTTGACGCCAGCGGTAACGTTGAAAAATTCAAAAACAAATATGGTTTATAAAAAAGCCCTCTCTTTTTAGAGAGAGTTTTTTATTTATCCACACAAAAGCAAGACTTTTCCACATTTTTGGCGAAAGGAAAAATAGAAAGAGAAAAATTTTCTCTCCAAAAAGGAAAGAAAGGGAGTAAAACACTTTCAAAATGGCAATATTTTCCACATGAATAAGATGTTTTTCCCCAGTGGCAACGGAATAGGAGTTGTGGAAGAGCAAAAAATGAGCGTTGCCATAGTCAATCAATATGGGAACAAAAAAGTTGGAAAGTTGAGGGTGAAAAAAGCACCGTTTATGAAGATTCCTTTTTTGAGAGGGATAACCTTTTTCTTTTTTGGACTTACCAGCATGGGTAAAGTGTTTTTCAAGGGACAAGCACTTGAAAAGGAAAGTGGAAGAGGTCAAAATTCATCCGCTCAGGTTGCAAAGGGACTTTGGTTTGCTTCAAACTATATCATGTTTTTTGCAAGCCTTATCTTTGCCCTTCTGTTTGCCCTTTTTGTGATTGGGCTTATGCCGTCATACTTTCTCAAAAAATTTATCTTGCCAGAAGATGACTACTATCTTTTCACATTTGTGCTTGCACTGCTTAGGACTGTGCTGTTATTGCTCACCATGCTTGTGTTGAGATTTGCACCTTTTATGCAAGAGATATATCGTTTCAATGGTGCGTGCGGAAAAGCGGAAAACTGGCTTAGAGAAAATGGCGATTTTGAAAAAACATCAATCTATGCACCATTAAACTTTTTGAATTTCACTTTTTTTGCTTTATTGTTTTCTGTTTTTATGGTATCATTGATTTCAGTCAGGATAGGAGTTTTTTGGGGGATGCTTGCAAACATTGCAATTTTTCTTGCCTGCCTTGCAATTCTCTATGAAATCTTTTTCCTTGTGACAAAAAGCAAAATGAAATGGCCAAAAGACATTGTCAATCTCTTTTCTATGCTTGTTTTTATTCGGCCATCAATAACTCATATAGAGGTGGTGAGAGCGGTGCTTATTGAACAAAAGTTTGAAGAGGAATACAGTGAAGTAGAAAGCGAAAGAATACCAATTTCTGCACTTTTGGCAGAAATGCAAACAAGGTTAAGCACAAATGAAAATTGCGATGAGAGTGACTATGACTGGATCATTGCAAATGTGCTTGGTATAGGCAGAGGAGAAGTCAAACTTTTGCGTTCAATTTCGCAAAAGGAGTATGCAGATATTATGCGTGCCACAAATAGGCGTGCAAAAGGAGAGCCGATTTCAAGCATATTCGGGTTCGTTGAATTTTACGGCATAAGGCTTGATGTAAACAAAAAAGTGCTTTCTCCTCGCATGGAAACAGAAATTCTTGTTGAGAATGCGCTCAAAGTGATAAAGCAAGAGAATTTGGATGAGGTTTGTGATTTGTGCACAGGCAGTGGCGCTATTGCAATAGCCGTTGCATTAAATTCAAAAACAAAGGTTACGGCAACAGATATTTCCAAGCAGGCACTTGCGATTGCTGAGGGCAACGCAAAAAAGAATGATGCCCATGTGGAATTTGTGCAATCTGACCTATTTGCAAAACTCAAAAAAAGGAAGTTTGATCTTATCTTGTCCAATCCGCCTTATGTGAGGAGCGGGGACATTGAAAAACTTGACAAAGAAGTCAAAAATTATGATCCAAAACTGGCACTTGATGGTGGAAGTGATGGACTTGAATTTTACAGAAAAATTGCAAAAGAAGCGCCTAAGCACTTAAACAAAAATGGTGCAATTTTCTTGGAAGTTGGGCAAGGACAGGCAAAAGAGGTTGCAAATATGCTCAGAGATGCTCATTTTGTTGAAATAAAAGTGATAAAAGATTATAATAACATTGAAAGGATTGTTTATGGAAAAATTGGGAAATGATATTTTGGAAAAAACACAGAAGTCAAAAGAGCGCTTTGATGAACTTACAGGACTGGTTTCTGATCCAGCGGTCATTGCGGACAATAAGCAGTGGAAAAAACTTGTCAAAGAAAGATCTTTGCTTGAAGATATAGCCCTTGCTCATGATGAACTGCAAAAACTTGTCAGCGATTACCAAAACTGCGAGCAAGACTATGAAAAAGAAAAAGATCATGAAATGAAAGATCTTTTCTACCATGAAATTGGAAAACTCAAAGAGCAAATTGAAGACAAGATTGAACAAATCAAAATACTTCTTCTTCCAAAAGATGTCAATGACGACAACAACTGCATTATTGAAATTCGTTCGGCTGCTGGCGGAGAGGAGTCATCACTTTTTTGTGGCGTGCTTTTCAGGATGTATAAATATTATGCAGAAAAACATCACTGGAAAACTGAGGTGCTTGACATTTCGGAAACAGAACTTGGTGGAATAAAAGAAGTGACCTTTCTTGTTAAAGGAAAAGGTGCTTATGCAAGACTGAAATATGAAAGCGGTGTTCACCGTGTGCAAAGAGTGCCTGAAACCGAATCGCAAGGAAGAATACATACCTCAACCTCAACTGTTGCAGTGCTTCCAGAGGTTGAAGATGTCGATGTTGAAATTGATGACAAAGATTTGAAAATTGACACATATCGTTCTTCTGGTGCAGGTGGTCAGCACGTCAACAAAACGGAGTCAGCCATTCGCATAACCCACATTCCAACAGGAATTGTCGTTGCTTGTCAAGATGAGAGATCACAACTGAAAAACAAAGAGAAAGCAATGTCAATTTTGAGAGCAAAAGTGTATGACTATTTTCAATCACAACAAGAGAGTGAGTATAAAGAGCAACGCAAAAGTCAAGTAGGCACAGGGGACAGGTCGGAAAGAGTCCGCACTTACAACTATCCACAAGGCAGAGTGACAGATCATAGAGTAAATGTTAGTTCTTATGATATTGAAGGTGTGCTCAATGGCGATATCGACCAATTCATTGAGGCGCTTATTGTCAAAGATCGTGCCGACAAACTTGCAAACGCATAAAAAAGGCAGAACAAGAGTTCTGCTTTTTTTGTTATATTTGCTTTTTGATGATTGCTCTCTCTTTTCCAAAAATATATTGATTTTTTGTGAAAAGGGTAACTGCCGAACAATATTTTTGATATAATTCCATGGCGACTGCTGGGTCGGAGTAAAGTCTTACCAAACTTGACTTTGCGTTTTCTCCCATTTTCAAAAGTTTTTCTTTGTTTTGATAGGCATAACGAATTTTGTTTGAAAAATCTAATGCGTTGTTCTTGCTTACCAGTCCATTTATTCCATCTTTGATTTTTTCTGAAATTGCTGTGTTTTCTATTGCAAGTGTAGGCTTGCCATACATCGCACCTTCAACATGAATAAGTCCAGCACTATCTGCACATGAAGGGAACAAAACAAGATCGGATGCTCTATAAAAGTTTGCAAGAACATTTTTGTCTGTTATAGGCCCAGTAAATGTGACTTGCTCTTCAAGACCAAGTTTTGTCACTTTTGCACGAAGATGTTTTTCAGTTGCTCCGCTTCCAACGATATATGTGTGAATGTCAAGATTGTCGTTTTTCAAAAGATGCAAACTGTCTAGAATCAGGTCGAGATTTTTTATTTTTACAAGCCGTCCAACAGTCAGCAAGGTCAATTTGTGTTTTTTGACGTTTGCAAAAGAGGCGTGAGAAAGTTTTTCTTTGTTGAAGACTTCTTGCTCGGTGCAGTTGTAAACAACCTCAACCTTGCCTTTAAGACCATAATTACGCAAAAAGTCTTTGCAAAATTGTGATACCGCCCAAATATAATCGGCATTTTTTTGAATTCTTGCAACGGCAATTCTTGTTGCAATGTCGGCAAGTGGTTTGCATTTGATAAAATTTTCAATGTCATACCAATACAAACTGTGGATTGTTTGAATGACAGGAATCCCTCTTTTTCTTGCTATGCGAGAAACGTAAGAGGCAAGAGCCAGAGGAAAATGACAATGAATTATGTCAAAATCGCCCTCTTTGATAAAAGTGCGGAAATATTTGTCGGAGGCAGGGCAGGCAACCATATCACCAGTCAATTTGTTTTTGTAACCTTTGCATCTTACGATTTTGTAACTTCTTTGCAGTTCTTTGAAAACTTCTCCTTTTTTGAGATCAGCCTCAACAGTTGCAACTGTCACATCGGCAAATTGTGACAAACTTTCACACAGACCATCAACAACAGAGGTTACCCCACCGTAAATGGGATAGAAATTTTCTACCACATGCAAGATTTTCAATCTTTTCATAATGCCTCTATTATTATATTGCCTCAATTTCCAAATTTATTTTCACAGAAACTTCGCTGTGAAGTCTTATCGTTATTCGATAAGTGCCAATTGCTTTGATTGGCCCGTCAAGTTCTATCTTTCTTTTGTCAATTTCAAAGCCTTCTTTTTTGAGTGCTTCGACAATTTCCTTTGATGTGACAGAACCAAAAGTTTTGCCATTTTCACCACATTTTATTGCAAGTGTGATTGTTTTTTCTTTGAGTTTTTGTCCAAGTTCAATCGCACTTTGTTTTTCCATTTCTTTATGATATGCGTCAGATTCTTTTCTCATCGCATTCTCATTCAAAGCACTGGCGTTTGCCACTTTGGCAGAACCATTTTTTAGGAGAAAGTTTTTTGCGTATCCGTCTGAAACTTCTTTTATCTCTCCCTTTTTGCCTGTGCCTTTCACATCTTTGAGTAAAACTACTTTCATTTTATTTCCCCTTGTTATGAATATATTAACTTTTTTCTGGTTAAAAGTCAAACAAAAGGAAATAATTATCGCGAGGTGAGAATGTGGATATAAGATGCAGAAAAACTGAGTGTAAATTTAATGATAGATATACTTGCAAGGCTAAGGGAATTTCAATAACGCAAAAAGTTGCTTGTTCCACCTATCAAGAAGGTGAGGTCAAGAAAAAAGATGCCACAAAAAGACTTTTGGAAGTTACGCCCGAGTATGCACCGCAAAGAGACAGCAAAACGATGTCTATTGATTGCAAGGCAAAGTGTTTATTTAATCATGGTGGCAAATGCGTGTCAAACGGCATAACTCTCAATGCCATAAAAGAAATGCCTTTGTGCGTAAGTTTTTTGAAAAAATAATAAAAATCTTTTTTATGTTGATTTTTGGGTAGAAAGTGGTGTATAATCTTTTTATGGACGAAAAGATAAACCTCGCTGGGCAGGCGGAGACGCAAGAAGAAAAAAAAGAGACAAAAACCTTCAAACTTTTTTCTAGTGATGAAGTCTTTTCTGACCCTGTGGTAATAGATTATTTGAAAATATGTTTGCGTGAATTTTGTGATGCAAATCACCTTGTGGGAAAATTCCGCGATGATGGAAAATATTATCTTCAAAATGACATAAAAAAAGACCTTGTTCAAATGGAGAAAGAAATTGCCTTGGTTGAGGAAGGTGTTTTTTATGCAAGCAATTCATATATGAACAAAAACTTCAATTTCAAGATTGTTGTTGAGAAACTTGCAGAAAACAAGGCAAGAGCAATACTCTATCTCATAGAAGACTATTTGGACGGACAACAAAGAGGGCAGTTTTCAACGTTTGTGGCTTCATTTGAAGAAGTGATAAATGGAGATTTCAATATAAAGGTCAAAACAGCCTTCAATTTGGTGGACAGTGCAGGCGATTTGCATGAGACTGACATTCCACAAGTTGCCATACTTTTGCATGGACAAAAAGAGAACGGAATATTTTTGGATGAACTTATTGAACTTGGCTCGCAGATCTATGTTTTGCGTATGCTTGAATTGCTTGAAAAGGCAGGGGAAAAAGGTCAAGAAATCTTGACCGATTTCAAAGAAGCGCAAAAAAAGATGGAAGAAGAGGAGTCCAAAGAAGAGAAGTCTGACCAAAAGAAAAAATCAAAGAAAGACATTGTTATTGACATGTCAGTCAACAAAAAATATACAAAACTTCGCAAGATTTTGGATCAGTCCATTCAAAAGCATGGTGGCTATGAAAAATTGCCAATAAAAAAAGAAGATTTGCAGAAAAATCTCAAAACCTTTGTTGAGCCAGTCAAGAAAGTTGAAGAGATGAGAAAAAATTATCAAGGACAATTTGTTGAAGTCTCAGCAAAGAAAAAAGCGCCAGAAAAAACAGCAGCCCCAGCCATGCCAGCAAAAGGCAAGCCAGCCGGAAAAAGTGCTTCTTCTGGTGGCGGAAGTTCGTCTGGCGGAGGCAAGAGCGGTGGCAACAAAGCAAAAGCCAAGCCAAAAGCCAAAAAGAAAGATAAAAAAGATGACAAGAAAAAGGAAAGCGCTCCTTCATATGCAAATGGCGGAAGAACGATCATAGTAGAAAAAGGTCAGACAGGAAAATCGGCAGGGGTAAATGCCACAAATGGTGCAACTGCCACGGCAACTGCCGAGGCAAATATTCCTCCTGTGAACAATCCACAACCTCAGCCTGAACCAGCACCAAAGCCAGAGACGGAGGGAGGAAAAGCAGAGAGTTTGCTTTCTGAAATACTTGATGACATGGGTGGCACGGAAGCAAATTCTAATGAAAAAGGTGAGGAGGTGGTTGCCAATAGTGTTTTAGGAGAAATTAGCGAAGCGACACAGGAGAAAAAAGAAGCACTTGCTGATGGAGAACTTGGAAACACACAGACCTCTCCCGAACAAAATGTTGGAATTGATATAAATGAGATAAACATGTCCTCTGAAGAAAATACTAGGAATTTATTAAATAGCGAATTGGGCGGTATGTAAAAAAAAGACAGCAATTGCTGTCTTTTTATATACGCATTTCAGAGCCGCCTTCTCTTCCTCCCCAGGTTTTCATTGCGTTCTGTGTGTTGACCAACATTTGTGCAACTTTTTTATCCACCTCAACAAATTTTGGTTCGTTTCCAAAAGCCTCATCGAAAAGTTTTGCCACTTCTATAATATTTGGTTCCTCAACCTTTGTATAGTCGATATTTTCGCCGGTTGCAGAAAAGTATCTATTGAGCAAAGACATTTCTTCACCGGGTTTTTTATTGTTAAGTCTAAACAAATTTATCAATTCTTGAACAAAATTAGAATTTTTGAAAGCCTCTTTTTTTGAAATAAACACATTGAGTGCTTTTTGATAACTTGATTCTTCGCCTGGTCGATTTTTATTTCCCAACGCATTGTAAATACGTTGCCTATGAACTAGAGCCTTGTCTGTTTCTTCACGAGTGAGCAAATAACCTAAAAAAGTTATGCAAAGGCAATTTTTTTCACGCATATCTTCACGTGTTGCCGCGTCTGTGTAACGAGCCAAAATTTCTTCATTAAACAATTTAAGGTCTTTTCCTGCCATATCAACATCTCCTGTTTCGATATTTTCACCTATAATATATCACAAATACTTCTGTTTGTAAAGACCCTTTTTCGACATTTGCATAATTTTTCTTGTTGAGTGCAACCTATTTTTATGAAAAAAAGTGTTGGAAAAGGTGCTTTTGTTCTTATTGTAAGCGGTGTGGTTTGCAAATTTTTTGGTGCACTTTTTCGTTTGCCACTTACAAACATTGTCGGAATAGAGGGAATAGGTATTTTTCAAATGATAATGTCTTTATATTCGCTGCTTCTTGTTTTGGTGACAAGCGGTGTGTCAGTGACCTTGTCAAAACTTGTTTCTTCGGCGAGGGCAAGCGGTGAGGAGGCAAGTGTCAAAAAATATATTGCCTCTTCATTAGTTTTCACTCTTTCCCTTTCTCTTATTCTTGCTCTTTTTATTTTCCTTTTTGCAAGATCTATTGCTTCCGTTCAAGGAATTGGACAAGGTTATGCTTCATACTATCTTTTCTTTGCCCTGATTCCTTTGTCTGCGCTTATAGGTGTCTTCCGTGGTGTCTTTCAAGGTTATGAGAACATGACGCCAACGGCGATCAGTCAAATACTGGAACAGGTTTTCAAGTTCGTCTGCGGTCTTTTTTTTGCATACTTTTTTTCTCGTTATGGGGCTGCACAAGGTGTTTTTGGTGCTTTTTTGGGCATGGTTGTCAGTGAAGTTGTGGCATTTTTGTTTTTGCTTGTCTCATACAGCAAGACGGTTAAGATAAAAGTTGACTTTTCACAAGGGCTTTCAAAAACCTTTTTCTCAGCAGTCATTCCACTGACTTTTTCCAGCGCCATTGTGCCATTCACACATACTTTTGACTCTCTCATCATCACGTCCAGACTGGTAAAAGCCGGTTTCAGTGAAGAGAGTGCCACAGCCCTTTTTGGACTCCAAACTGGTGTTGTTGGTGCCATACTCAATTTTCCGCTTATCATTTCATTTTCAGTTGCCACCGCACTTTTGCCAAACATTTCTTTCCTTGCAGGACAGGGCAATTTGGAAGGTGCAAAGGCAAGTGCTGGCAAGGCTTTTTGTCTTATGTGGTATCTTCTTTTACCACTGGTTTTTGGCGTTATGGTGATAAGTGGAAATATTTATTCTCTTGTCTATCCAAATGTTATTGAGGGATATCTTTTGGTAGCAAAAGAACTTTCTTTTTGGGGAGGTATAAGCATAATTTTGTCGGCAGTTATGCAGTTTTATCTTTCCATTTTGCAGGCAACAGGACATTTCAAATATTATCTTGTCACAATGATTTTGGGTGGAATTGTCAAAGTGGTCACTGTATATTTTCTTGCAGCAATAAGCGAGATTGGAATTATTGCTTTGCCACTTTCCAACATATTTTTGTCTTTGATTGTGCTTATCTTGGTCTTGATCAAACTCAAAAACCTTGTGCACTTGCCATACTTTGAGGTGTTGACGCCACTATTATCAGCGGTGGTCATGTATTTGGGTGTGAAGATTTTCCTATCTTTTTCTCATTTATCAAACATACTTTCTCTCTTGCTTGCAGTTGTTTTGGGCGGTGCGATTTATGTTGTATTGACATTGCCTATACTTAGGAAATATTGGGTTATGATAAAAGGCAGTTTGGCTGGAAGAAAAAAGCAAAACAAAAAAACGTTTTGAAAAACAGGGGCAAGTTTGATAAAATACTTTTGTGAAAATAAAAAACATTGATTTTGGCAACAATTTGTTTATTGCACCTATGGCAGGAGTGAGTGACATTGGCTTTCGTGAGCAATGTTGCATTTTTGGTGCAGATGCATCAGTCAGTGAAATGTTGTCAGCAAGGGCAATGATGCACAATCCAAAGAAAACAAAACTTATGACAATTGTCTCTCCTCTTGAAAAAATAAAGATAGGGCAGATTTTTGGGCATGAGAGTGATGTTATGGCAAAAGCGGTGGAAAATCCACTGCTTGCTCATTATGATGTCATTGATATAAATATGGGTTGTCCTGCGCCAAAGATACTCAAAAATGGCGAGGGTGCTTCTCTTATGGACAAGCCCAGTCTTGCTGGTGAGATTGTTTCAGCCTGCGTCAATGCCACAGATAGACCTGTTTCAGTCAAGTTTAGGCTTGGTTTTCACAGCAAAAACTTTGTTGATTTTGGCAGGATGTGTGAAGAGAGTGGCGCAAGTTTTGTGACTTTGCACGCACGCACTGTCGAACAAGGTTACAGCGGAAAGGCAGACTATGAGGCAATCGCAAAACTGAAAAGTGTGCTCACTATTCCGCTTATAGGCAATGGCGATGTGGTGGACAGGCAAAGTTATCAGCAAATGCTTAAAACAGGGGTTGATGGAGTTATGGTGGGCAGAGGTGCACAAGGCAAGCCTTGGATTTTCGCTCAATTGCTTGGAAAAGACACCTCTTCGGTCAATAAATTTGAAGTGATTAAGGCTCATGTTGAGACTTTGCGAAAGTATTATGATGAAGACTGGCTCACACTTTATATGCGAAAACACTTTCTTTGGTATACTCTTGGAGAGGTTGGTGGCAGTGCAATAAGGTTGGAACTTGCAACAAGCCCTAGCATCGATCAAAGTTTGGCAGTTTTGAAAAAATTTTTTGAAGAATAACAAAATAGAGGCAAAATCATTTTCCCTTTACGCAAAAAAATGCTATTCTTTTCTTGTAAGATGAGGAGGAATCATGAAAAGGACTGTAAAAGACCTTGTCAATCTCAAAGGTAAAGTTGTGCTCGTGAGGGTGGACTTCAATGTTCCACTTGACAATGCCGGAAGAATACTTGACACCACAAGAATTGACCAAGCACTTCCAACAATCAAGTATCTCTCTGAGCAAGGGGCAAAAGTGGTTGTTATGTCTCACCTTGGCAGACCAGAGGGTTATGAAATTCGCAAGTCACTTTGGCAGATAAGTTTGATCCTTATGGAAAAACTCTCATGCAAAGTATATTTTTGCAATACTGTCATTGGACAAGAGGCAAAAGATAGAATAAAAATTATGCAAGATGGAGATGTTCTTCTTCTTGAAAATCTTCGATTTTATCCAGAAGAAACGGCATGCGATATGAAATTTGCAAAAGAAATTGCTTCCCTCGGCGACCTTTATGTTGATGATGCCTTTGGTGTGGCTCACAGGAAACACGCTTCAAATTATGGTGTGGCAAGAATTTTGCCAAATGCAATCGGTCTTTTGATGGAAAAAGAAATGACAACTCTTACCGATTCAATGGAAAATCCAAAACATCCTTTTGTGGTTATTGTGGGTGGCGCAAAAGTTTCAAGCAAGATAAAAATCCTCAAAAAGTTTGTTGAAATTTGTGACACTCTCATGATTGGTGGAGCAATGGCATACACTTTCTTGGTTGCATCTGGTGTGGCTGTTGGAAACTCTATTGTATATCATGAAAACGTTGTTGACGCACAGGAGATAATAAAATCGGCAGAAGAAAAAGGCAAAAAGTTGCTTTTGCCTGTCGATCATGTTGTGATAAGAGAAGGAGATAAGAAAAAGAAGAAGTTTGTGGTTGACAAAATGGTTGACGACATGATCGGCTGTGATATCGGCCCAAAGACAATTGAACTTTTTGAAAAAGAGATAAAAGGTGCAGGACAGATATTCTGGAATGGGCCACTTGGGCTTTATGAAGATGAGAAGTTCAAAGATGGCACCAACAAGATCGCAAAGGCAGTGGCACAAAGCAGTGCTTATTCAATCGTTGGTGGGGGAGACAGTGTCAGCGCTGTCAAGAAGAGTGGTTATGCTGGCAAAATCGATTTTCTTTCAACAGGTGGTGGTGCCACTCTCAAATATCTTGAAGATGGATCACTTCCATGCATCGATGTTATTCAGGAGAAGATAAGATGAAAAAACATATCATTGCAAATATCAAAATGAATCAAACGCCAGAGGAGAGCAAATTTTACCTTGCCAGCATAATCTCAAAAGCAAGTGCATTGGTTGACAAGAGGCTGACAATTTGCTTGCCTTACACATCTCTCAATCTTGGCAAGATGATGCTTTCAGGCACAGATATCACGCTTGGTGCACAAAACATCGCCGAAGAGGAAGAGGGGCTTTTGACTGGAGAGATCAGTGGGCGTATGCTCAAAGGTTGTGGAGTCAAGAGAGTTATTGTCGGTCACAGCGAAAGAAGAAGCAGGTTTAAGGAAAGTGGACAGGCAATCAACAAGAAAATAAAGATCGCTCTCAAAAATGGTTTGCAAGTCATCTTGTGCGTAGGTGAGAGTTTGGTTGAGAAAAACACTCTTAAAACGGTGGCATCTCTCACTGCACAGATTGATGAATGTTTGAAAGGACTGTATGAAAACGAACTTGAAAATATCATAATCGCCTATGAGCCAGTATGGGCAATTGGAAGCGGAAAAACTGCAAGCGTGAAAGATATTGAGTATGGCGTTAAGGCAATTCGCAAAGCAGTTGAAAACAACTTCTCAGAAAAAGCCGGAAAGGAAATTGAAGTTGTCTATGGCGGAAGTTTGAACGGCAAAAACATCACGTCAATTTACAACGCCGAAGGGCTTAACGGAGTGCTTGTTGGCGGGGCTTGTCTTGACGCACAGGCATTTCTTCGAATGATCAGCAAATGTTAAAGAGAAGTCTTCTTGAAAAGAAGATTTCTTTTTTTAGACAAAAACAGAAAAACAAGTTATCAAAAGGTGCAATATTTTCTTTGCAAAAAGAGGCAATTTGTTGTATAATTCTTTCAAGGAGAAAATATGGAGCATCTTGCACTTTACAGAAAATATCGCCCAAAGACATTTGAAGAGGTCGTTGGACAAGAGCATATAACTCGTGCCATTGAAAATCAAATTGCAAGTGGCAAGATAGGGCACGCATATCTTTTCACAGGCTCTCGTGGAATTGGCAAGACTTCGGTTGCGAGAATATTTGCAAAGGCGGTAAACTGCGAAAACAACCAAAATGGTTCACCATGTGGAGAATGCGAAACTTGCAAGCGTCTTGAAAAAGAAAATGATATAAACATCATTGAAATTGACGCCGCATCAAACAACCGTGTTGATGATGTGAGAGAACTTCGTGACAAAGTCAAATTTTTGCCAGTTGGTGCAAAATACAAAGTATATATCATAGACGAAGTGCACATGCTGACAGATAGCGCTTTTAATGCACTTTTGAAAACACTTGAAGAGCCACCTTCTCATGTCATATTTATTTTGGCAACCACAGAGGTGCACAAACTTCCAGCAACAATTCTTTCAAGATGTGTAAGGTTTGATTTTAGGCTTCTTTCTATTGCAGACCTTGTCAAAGTTTTGACTGGTGTGCTTGACAAAGAAGGGGTTAAGTATGACATGGAAGCACTCAAAATGATTGCTTCTGCTGGCGAAGGAAGTGTGAGAGACACTCTTTCTATTGCGGACAGCGTGTGTGCATATTGCAATGGCACAATCACAAAGAATGATGTGCTCAAAGTGCTTGGCACAACAGATTATGATATGCTTTTGAAGTTTTTTGATTTCATGATCGACAAAGATATTGGTGGACTTCTGGGCTATATTGACGAGATAGACAAAATGGGCAAAAACATGTCAGTCTTTGTGAAAGAACTTTCAAAGCATGCAAGAAACTTGCTCATAACCCTCTCTTGCAAAGAACCAAACACAATTTTGAACTTGCCAGAAGAGGAGTTTGAAAAATTCAAAGAGCAAGCACAGAGATGTGACGAAAAGAGGCTTATCTCTTATCTTCAAACTTTTGCAAGTGCAGAGAATGAACTTCGCTACACTCTCTCACCAAGACTTTTGCTTGAAACGCTTTCATTGTCAGCAATGCTTGGACAGTCTAGCGAAGAAACAAAAAAAAACTCCAAATGATAACGGTCTCAGGCAGTAACAGTGCAAAGAACATTTGGGGAAAAGTGGTGCTTTATCTTAAAGAGCGAAAGTTTGTCGCTTTGCACGTTGCTTGTGGCGACATTACTAATGTCAAGATTGAGGGTGAAACTCTTGTTGTTCGCGTAAAGGAAGGCATGATTTATGATATGCTTTGCGAAGGCAAGCGTGAAATTGAAAGCGCTTTGCGCTGGCAGGGGCTGTCCTTGTCGTTAAAGATAGAGCAAATTGAAGAAAAAACAGATCCAGCGGATGAAGATATTGCGAAACTAACTTCTTCTCTTGGAGATTACTTAAAAATTTATGGAGGTGAATAAATATGGCTTATGGTGGTTTCGGTGGATTTGGCGGAGGAAATTTCCAACAAATCATGAGACAAGCACAAAAGATGCAAGAAGATATGGCGAGGGCGAAAGAAGAACTTGATTGCACAGAGTTTCATTCTTCTGTTGGCGGAGGCATGGTTGAGGTTACCATGCTCGGCGACCGCACTCTCAAATCAGTAAAAATCAAACAAGAGGTTGTTGATCCTGACGACGTTGAAATGCTTGAAGACCTTGTTGTTTCTGCTGTCAACGATGTTATCGGACAAATTTCAAGGGCAGAAAAAGAAAAATTGCCTTCAATTCCAGGAATGATGTAATATGCAAGAAGAACTTATTGAAAGACTGATCGAGCAGTTTCGTTCTCTGCCAGGCGTTGGATACAAAAATGCACAACGTTATGCCTACTCAATCATTGAGGGAAGCACAGAGAGAGCAAAAAATTTCGCAGATGCAATTTTGCAGGCAAAATCAAAAATAGGATTTTGCAAGGTTTGTGGCAATTTTACCGACAAGGATATTTGCCCAATTTGTGCAAAGAGAAACAGAAAAGTTGTCTGTGTGGTTAAAGAGCCAAGAGATGTTTTGGCTATGGAAAAAGTGAAGAATTATGACGGTGTTTATCATGTGCTTTTCGGCACGATAAGTCCTCTCAACGGCAGAGGCCCAGACGATATAAAAATCAGAGAACTTTTGCAAAGAGTGCAATCTGATAAGGTGGAAGAAGTCATTATGGCGACCAACCCAGATGTTGAAGGTGACGCCACTGCCATGTATATTGCAAAACTGCTTAGACCACTTGGCGTAAAAGTGACAAGACTTGCGCAAGGCGTTGCAATGGGAAGCGATCTTGAATATGCAGATGAAGTCACCCTTTCACGTGCATTGGAAGCAAGAAGAGAGATAGACTAGGGGAAAAGATGATAATTGATAATATAGAAAAATTACTTAAAGATGGAGCGCAAAGAGCAGGATATGCGAGTGAGAATTTAAGCATATCTTTTTCTGCCTTGCCAGATCTTTGTGACTTTCAGTGCAATGGTTGTTTTTCTCTGGCAAAACAGTCAAAAGAAAATCCATACGATGTGGCTGTGAAAATTGTCAAAGAAATTGAAAACAACAATATTTGCACTTTTGAGGTGGCAAGACCTGCCTTTATCAACATCAAGATGACAGACAAAGGTTTTGAAGATCTGGCAAAAAATCTTTTTGAAGATGAAAGGTGTGGCGTGCCAAAGCATAAAGTCAAACAAAGAGTTTTGCTTGATTATGGCGGTGCCAATGTTGCAAAAGAACTCCATGTTGGGCATCTTCGTCCTGCGATAATCGGTGAGAGCCTTAAAAGACTTTACAAATTCATGGGGGAAGAAGTTATAAGCGATGTCCATCTTGGCGACTGGGGGTTGCAGATGGGACTCAACGAACTTCAACTTTATGAAGACGGCAACCTAGATTATTATTTTGGAAAATCAAAGGAAAAGAAAGAGATAACTCTTGACATGCTCAACAAAGCCTATCCTCAGGCTAGTGCAAGATCAAAAGAGGATGAGGAGTTTAAGAAAAAGGCCGAGGAGTGGACAAAGTTTATCCAAGACAAGAAGGAGCCATATTTTTCTATCTATCAAGAAATTAGACGCGTTTCAGTTGTCAAAATAAAAGAAAACTACAACGCACTTGGCACTCAATTTGATCTATGGAATGGCGAAAGCGATTGCATGGATTATGTGGAAGATGCAATCAAGCAAATCACTGACAAAGGGCTTGCAAGAGAGAGCGAGGGTGCACTTATTGTCGATGTGGCAAATGAAAAAGACAACAAACCTATGCCACCTGCCATAATAAAAAAACACAACGGTGCAGTGCTTTATGCAACAACTGATATTGCAACCATATATATGAGAAACAAACTCTATGACCTTGACCGCATTGAATATGTGACAGACCAAAGACAGAACTTGCACTTTGAGCAAGTGTTCAGAGTTTGCAAAATGTCAGGCATTTCACCAGAAAAACAACAACTTGTTCATATTGGTCATGGCACAATGAACGGCAAAGACGGAAAACCTTTCAAAACACGCTCAGGTGGGACGCTTAAACTTGAAGATATAATCAATATGCTCATTGAAAAAGCAAGTGCAAAACTTGAAAGCAATGGTGTTGAATATGACAGAGCCCTTGCATTAAAAATTGGTGTGGGAGCGATGAAGTTTGGAGATCTGTCAAACAATGTTGCAAAAGATTACGTCTTTGATCTTGACAAATTTTTGTCTTTTGAAGGCAAAAGCGGGCCATACCTTCAATATACAGTTTGCAGAATAAATTCTTTGCTTGCAAAGACAAGCGAAGAAGAGAAATGCTTTGCAATCTTCAATGATGAGCAAAAGGAAATCTTAAACAAAATTTTGAAATTGAACTCATCTTATGAAATTTGTTACAAAGAAAGAAGTTTGAACAATTTGGCTCTCGCAACCTATGATGTGGCATCGGCATTTTCGACATTTTACAACAATCACAAAATTTTGACAGAGACAAACAAAGAGAAAAAAGCAAGTTTTGTCAATCTGCTGAAAATTGTGAGAAAAGCACTCGTCCAAGCACTGGGCGTCCTTGCCATCGAAGTGCCTGAAAAAATGTAGAAAAAAGAAAAAATATTTTATAAAAAATTTTTCAAAAAGGTATTTACAAAATGCAAATTTTGTGCTATATTAAAGCCATAAATGGAGGAAAGAAAAATGCTTGAAACAAGTATTGTAAAATATGCTACTGGTTACACAATGGCAAATAAAAATAGAATAGTTTTTTCTGTGCCACGTAAAGCCTCAGATCCAGACAAAGCAAGAAAAAGAATTTTTAGGGATATTGAAGCACAAATGTAAAACTTGCCAAGTGGCAAGTTTTTTTTTGTTTAATAAAAAAAAGCGTCGAAATTTTCGGCGCTTTTTATTGCATGTTCATGTCCGTTCGAATGCCTCCTGCTCTTTCGGTCACATACTTTTCAATTTTATTGTATTTTTCTTCTCTTTCCTCAGCAGTGCAATTTGGGTAATCGATTTCCAGTGTCTTACGAAGTTTTGCTTGGTAATGATTGAGTTGATTTTTCAGCACCTCATTTTCAGGATCTTGGTTGCACCTTTCAACAGCGTGACGATAAAAATGAATATCATTGAAAATGTTAGGGGTGCGAGGAACATTTGTTACCTTCATCAAAACTGTTGTATTGAAGATAAGCGGTTTATATGGTCGATCATCATTTTTCTTCATATAAATACAAGAGTAAGAAATGTCCTTTGTTGTGGCAATATTTATTCTAGCTTCTTCAAAGACATAGTCTTCTTCAAGTCCCGTGCCTATTAAAAGGTTGTCTATTGGATATTTTGTTCCGTGGTTGTCTTCCACTATTATATCAATATCATCTTGTTTTGATATATTGGTTTTAACAGTGCGTCCTGTATAAAGAAACATAATAATACTCTCCTATAAAATAAAGTTGTATTTATTATACCTTATTTTACATAAAAGTCAACGATAAATTTCACAAAAGAAGAAGAAAATGTCCACAACGGGTGCGGGGGTGTCGAGAGATAAGGCAAAAAAGGTTGAAAAAGTG
>CAMMTJ010000007.1 GCA_946499835.1 uncultured Bacillota bacterium | reverse complement strand
AACATAGCAAACATAATATACCACTTGTTCCAAAGCCTTTGGAGTCATTTCAAGCAAGGTCCCGATTTTTGAAGGGATATTTCTGAAAAACCAAATGTGAGTGCAAGGAGCAGCAAGTTCAATATGTCCCATTCTTTCACGACGGACTTTTGCTCTTGTTACTTCAACGCCACATTTGTCACAGACAACACCTTTATATCGAACTCTTTTATATTTTCCGCAATGACATTCCCAGTCTTTTCTCGGTCCAAAAATCTTCTCACAGAAAAGTCCGTCTTTCTCAGGCTTTTGTGTGCGATAGTTGATTGTTTCTGGCTTTGTCACTTCACCATGAGACCATTCACGAATTTTCTCAGGTGATGCAATTCCAATTCTTATGGAATCGAAGTTGTTAAGTTCAAACATAACTATTCCCCTTTTTTAATCTATTCCTCGTCAAAATCTCCAAAGTCTTCAAACAAATCAAGGCTTGAAAGGTCATTCTTTGTGCTTTCTTCAAAGACTTCTTTAAGTTCATCCTCGCTCTTTTCTTCCTCAGTTTTATTGTCAGCGCCGATCATGTCGTCAAAGTCGAGAATTTCTTTAAGATCGTTTTCTGTGTCAGATGCAATAGATACTTGGTCTTGTTCATCTTGACTAAGTTCTGCAAGTGAGATTTCTTTGTTGCCTTCTGTCAAGATCTTGATGTCAAGTCCAAGGGCTTGAAGTTCTTTCACAAGCACTTTGAATGACTCAGGGATTCCTGGCTCAGCAATAGGAAGACCTTTGATGATTGATTCATAAGTTTTAAGTCTTCCGTTAAGGTCGTCAGACTTGACAGTAAGCATTTCTTGAAGGATATGACTTGCACCATAAGCCTCCAAAGCCCAAACCTCCATTTCACCGAATCTTTGTCCACCGAAGAGAGATTTTCCTCCAAGAGGTTGTTGAGTGATAAGAGCGTAAGGTCCGATTGAACGAGCATGGATTTTTGAATCAACCATGTGTTCAAGTTTGAGCATGTATTTCATACCGATGGTTGTAAGGTTGTCAAAAGGCTCACCTGTTCTGCCATCATAGAGTTGAACTTTTCCGTCTGGACGGAAGTTGTTTTCAACCAAAAGTTCTTTTATTTGTTGAGAAGTTGCACCATCAAAAGCAGGAGTTGCAATCTTCCAGCCAAGAGCGTTGGCAACAAGACCCATGTGCACTTCCATAACCTGTCCGATGTTCATACGAGATGGAATACCAAGAGGGCTGAGCACGATGTCAAGAGGTTGACCATTTGCCATGAAAGGCATATCTGCTTCTGGAAGAACGATTGAAACGACACCTTTGTTTCCGTGACGTCCAGCCATTTTATCGCCGACAGAGATCTTTCTCTTTTGAGCAACTGTAACTCTAACCATCATTGTTACGCCTGGTTCAAGGTCATCTTTATTCTTCTTTGAGAAGACTTGAACATCGACAACAACACCACCTTTTCCATGTTGAACACGGAGTGATGTGTCACGCACTTCTCTTGCTTTGTCGCCAAAGATAGCGCGAAGAAGTCTTTCCTCAGGAGTAAGTTCTGTCTCACCCTTTGGAGTAACTTTTCCAACCAAGATATCGTTTGGATGCACTTCTGCACCGATTCTGATAATACCATTTTCATCAAGATCTTTGAGTGCATCTTCACCGAGGTTTGGAATATCTCTTGTGATTTGTTCATCACCAAGTTTTGTGGTTCTGCACTTGATTTCTTGATCGTAAAGTGTGATAGATGTGTAAACATCCTCTTTCACAAGTCTTTCACTGATGAGGATAGCGTCCTCATAGTTTTGTCCTTCCCAGTTCATGTAACCGATAAGAACATTTTTTCCAACGGCAAGTTCGCCGTGGTCAGTTGAATAACCATCAGTCAAAACATCGCCTTTTTTAACTTTCTCCCCTTTCACAACACAAGGGCGCTCATTGAAGCAAACATCGTCATTTGCTTTTGCGAATTTTGTAAGTTCATAGATGTCTTCTTGTCCATTTTCACAACGAACACGGATTTCATCTGCACTTACATAAGAAACAACGCCGTCATTCTTTGCAAGGTGGATGCAACCACAATCTCTTGCAGCAACCGCTTCCATACCAGTTCCAACAATAGGCGCTTCTGGTCTAAGCACAGGCACAGCCTGACGTTGCATGTTTGCACCCATGAGGGCACGGTTTGTTTCGTCTCCGTTTACGAAAGGAATAAGGCTTGTCGCAACTGAAATAAGTTGTCTTGGAGAAACATCCATATAGTCAACTTGGCTTGCAGGCACTTCAATAATGCTTGCCCCGTGACGACAAATAACTCTCTTATTGATGAAGTGGCCTTCTTCATCAAGAGGTTCAATGGCTTGTGCGATGTAAGAATCATTTTCAACATCAGCCATCTTGTATTCAACGTTCTTTGTCACAACCCCCTTTTCTTTGTCAACTACTCTGTAAGGCGTTTCAAGGAAACCATAGTCATTTACGCGAACATAGGTTGCAAGAGTGTTCAAAAGACCAATTGATTGACCTTCTGGTGTTTCGATTGGGCAGATTCTGCCGTAGTGTGTATAGTGAATATCACGAATTTCTGGATCTGCACGTTCCTTCTTGATACCTCCAGGTCCAACCGCAGAAATTCTTCTCTTTTGTGTGATACCAGAAAGAGGGTTCTTTTGATCCATAATTTGAGAAAGTTGTCCTTGTGCAAAGAAATCACGAAGGGCTTTGTTTACAGCCTTAGGGTTCATGATTTGAGAAGGTGTAACTTCAACAAATTCACGGCCTTGCAATGTTTCCTTTACATTTACAGAAAGTCTTGTCACACCCTTTCTGAAAGCATCACAAGCAAGTTCACCAACAGTGGCAACTCTCTTGTTTGAAAGGTGCTCGATTTTGTCAAGACTTCCAACGCCTTCAAGAACGTCAAGATAGCAACTTATTGTCGCCAAAATATCATCCATTGTGAGAGTTGTGATGATAAGTTCTTTTGCGTTAGCCTTGATGGCTTCCATTCTCTTTTCTTTTGTCTTGTTGTCTTTAAGTATTTGAGCAAGCACTGGGTAGTAAACATCCTCGTTTATACCAAGTTCTTCTGCTTTGCATGGGAACAAATCGGTAAGAGTTACACGATTGTTTCCGCGCATAAGGTGTTTCTTGTCAGCAAGTTGAACCCAAACTTCATTTATACCAGCATTTTGAACTGCTTTTGCACTCTCAGTTGTAAATTCTTCCCCTGCCTTGATGATCACTTCATCGCCATCAACGATGTTTTCTGCACTAACAAGTCCAGGGAGTCTTTCTTTGAGTTCAAGTTTTTTGTTAAACTTATATCTACCAACTCTTGAAAGGTTATAATAAGCATCTGTAAAGAATGATGCATTCAAGAAACTTCTTGTTGTTTCAGCAGAAGCAACGTCTGCTGGACGAGTCTTTCTTGAAAATTCAAGAAGAGCCTCTTCTTGTGTTGTTTGAGTTTCTTTGTCAAGCACATTTTTGATGTATCTGTTGTTTCCAAAGAGTTTCAAAATTTCTTCATTTGTGAAACCAAAGCATTTGAGGAAAAGTCCAAGTGTGATTTTGTTTTTGCGTTCAAGCACAATCTTCAAGATCTCATTTGCACCTTGCTCAATTTCAATCCAGTTTCCGTGCACAGGGATCATTTGTGCTCTCAAAGTCGCATTGTTGTCCTTTTCACGTGTGAGATAAACACTTGGCGCACGAACGATTTGGTTGATAACAACCCTTTCAATTCCGTTAAAGATAAAAGAGCCTTGATCAGTCATTCTTGGCACATCACCAAGGAAAACAACTTGCTCAACAGCCTGTCCTGTTTCTTCAACGACAAAACGAGCCTTCACTTTCAAAGGTGAAGAGTAAGTTGCCCCACGGCGTTTGCTTTCTTTGATTGAATATTTTGGCTCTTCAAAAGGCAAAATTTCTGTTATATAAAGTTTGGCCTTTCCACTGTAATCAGATAATGGAAAAAACTCATCAAGAACAGTTTTGATGCCATTGTCTAAAAAGTTTTGATAAGACTTTTTTTGAATTTCAAGAAGTGGAGGAACTGGCACGAGTTCTTCACAACGAGCAAATGAATATCTTTCAGTTTTTCCTTGTTTGATTTTCTTAACATTGACTGTCATTTAAGCATCTCCTTATCTTGCACTTTTTTGAAAGCAAAAAAGGACTTTTGCACCACAAAATTGGCGCAAAAATCCCCCATTATTAAGTTAGCGACTCAAAAACTTTCTCACAATGCATTATTATAGTTGCAAGCATTATACCAAGAAGAGAAGAATTTGTCAACTGTTTTTATTGATTTTATCCAAAATTTTTACAGTTAATCAAATTCTTTTCTTTTGGCAAAAGTTTTTTATAGCCAGTAAAGATTGTCTTCAAATTGGAGATGGGCTGGAGTGCCACTTCCCCAAACAAGAACCCAAATGTCACTTCTCTCATATGAAAGTGATGGAAGGATCTCAACTGGATTTGCAATATTCCACTGATCACCTACTTTTTCGTATTTGACCATTTGTCCTTGATCATTCGTTGCATACAATTCAGTTGCTGTGTCTGGATCATTGCCGACAATATAAACTTCACCCAAATCATTAAAATCTGATATATAGGTTAGAGTTTGGATCTTTGGTTCACCACCTTCATTTGCAACTTCAATGAATGGCTTATACATAAATATGTTGTTAAGAACTGATGCGTCTGTGACAGGTGTATAAGATAACTCATGCGCCAAATCAACTGTCGATTGTCCCAAGTTGTTGACTTCCAGTCCTATAATGTCAGTTGAGTTTGCTTTAACATTGAATGAAGCATAGTTGCTGACATCAGCATAATTATCAGCGGTAACTATTTCATCTCCAGAACTTCTTCCAAAATAATAAACCTCTGTCATGTTTTTATTATCTTGGTTATATGCCATAGCCACCCCATTCACGTTTGAGTTGGCTCCTTTCCATGAGCCGAAATCGGTAACCGCTGAGCCACTGGCACCCATATTTTGCATAGTTACATTAAAGGAAGATGTGCAATAAGAATATGACATTGTAGGCACAGCAGCATAGTCACCAACAAAGCCACCAACATAGGCATGCATTTCTATGCGATAGTGATATATGTTTGCAGTGATATTTGCAAGGACATAACTGTTGTTTATTTCAACATAACCACCAGATTGACCTATCAAACCGCCGACATAAACACTGCTGTTATATTCTCCTGCACCAGCGTCTGCTCCACCAACTGCAAGTGATGATGATTTTATCGCAATTTGATCAAGCGTAACGCTTGTCGCATTTTCACTTCTTCCAATCGCACCACCAAGACGTGAGCCAGATGCTGAGATATCCCCCTCAACAACCGCTTGACTTATAATAAGTGAGTTTGAGCCAATAAGACCAACAAGACCGCCAACATAGTTTACTGTCTGCGTTGTTGACGCACTGCCTGTCACAACTGAACCAACACTGAAAGCAAGTCCCATATAAACCTGCTCTATTCTTCCGCCTTTTGCGGATCCGGCGATACCACCAACTGCGGTAGGAATGCTGAAATCAAGTGAGAATACTGAAACAGATGAAACATCACTGCCTGTGACAGAAACTTCACTCATATTTCCGTTGCTTTCACCAGCAACCATACCGCCATAACGATATGCTTTGATTGTTGCAGTTGATGAAACGGAAGAATAAACTCTTGAAACATTTGCACTGCTTCCAACAACACCAACAACGAATCCTGCTTTATCGCCCATGACATTTTGAACGTTGTTTGAATATAGTTCGTTGGCATTTCCTCTTCCAAGATAGCCAACAACACCGCCAGCATATGAAACCTCATTTGCCGATCCACCATTGTCAGTGAATGTTAAGTCTGTCGTTGGTTTATAGTTTGCAACTGCATTGACTGAACTTGAAAGGTTTTTGAAGTCATAACTAAGTTCTGCCCTTCCAATAAGTCCACCAACAAAATTGTTTCCGTTGATTGTAAGATTGTTTTCTGAGGTTATTGAAACATTGTAGATATTTGCATATCTTGCAATACCTACAAGTCCACCAACAGAATTGGTGCTGTTGAATGTCACATTGTTTGGTTGCAAGTTGAGGTTCATCACCGTTCCGACCTGTGTTGCAGATCGGCCAATCTGTGCAAACATACCCGCACTTGTCAAATTCTCTCCAGAAACAAGCGTGTTGCCTCTGATTGTCATACCATTTCCTTCCACTGTGCCTGTGAGAGTGATTCTGTAAGTGCTTGAAAGTCCAGTGAAGCCAGTATAGTCAATGGTGTCAACAATTCTTATATTTTGATTGTTGACATTGCTTGCAGATGCACTGCCAACAATTTCATCTTCCATAGACTGAGCATCATAGACAAGTCTTGGGTTTTTGATTGAGCCGTAAGCATCAGACGTGTAACGATAAGTGTAAGTCACATCACCTGTCGATGAATCAGTTTCTGAACTCAAAAATTCTTGTTGACTGAATGCGATAATATTTGCGCTGACAAGTTCAAGTCTGCCGTTTGAGAAGATCGTGTTGTCAAATGTTGAAGATGTCACACCTGTTGAATAGAACCATACAGAAGTTGTCACAAGTGGTGTGTTTGAATAAACATAATCGGCAAATTTCTCTTCGAGTGCATCAAAACCATACGCTTCAACCACTTCATTTTCTGAGGTGCGTGTGTCAACTTCCAGAGCCTCAATTCCAGAGATAGTCAGTGGCCTGAGTGCCGTGTTTATGCCATCAGGAGTATCTTTATCATCGTCTGGATCACTGTCTGCAAGATAATAGCAGTTTTCAAATGTTCCATTATCTCCCTCGGTGTCATCCATAGCAAAACCAGCAGATGATGTCACACTGTCTTGCAAGATAGATGTTGAGAATGAGTTGCGAATTGTTCCGCCAGAGTTTGAGAACACAAATCCTGCCATTTGTGATGAGCCTTGAATATTGATGTTGGTATAGCAATCTGTGATTGTTCCCTCATTGTTATAAACAAAGCCCGCCTCTTCTGTTGTTGAAAGCAAATAGTGCTCGGTATCATCTGAATATACCATGGTTGAATTGTTTGTTCCAGAAACATAAGAAGTCAAAATCTGAGCATCACTTGTGTTTTCAATGGCAAATCCTGCCAAGTTTTGTGTTCTTGAATTTCCAATCAGCACACCATTTTTGAAGTATGTACTTGCAATAATTCCGCTATTTGTTCCAACAACACCTGCAAGATTGTAAGAAGAGATTGCATAGAGTGCTGAGCGAGAATTCGTGATTGAACCTGTGTTTGTTCCAGCAATACCAGCCACATAGCCGATATCTTCAAGAGAAGAAGTTGAAACCGTCAAGAAGTTTGTGTATGGTGAATTTGTCACCGCTTCACTATAAACATAGCAGTTTGAAATTGCCCCCAAGTTTTCACCAGCAATAAGTCCAATGTTAAATGAAGAAGATGTTGTCCTAAATGTGACAGTTGCACGACCTAATGATTGATCTACTGTTCCGCCAGAGATTGTCACAGTCAAGTTTTTGACAATGGCACCATCTGGAATAGATGCAAAGAGTCCAATTTGAGAACTGCTTCCAAAGTCATAATCGCCGACAAATCTTATCGTATGGCCATTTCCATCAAATGAAGCAAAACTTACATTTATAGGCTGGAAGGTTTCATTGTCAAGGACAAGATCGTTCATAAGAATGTAATATGAATTTGGATACATATTCATCAGTTCTTCATAAGTGTTGATTGGAATTGGATGCTGACGAGAACTTGAAAGGTAAACATTGAGCGCAAACTCAGTGTAAATTTTGTTTGTGTCTGGTCTTGTATCTTCACCAACTGGACGATCGTAATATATATAACCACCATTTTGGATTTGGAAATAGCCTGTGTATGAGAACAAATAGAAGTTTGTCCCTGCCGTGTGCGTCACAAGAGGTTGAATTGTCCTGTCAGTTGAAGTAAAGTAAATATTTGAAATAGTTCCAGAAAGCGCTCCTCTACTTGTTGCCGTTGAAGTTGTTATCGTTTGACCTGATGACACGCCTGACTCGTTGAGGTTGGTGTAATATTCCCACTCGCCCTCTATTGCAAGAGAGTTCATGAAGTTTTGCACACGACTTACGATTGCGCTGTTTGTGCTGTCATATTCAAGATAATCAGACAAATCAATAGAGAATGTTATTTTATTTCCAATCTGCACATTGATTGATCCGTTTGCCATGCCTGTGACAATGTCTGCATTGGCATTTTCTGAAATATTATAGTTAAGCACAAAGTTAAGCACATTAAGAGTGATGGTGTCTGTCACCGTTCTTTCAATATCACCCTCTCGTTTTGTTGCTGTTGCAGTTATATCTATTGTGACATCACCCTCTGAATAATCAAGAGCAGATGATGTGAGTTGAATATAATATCTTCCGTTTTCAATCACAACTGATGCAATGTCTGGATTTTGTGAGGCTATTGTGATTTGATTGCTTGAATAGCCATAACTTTCAATGTTGAGAAGGTATCTAAGTCCTCTTGCAACATAATAATGGCCATCACTTGCCTCTGTTTTTCCATCAAGAGAAATGTTGACACTGTCTTGAATACTCAAAGTCAAAGTCTTTGTTCTTGGCGTGCCAGTCACCTGTCCGTTTTTGTATGCAGCCACTTGGAACTGCGCTTGACCACCATCAATTGCACCTTCTGTTCCTATGATATAGCGGATATAAATCACGCCATGGAAGTTTTCATATCCCTCTTTGCTATAAGCCTTAATAATGTCATCAAGAGTGATTGTCAAACTTGAACCCATTGTTGAACCTTGAATTGAAGTAACGTCAAACAGATTTTCATCCGTTCCGCTTACATTTGTTTTTCTTGCCACAACACTGAAAAGAGCAGATCCATTGCCTGCAACTTGTGCAAGAGAGGTGTTGCTGATTGTGATATAGTCAAAGTCAGCAGTGTCTGGGTCAATGGTTATTGTCATAAGCCCATAAACACCAGGATGTGCATAATCAGAACTTGCTCCAAGATTTTTGTTGGTTTGAATTTGTGCAAAGTCTGAATAGTTATCAACAATTATCGCGTTTACTCCCACATTTTCATATTTAAGAAGAATATCCACATGTTTTGATGTGTCACTGCTTGCATAAATTGTGAGTGTGTATTCGCCATAAATGTTTTGATTGTATCTGTCAAGATAAGTATTTGAACTTTGATCTACTGACAAAGTGAAAGGTATCGCTTGATTTGTAAGTTCACCAGAAGATCCGCCAAAAGAAATATTGAAAAGTCTGGTGTCATAGAAGGTATCTTCAACCTCCTGTCCATTGACAAATGTGCCTTGGATAACCTCTCCCCCTCGCGTGATTTGGTAATAAGGCTCATTTTCTATCATCGTTGAATTGATGTAAACTGTCTCTTTCACTGTGTCGCCAGTTGTGAAATTTACACTATCAAAGCCTCCAACATTGATGCTCTCTGCACCGCGTTTATAGTTGAGTTCAACGCCGTCAATTTGATTGTTTACAGGAGCATAATAAGTCTTTCCTTTTTCAGTCACTTCAAGCCTTGGGCTGAAAGAAAGAGTGAAGGTTGAATCTTCGTTGACAAAGCCTCTTGAAATTGAAATTGTCTGTCCATTGACTCTAATACGCAGTTCGCTTGCTCCATCTCCACCTGCTGTAACACTAGCAGTAACTGATGTGTTTTGTTCCAGTCTTACTGAAACATTGTTGATAAGCATAACGCCATCAGCAGAGATTTCAAAGTCCTCAGTCTCAATACCTGCAACAGTCATGTTTCCCTTTGAATAGTTTGGTCTAACATATTCATACACAGTTTGATTGCCTGTGAAATCTATCACACTGCCCTGACCTTCACTGCCATCCACAAGAGGGTCATCAGTCGTTGAATAACTTGGATAAATGACTGACAAATCACTTGAATGATTGAAATAATTGACAACATAAATCACGATTTGTGTTGTTTCATTTGCATTAAGCACACTTGAAGATGTGACAACTGCCCTGCCTATGCCGTTCACTTGAATGCGTCCATTTTGATCTATTGAAAGGACGTCACTGTTTTGACTTCTGAGCACCGTTCCACTGCTTGCAACAACAGGATACAAACTGCTTGATGAAGAAACTCTGTTGAAAAGAGAATCAAGTTGTGCTTGAACTCCTGCGAGATCCTCTTGCTCATTGTCTGAGGCATAAGAGAGTGAAGATGCCCTGAAATAGAACATATAGAAAATTGAAGAAGAGAAAGTTGTTCCGTCACTTGTAAATTGTGCAAATCCGTCATCTGTGTTGGCACTCACATAAAGAGTTGCACTGTCAAGAGTAAAGAATTTTTGACTCTTGACAATCTTTTGTCCTTCTCCATTTGTTGCCAAAACTATGAAGTCACCATAATATGATCGTTGATCTTCTACGCCAACAGGATCGCCGTTGTTTGAGTCTGCAATGTTGATATGTTCGCGTGTGATATATGTGTTAAGTGGATGTGTGTCATTGAAAATATTGAGCCCATGCTCTGATGCTGATCCAAAAGCAATGTCATTATCATCAATTTCTTCAAGTGCTGTTCCACTATACAAGATGATCATTGAAGCGTCCGTGCCAGCCTTCACGCCAGTGTCAACCGCTTGAACATAAAATTGTGCAGAGCCACCAGTCACTCCGGCAGGAGTATTTGCAGAAATTGCGCCGACATTTGCATAACCTCTGACAAAAGTCCTTGAAGTGAGACCATACATTGTTGCGCCAGAAGCAATCGTTCCCACAACTCCGCCGACATTTGCCACACCATTCATTTCACCGCCGACAATAATTGAAGAGTCTGCCGATGTGCCATTTGATGTCAAAGTTGCACTGCCATAAATGTAGCCCACAAGTCCACCAAGATAATTGTTTGTGTGTGTTGTGCCAATATTAAGAGTGATATTGTTGTAAGACATATAATTGCCATAGCCAAGAAGTGTCAAATCTGGATTTGCCGTCTTTGAAATTGTTCCAGTTGCACCAAGAGTCCCAACAAGTCCACCTGCATAAATGGATGCTTGACTGCTTAAATCATTTACACTGATTGTTGTGAGATAGTCACCAGCATAAACAGTGATTTTTGGTGAAACACTGTTGCCATAAGTATTTGTTGTCGCTGTGAAATCTTGTGCAATCATGCCAAGATTTTGTCCAGTCAAAGCACCAAAATACAACGAGCCATTGAAAGAATCTGAAAGAGCAATTGTGCTGTTTGCGTCCATTTCGATGCCGACATTTGTGATTGTGCCCTTATTTGCCCCAGCAATAAGTCCAATTGAAGAGGTTGAAGAGATGTTTTCAATGTCAAAATGCCCTACAAAGTCAACATTTTCAATGCTTGCCCCTGCTTCAACATAAGTGAAGAGTCCAAAATAATTTCCATTTTCCAAACCGCCAGCATTAGTTACGCTTGCGCTGTTTGAAATATTCAAGCCAGTTATTCTTGCCTGATCATTTCCTATAAGATGTCCTGTGAACACTCCAAGAGGAAGAGATGAGGAGTATGCACTCATATCAATAGATGTGCCAAGATAATACCAAGATGCAAGAGAATCTTTCATATTCAAAACATCTTGTGCTGTTTCAAGAACGTATGGGTTTTCTTCTGTTCCGTTTTGATAATTGATGTCAACTGTTATTGCAGAAGTGCGGTATTCATCTTTGACATTTCCAACATCATCAAGCCAGTCAGTTGCAACTATTTGAAGTGAACCTGAAAGACTTTCAGATGAGTCTTTAAGTTCTGGTGGATTAAACTCAGATGAGTCAAGTGTGATAAGATATGTCAATCCGTCATTTCCAATTTGTTGAACATAAATACCTTGGTTGTTTTCGCCAAAGATATAAACATAGGTTTGCTCACCGTCAATGCCTGTCACGCGACCAGGTGTGAATGACACTTGAATTTCTTTGTTTGTCGCATCACTTCCTGCCAAGTGAACAACGATTTCTTTATAAGATTTATATCTTGAAAATGAAAGTGAATTGTTGTCAAGTTCTTGACTGGTAATTGAAAGTGAAGAAACTGATATGTAATTATTGATAATCACATTTGATTGAACTGAATATGTGAAAGAATATTGATCAACATAAGCAACAAGAGTAAACTGAGCAGCATTTGAGAGTGAAGTGATTGTCATTGTTTCGGTGTCAAATGTTGCATAGTTTGAAATTTGATACAAGTTGTTGCCGTTTGGAAGATAAACCATTTCAGAAACAACTCGTCCATTTTGAGTCAATGTTGCACCAGGCACTCTCCAATAAACATATTCACGTGAAAAAGTTGCATTTTCATAAAGGTCTGTCACTGGATTTCTGAAAAGATAGCCTGAATTTGTGCTGTTTCGCAGTTCAATATCAAGCACTGCCGTTGTTGCCTGAGCCCTGTCAGTGCCAGTGTAAAGATAAACATATGACGCGCTCGTGCCTTCATCATATCCTTCATCTCCTGCCTGTCCATCTGCTCTTTTTGTGAGTCTCAACCCAGAAATTGAAGAATAAGATGTGATATTCAAAGTATATCTTGTCTCTTGTGTAACTAGTTTGAAGTTTTCAACCGATTGTGATTGCAAAATAAGAGTCAGCACTCCATTGCCATTGCCTGTTGTTGTCAAATCAATGGTCACCATCCCTGCAAATGAGGTGTCATAAGTGAAGCCACCACCAGCCAAACTTTGTGAAATTTGAGTGATTGCAGTTGAAGAAGGGTTTCCATTTGCAATTATATTTAATGTTACATTTTGATTGAAATCATAGTTATTATTATAAATATATATTTGAGATCCACTGCCATCTTCCAAAGGTTGAAGATATCTTACTGCATCGTTTCCAGATGCAAGTTGTGTGGAGAGAGAATCAAGTTCTTCCACCACACAAATGGTGATTTGTCTGCTCAGTCCGTTGTCAAGTGTGAAACGATAAGTCCCTGTGCCAACACCAGTGGTGCGAATATCAGTTGAAACAAGATATTGCTCATCTTGAACGGTATCATAAGATGAATTGTATGAAAGGCTGACAATGTTGTCCCCTCTCACATACTCATAACTTACACTTGAAAAACTTGCATCTGCAAAAAGTCCTGCAAAAGTGATAACATCTTGTGAATAAGGCACATAAACGATGCTAGAATAAGCATCATCTGTGACATCCAAATTTGATGCACCACGGCGAACGGTATATCTTATAGCATAATTTACCTCACCTTCATCAATAAGGTTGTAGTTGACACTTACGTTGATATTTGCCGTTGTGCCATCTGGTGTAACCTCTCCATTTTCCCTCAAACCTCTCATTTCAAGAGCAAGAGGCAATGTGGCATCTTCAATAGTTAAAACAACATTTTCTTCACCTTCAACAAGGTCATCAATATTGTAAATAACACCATTATATCTCAAATTAACCTGTTTAGGATTGAAAGAAATTTGAATATTTTCATATTCTGCATCAATAGGAGTTATGTTGAGATTGAGTGGTTGCCAACCAGCAAAATTGCTGTATTGTGTATAGAATGAATAAATTGTTTGTGACTGCGTGCCACTTTCATTATTTACTGAAATTGAAGATGGTTGATATTTTTTTGACAATGGAATTGTGATAGTATGACTGACCTCGCTGTCAGTTACATCAGCAATCGCAGAATAGAAAATCCTTATATTCAAATTGCTTTCAATTGCAAGATCTGAATTTGAAGTGATTTCCACTCTATAAACAAGTCTATCACCTTCTTCCACTGGCAAAATTTCAACCTTATTGAAATATGATGGATCATCAAAAGTGAAATCAACATCAAGAGCGGTGCTTGAAGATGGAAGAGAAACTTCCATAATCGCTTTGTTATATCTTATAACACTTGTGAGGTCAAGTGCTTTTTCTGCATTTGGCACCAACAAAATTTGACTTTGATCTTCTACTGGGACACGAATGCCATCATTTGTTTCATAATAATAAGTTGTTGAAATGCTCTCTGTGTCAATATTTGCAAAAACATAGAAATCTCTTTGTGCAAAGAGCGCACTCTCTGGTGCTGAGGCATAATAAGCGACAAAAGTGAAATCGTCACCCATTTGAACATCATAAGGTGTTTCGCCCTGCTCAAAAACATACTCTCCACCTGCAAGAGAAACATCAATAAAAGGCACAAAAACTTCATTTCCGCCATCAACAAAGTCACCGATAGAGAAAAGATTTCCGTTTTCATCTGTGAAGATAAGGTGATTTTGTCCATCTTGGCTTATCAAAGATGCTGAAACAAATTTGTTGACAAAATTGCCAGAATCATCTTGAATATCTGTCAAAGTCAAACTTTGTCCATTTGCTTTTCCATAGAAATAAAACTCAACTTCACGAAGGCTTGCATCAGTGTCAAACTTGAAGTCTGCACTCGTTGGCGTCATTGCCCTTGTTTCTGTGACATAAAGAGAATTGTCTCCATTTTCAAAACTTGAACTTCTTGCAAGGACATTTATTGAAATTGAAACTTCTTTTTGTCCTTCGCAAGTGGCGGTAAGTGTGGTTTGACCGCCCCCCACACCAGTCACTTCAACAACCGTTTGATTGTCTTTGACTGAAACAGTTTGATAGGAAACAGATGTGCCAGAGTGACTGATATAAATGTCATTTGACATACCCTTTTGGAAATTGTTTATGGTGAAAGTGAGATTGACGGTCTCATCAACTTCCATTGAAAAAGATTGTCTATCGCAAGAAATAGAAACAGAGGAATAGTCTATTCCTCCACATCCAACAAAAAAGAGGCCGGCAAACAACATTGCCAAACTGCAAAACAATAAACTTATTTTCTTTCGTTTTGTCATATTGCCTCTCTTTTTCCTTTTTATTCAATAATTGAATGAACGTAATCAAGTGGATTCATTTGCACCATCGTTCTTGCCGTTGGAGATGTGATCACGAATGCCTGTCCAACGCGAGCAGTAACGATTGAGTTTTGCTCCTCTGCATTGATACCACCTGAGTTTTTGTAAAGTTCGATAAGGTCGTTAACGTCGGCTGGTGAAAGCGAGAAGATAAGTGAATACTGGCAGGCGTTGATAACCGCCGTTGACTGACGCTTGATTTCCTCAGAACCTACGAAGTCGTTGATGTTCTGGGTAATAACGATTTGCATACCGCCATACTTACGAATACGCTTTGCCATTGAAGCCATGAAGTTAAGACCGATTGGGAATTTTGGGTTAATGAAAGTGTGAGCCTCGTCAACCGCAATAATAATCTTTCTGTTTGTGTTGTGCAATTTGTTGTAGTCTTTGTTGTTGATGATCTCATTTTCAAGATATTTGAACACCAAAAGCATTTGTGCGTTTGTGATCATGGTGTTGTTGCTGGCAATCAAAGATTGGAAGTTGAAGCAAACAAAGTTTTCGTTTGTTTCGATAGATGTAGGGCCATTCCACAAATTGCTGTTTCGTCCACCCTTTGCAAACTTTCGAATGTAAGCATCAACAATACGCAAGTTGTTGACAAGGAAAGTGTCTTTCGCCGTCTTCAATCGTTGTGTCAAAAGTGCATACAAGTCGTCAAACGTTGGATAATCAGTTGGTTTGAGTTTTTTAAGATCTGTATTTCCATCTATTTTGAACTTTTCGTAAAGGTCAAGCACGAGCGAGTTTAACACCTCAAAGGCATCACTTGGAATACCTTCAAGCACCGTTCTGAAAAATTGTTCCAAGAACTGCAAGTGCTGATTGAATGAATCGTCTTGTTTTGACACATTGAAATATTTTGGCCCCTCTTCATCGTCATCTTTGTCAAGCGCTCTGATGACGTGGAAAGGGTTGATAATACCTTGAAGAGAAGATCCAACGTCAATAAGTTTTCCTTTCAAGACAGAAGTCAACTTATCATATTCTTTTTCAGGGTCACAAATAAAGATCTTGGTGTTGTCGGCAGCAAAATTTGCAAGAAGCATCTTGGTGCCGAAACTCTTTCCTGATCCAGATTTTCCGATAACCATGATGTTTGAGTTGATTCTTTGAGCGTCACGTTTGAAGAAATCGACAAACACAGGATATTCGTTGTCGCCAATATAGAACCCAGTGTCATCTTGAAGTTCGCTTGAAATAAATGGGAAGACGCCAGCAAGAGTTGAAGTTGGGATTCCTCTTTGGAGTTCTTTGATATTATCTCTCTGAGAAATTCCTGTGCTGATGAAAGCGTCAATTTGACGAGCAAACATTTCGCTATAACGATAACCAGATTGTTTCAAAATTGACTTAATGTCTTTTCGAGCAGAATCTTCGCAGGTGATATATGTGCTCACATCATAAAGTTGCTGGTTGTTGTTTTTGAGTTCTGCCAAAAGGTTGCGGAGTGTTTCAAGGTGTGTGGTAAGTTCAATTTTGGTTGAACTTTTTCCTGTTCGGTAAAGTTTTGTCTCCATATCCATGATGGCTTTATCAATCTTCTTCTCTGATTCAAACTTTGGAGCCTTCTTGAATTTCATGACAACTTTCGTTCTGTCAAGAAGGAAGAAGTCTGCACCCCACGCATTGCCAACTTGAAGTGGATATTCACTTATGGCATATGTTCGATAATTTCTGCCGTCAATATTGTATTTTGCAGAAGAGAATTTGATTTTGTTTGGTGTTGCCCAATTTATGTATTCTGAGAATGGAATTGCATCAAGTTCTCGCTCATCAAACTCGCGGTTATAGTTTCCTCTCAAAAAGATGGCAAGTTCTGGGCCAAAGAGTCTTCTGGTGGTCACTGGCGTCAAAGCAGTTGCAAGAGATGAAGCCATACCATTGACAGTGTTTTCAAGTGCTTCAAGATCTTTTCCCAAAACCACGAGATAAAAATAGTCTTTATAAATTTTATTCTTTCTGTTTTTGTCTTCAATGAATGACACCCTCTCCTCAAAGATTGGCGCTCTGGCATCAATCTCATCTTGTGTCATTTGCTTGTCATACATCATATCAAGAAGACGGTCATACTTTTTGTTTTCAATGTAGGCATAATTGTCAAGCACCATCGCTTTGTTGATTTTGACAATTTCACAAGTTTGATCATCTTCAAGTCTTCTAAGTGCATTTCCAAAGCCAACATCAATGACGTTGTTTTGACTGAACTCATTGAGAAGTCCAAACAAGATTGGTTGCACTTCAAGCACTTCGGCATAATAGTCACCATAAGAAATACATCTGTCTTGATAAATGCTTTCAAATGGAACGATATCTTTCATATTTGCCTTTCCCTTTGCAGGCTTCTTTTCATACTTTTTCTTCTGCATAGAGAAACGGATGAGATGGGCAATAGTCACATAAAACCTTTCGCTATCTGAAATCTTAAAAAACATTGCGATTGCAAAGATAGCCCAAACGACTGCCAGCCATATTGAACCTGGGAACAAATTTGCCCCGACCAGCACGCCAAAAACGACCGCGGCAATAATCGCAAGCACAAGATCAAGCCCTGTGATGCCACGGACAAATTCAAGTTTGATTTTCGTTCTTCTAGGAATGACTCTAACCACCATTCACCTCACGATTTTATTCTACTACATATTGCCCTAAAAATACAAACGATTAAACACAATTTTACATTTTTTTCTAAAAATATATAAAATAAAAAAAATGACAAATCAAGCTAGATTTATCATTTATTTGCAATTAAACATTAAAAATGTGAGTTTATTATGTTTTTTTGCTTTTTCAATTATATTTTTTGTGATTATTTCATTTTTTTTGATAATTAGTTCGTTATTATATCCAAACACGTCATTTGTCGTTAGTTTCCCAATAAGTAGCCGTGAAGAAGAATATATTTTTGTAGGAATTGCAATATCATTTTTTTTGTTTTCAATTTTTATTTGTTGAATTTCTATTTTTGGCATATTTTTTACATTTTTATTGAATATTTTTTCATTTTTTTTGATTTTTTTATTATTTTTTCCAAAAATTAAAAAATCACTTCCATTCACAATAATATTTTTCACATTTATTTCTGATTTGTTTGTGACAATTTTTTGCACATTTGACTTTTCCATAACCACATCTTCCACCCTGCCAAGGTCGTCTCCATTTTCAGAAAAAACAATCTTCCCAACTGGATTTGTTGACTGGTTTTGGAAAATATTTTCACAGTCAAATGCACTCTCAACAAAAATATATTCATCGTTTTGAGAGAGCAGTTTTTCATTTGACAAAAACTTCTCGTCTTCATTTTCCTCATCAACGATGACAATGCCAATCATCTTTTTTAGGTTCTCATCAAAGGTCACGTCAAGCACATAACCAATGCACGCTCCCTGAGAGAGTGCAACAACTTTTTTGCTGATAAAATCATTTATTGTTTTCATGTTATATCATATTTTGGCAGTGCCGAAAATATTTGCAAAAGGCAAAATAAGCAAAAATGATTTATTTTTCTCTTTTTTTCTTAAATTATAGCAAAGCATGACAAATTATTTGTTGACAATAAATTGTGAAAGACTATAATATTATGCAGGAGAAAAGTATGAAAAAGGAAAACAAAAAAGAAAACGTTATCACAAAAGATATGACCATTGCCAAAGTTTTGGAACTTGACAACAATCTTGGCGAGGTCTTTATGGGCTTTGGCATGTTTTGTATTTTCTGTCATGTAGGCGAAGATGAAACAATTGAAGAGGCAGCCTCTGTTCATGATGTTGATTGCGATTTTTTGGTCAAAAAACTTAACGAAACTTACAACAAAAAGAAGAAAAAATAGTCAAAAACAAAAGATGGACTTTTCGTCCATCTTTTTTATTTTTCAAAATTTGCTCGAATTTTTGCAAGAAGATTGTCTATCCCCGTTTTTTCTTTGGTTGAGACGAGAACTTCATTTTCTTTTATTTCAATTGGCTTTTTGAGAAGGTCGCATTTATTAAAAACAACAATTCTGTTCTCTGTTGCACCAAGTTCATCAAGAAGGTCATTTGTCACTTTCATGTTATCTTCAAACTCAATGCCTTTGTCTGTTTTGCTGGTAAGAGATCTATCCACAACATGCAAAATAAGGTCAGCATCAACAGCCTCTTCAAGAGTTGATGAAAACGCTTCAATCAAAACGGTCGGCAAATCGCTTATAAACCCAACCGTATCAGTTATGACAGCATACTTGCCATCTCCCAAATACAACTTTCTGCTTGTTGTGTCAAGCGTTGCAAAATATTTGTCATCAGCATAAATTTTCTCTTTGGCAAGCACATTGAGAAGAGAACTTTTTCCGGCATTCGTATAGCCAACCAAAGCAATCTTTGGCAATGCAGATTTGTTGCGACTGCGTCTGTTAAACTCCCTTTGCTCTTTTATTTTTGCAATCTGCTTTTTGAGAGAATCCATTTCTTTTTCAAGGATACGTCTGTTCAGTTCGAGTTTGCTCTCACCTGGGCCACGCATACCAACACCAGCACCACCAAATCTTCCGCTTGTGCCTGAAATTTGTGAAAGGCGTGGCAAAATATAACTATCTTGTGCAAGTTTAACTTGCAAAAGTGCTTCCTTGCTTTTTGCCCCTTGTGCAAAAATATCAATGATAAGCCCAATTCTGTCCACAACTTTGACATTCAAAAAGTCAGATATATTTTTCGCTTGACTTCCAGTGAGAGGATAATCAACAATCACAACATCAACTTCTTCTGGACAAAAGGTGATAAAGTCATAAACTTCATCCAGTTTCCCCTTGCCAATCACCGTGCTTTTGTTGAAGTCTTTGATGATTTGTGAAAATTTGCCAACAACATTAAGGTTTGCTGTTTCACAAAGTCTGGTGATTTCAGAAAGTTTTCTTGCAATATCATCAGTTTTTTTGGTGGCAACTGCAATTACCACAGCATTCTCTTGAATTATTTGTGTTGAATATGTCTTTTTCATATTTTGATTATATCATCTTTTGACAATTATTGCAAACGAAATTGTCTAGTCGCCAGCAAGCACACTTCCATCACTTGCAGAAATTATCACATTATAAGTCTGCCCATCCCTTGAAACAATTGAAAACGCCCAAAAAAGTTGTCTGAAATCACTTCCACTCTCGCCGAGGACTTTGAGATAACACTCGCCTTCAAAATTGCCATTGTTTGTGAGGTCACTGATCTCGTCAATAAGTTTCATCTTTGCAATGTCTATCGCTTCCTCACTGCTGACAGCAAAATCTTGACTCACATTTGAGAAATTTATTATTTTGTTGCCATATGTCAATGACACTTGATCGTCAGGTTGAAGATTGTATCCAAGGTCTTGCATATAGGCGTTTGCAAGAGGATTGAATTCAAGTTCAACTTGGCTTTCTTCTCCGTTTATCGTCAATGTGGCGTTGAGCACATTTTCTTCCATATTATCTGCAATTGAAAGAACGATAAGAGAAAACTCACAGTCTTGCCCATGATAGCCATCCAAAATATAAGGCTCTTCTCTAAGCCCAACGCTTATAGAGGCACGGTCATTTCCATTGAAACCTTGAAAATAGACATTTGTGATTTCACTCATACTCTCTTCCACACCAAGCGTTTGTCCGTTGCAACCTGCAAAGAGCAAAGGCAACAATAAAAGAGCAAAACAAAAAAATAATTTTTTCATAATTCACCTCTTTTCTAAGAATATGTTTGAGTTTATCAAAAAATGTGTTACAATTCTATTAGGTGGAATATGAAAGATTTGAAGTATTATTTTAACAAAGCCCTCAAAGGTCATTTTGCACTTGGCGCACTCAATTTTTCCAATATGGAGTCGTTGCAAGCAATCGCAAGTGCCTGCAAAAAATTGAAATCACCCATGATAATTTCAGTCAGTGAGAGCGCATTAAAATATATGGGAGATGATATGACAATGGCTCTTGCAAATGCTGTCAAAAAAGATTGCAAAGGACTCTTTTTGCACCTTGACCATGGCAAAAGTTTTGATGTCTGCAAAAAGGCAATAAATCTCGGTTTTGACAGCGTTATGATTGACGGCAGTGCTTTGCCATTTGAAGAAAATGTTGCCCTGACAAAAAAAGTTTGCACTTTTGCTCACAAAAAAGGAGTGCTAGTTGAAGGTGAACTGGGACAACTTAAAGGCATTGAAGACAATGTTTCATCGCAAGAGCATCATTTCACAGACCCACAAAAAGCAAAAATCTTTGTTGAAAAAACAGGCGTAGATAGTCTTGCCGTTGCAATAGGCACAAGTCATGGAGCATATAAATACAGCGGAAAACAAACTTTGCGTTTTGACATCCTCTCTGAAATTGAAAAAGTCTTGCCTGCCTGTCCTCTTGTCTTGCATGGTGCATCCTGCGTTGACAAGAAAATTGTTGCGCATGTCAACAAATATGGCGGAAAAATTGAAAACGCACAAGGGGTGAGCGAAGAACTGTTGCAAGAGGCGATAACAAAACATCACATTGTCAAAATCAACAGTGACACAGACTTGCGTCTTGCCATGACTGCTGGCGTAAGAGAGGTTTTAATGGAAAATCCAAAAGAATTTGACCCTAGAAAATATATAGGAAAAGGAAGGGATCTCGTCCAAAAAGTCGTGGAAGAAAAAATCAAAAACTTTTTGCATAGTGAAAACAAACTTTAACAAAAAATCAGGCATATGCCTGATTTTTTTAATACATTTCATGTTCATATTTTCGTTTTGTGCTTTCTCCACCTCGAATATGTTTTTGAGCAAAATTTTCATCCAGCACTTTTTTCGTCCTCTCATAAAGATTTTTGTCAAGTGTAATCAATTTTATTGTCACATATTTATGGACAGTGCTTTTGCTGTAACCAAATATTTTTGCTGTTTTTCTTATAGTGTCATGAGTCTCACATATATGCCCTGCCATCTCTTGAATAAGAGTTTTTTTTTCTTCTTTCATAGGGTTTCCTCCACCCTATAAAACTATGAAGAAGGCTGACGTAATATGTCACATTTTGGAGAAATATAAATTCATCTTTTTTTCTATTTTTGTTTTGATAAAAAAATATCGCAAAATATGCGATATTATTTTTTATATTGTTCGATGGTTTTCACGATTTGTGGCAATGTTTTGAGATTTTCAACTTGTTCGTCTGGAATAGACACTCCAAATTCATCCTCAAAAGTCATCAACAGTTCAACAGCGTCAAGAGAATCTGCACCAAGGTCTTCAAGGTTTGCTGTGTCACTTATCTCGTCTGTTGAAATGCAAAGTTGTTCAGCAATAAGTTTTTTCACTTTTTCGATTGTTTCCATGATTCCTCCAAATTCACTCTGATTATATCATATATACTCAAAAAAAACAAATAATAACAACAAAAAAATGGCTTTTAAGCCATATTTTTTGCAAATTTGGGGAGTTATTTGTTTTGAAGTTCAAGATAATTGTTTGGATCGACTTTCAATCCATCTTTTTCAAGAGTGAAGTGAAGATGAGCGCCAAGATATTCTTCTCTTCCAGCAGAATTGCTAGCATCACCTATTTTTTGTCCAGCCTCTACTTGATCACCCTCTTTGACTTGTGCACTGTCTGCAAGTGATGAGTAAGTGCTTACAAATCCGTCTGAGTGAGCAATCACAATGGTTGTGCCATTAAGAGTGTCAGTTGTCACAGATTGCACCGTTCCGCCAAGCACTGCCATTACTGCACTGTCATCTGATGCAAAGTCGATTGAAAGGTGTGCTTCCCATTGACCAAGAGTCTCGTTTTCTTGCAATTCTGTTGAAGAAAAATCTTTGACAATGGTTGCATTTTGCATAGGCAGATGGAATTGAAGTTCAGGCGTAGTTGTTGGCACGCCGTCATCTCGAAGTGCTGCCGTGATGCCAAGAGTGAGAGATACGATAAGTACAACAGCGCCGACCGCAATATACAATCCAAACTTTTTCATAAACTCCACAAATTTATTTGCTCTTTTGATTTCCATGTTTTACCTCCTCACGCTGTTTATTGACAAATAAAATTTATTTATACCTTAAATTTTCAAAATCCTGTCAAAATAAGAGGAAGCCCAACCATAACACCGCTTTGTGACCAAGCGATTTGAAGATTAACCTTTTTTCCATTCAAAAACAGGAAATCTTCCACAAGTGGAGAAAAGGCATAAACAATTTGCATCCCCTCAATTTCTGATTGATAATGCCAAGAAATTTGCCAGCAGTTTTTCAATTTGTCAAATGAGGTGTCTTGTGGATAAAATAGCACAATTCCATCATAATCCTTTATCAAATCTTTTTGACGAAGATAGTCTTCAATCGAAAGACTATAAATAATTTGTCCACCATTTTGGACTATTCCCGCATTTTCAAGTTGAAGGGTGCTTGATGAAACAACACAAACCTTTTCTACCCCTTGATAATCAAATTTTTGTTCGCCTCCAAAAATTGGGGCAATTATAATTGCAATTATTGCAATAAAAAAAACAACTCTTTTCATAAAAGAATTGTTTCCACTTAAAAATTTTTATCTTTGTCATTTATTGTCACAATTTCACTATTAAAGGAAAAGCATGATAAAACACGCCACCCCGCCCAGCAAAAATATTATCGCACCGATAGAAAGCAGTGCAGTCTTTGCCTTATCGCTGAGCACAAACTTTTTCTTTTGAACAGGTTGACTCTCGCTCTGAGCGGTCACTGCTTGCAATGGTGCTTGTGCTGGTTGAACGTGGTCTTGCTCAGAAACTTGTCTCTCCACCTTCACCTCACCTTCCCTATTTTGAATATTTGGGTTCATCCTTGGAGGTGGTGGCGGTGGCACTTTTCTTCCTTCCATATATTGCCTCACTTTAATTTATTATATATCCACAAAAAAATTAAGTCAAATATTTGTCACAACTTGTCTGCCCCATATTCCTTCAACATCTTGATCCTCTCCAAGTGCTTCAACAATCACAGAAAAGATATAACTCTTTTCTCCGTCAAACTTGCTCTCCTCTCCTATAACCACATAACTGCACAAACTCACTTTGCCAGTCGTAGGCAAGATTTCAGTAAGATAATAATATCCGTCGTCTTCTCTTTGCCAATTGACATTTTCGATTATATCAACCTGAGTGAAATCGTTATCGTCTGAAAAAACAAAAACTTTTGCTCTTAAATATAACCCTTTTTCTTCATCGATGTTTTTGACCGATATGTTTTGTGGCAATTTTTCACCTGCAAGAAAATTTCCCGGAAAGGAAAATGCCACACTCTCTGCCTCATTTTTGCTTATATCAATTTGAACATTTTCACCAAGCACAATATCACTTTCAAGGTTTTTGTCCACCTTAAAATACCAACCGCTCACACCAAGATAAATAGACACTGCGAGCAAAATTGCCAGTGTCACACAAACAAAAAGCCAACCATAAAAAGATTTATCCTTTTTCATAAACACCTCTTTTTATTGTTGGCAATATTGATCAATTTATGCGCAAAGCAACTTAACAAACAAATGCTATCTCACTCTTTGGGCTTTTCGTCTTCTTTTCAATCTGTCTGCCCTAAACTTGTCAATTTGTTGTTGTTTGAAAACTCTGCTCTCTTCCACAAGATAACTTTTTTTGACTTGCCATCTATACTTGCGATTTCCATATGCCATGTCATATGACAAAATGATAATTCCTTGCAAAAGGAAGATATAGTATGAGAAAAATCTCCAAATAAGCATCGCCCAGAAAGTGCCTACTGACCCAAAGAATGGTGCAAACATCGCACTAAATGAGATTTCATTCATTCCTGTTCCACCAGGTAATGGGAAGAAAGAGGCTGCTAGGTCAACAAGCACCCCCATAACAATAAATTGCATATACAGTGAAGAATCAAAGCCGATAAGCAAGCAATAAATGAGATATGGAATTGTGTAATAGATAAACATCCTCATAGAAAATGCAAAAAACATCACAAAGAAATCTTTTGGCGATTTTGCATATTGTTGCATAACACTTTGGAAGTCTTCAATATATTTTGTTATCTTTGAATATTGCTTGTCATAATTTTTGATAATCTTCATCTTGTAAAGAAGCCTCAAAGTTTTGACCACAAGTTTGCGTCCAACCGTTTTGCAGGTTGAGAGGAAAATTGCTCCAACAAGCACAACAGAGCCCAAAATAAAGCCAATAATGCTGACAATAGAGACAAATGAGTTGAAAGACTTGTCCACAAATGAAACAATAAGGCAAATAAAACTCACCGTCACCCAAGCAATTTGGGAAAACAGATATTTTGCAAGAGGCACAGACAATGCCGTATGTATTGACTCACCTCTATTTTTAAGATAGATGATTTGGAAAGGTTGTCCACCAGTTGCCAGTGGCGTAACGTTGTCATAATATCTTCCAATCGCTGCCACTTTGTATGAAAGCCCTGGTCGCCACTTGCCCACGGTCACTTTCATAAGGTAACTTGTTGTGAATGTCTCAAAAAACATGTTGAGTGCAAACATAAAAATGATCAAAAACAAGGCAACAACATTGATATGATTTATTGGCTGAAAGTCCTCTCCGCCAAGTTGATAAACCAAAATACCTGCCACGATGGCAATGTTCAAAAAGAAAAAACCAAGATTCATGAGTTTTTTCTTTTTACTGCTCTGCTTTGCAACGTTCTGTTCTGCTTCATCGAGTTTTCTTTTCTGCTCTTCCTCAGGAGACAATTTCTTCTCAACAGGCTTTTCTTTTTCGATATTCTCTTCTTTTTCCAAATTTTCAATGTCAGAGTGCAAGGTTTCCTCAGCAATCTGTTCTTGTTTTTCTAAACTATCACTCTTTTTTCTTTCATCAACTTTTTCATCAGAAAAACTGGCCTCCGCCAAGGCCTCACTCTTCTCTTCCAAAAGTTGATCTTTCTTCGTCATGGCTCTAATATAACAAAAAAAACACTCCCTTGTCAAACTTTATGCACGGGAGTGTTTTAATAATGTCAAAATTTTTTATCCAACAAGATCGCTATATGAGTTTGGATAAATATTGATTGTATAGTTTTGTTTGATTTCATTCATTTGAAGATTTTCAAACACTGCATAGTTGTCAGTAACAAGTTCGTCATAAATCATATCGAAATATGTTTCATTGACCATGATATTGACTCTTGTGCTTGCAAGAGTGGAAATTGCCTCTTCTTCCAAAGCGAAAGATGAAGAGTAATTCACATCAAAGAGATTTGTCACCTCACCTGCATAGAAAAGCACATGTATGCCATTTTCTGTGTAAACAAGTTGTGAAATATCTCCAACTTGTCCATTGCCATTGTCGTAAAGAGCGATGGCTGCATCAGTAAATTCTTCAACATAAGATGAAACAGCATCTCCATTTGCATCTACGCCGATTGTGTAGCAGTATTCCGCATTGAACATTCCAGGATCTTGGTTGTATTTGTAAATATACTCATTGAATATATCTGCTTTTTCATAGTCTGTTACACCTGCTGAAACTTTTCCTGCGATATAGTCACGAAGTGCTTGTGCGCTTTCTTCATAAGTTTCTCTGTCGCTTATCTCATTGTAAACGCCATTTACATCTGCTTCACGCACGATAGGTTTCACTTTCAAATACAGGGCGTCAAGTGCTGCCTGATATGCCTCTTCTGTTGAATATCTTCCATTTTCTTTGTTTGCAACAATTGTTTCATATTCTGCTTGTTGCTCGTCTGTGAATTGGAACAAAATATGTGCCACATTGAAGAATTTTGTGCTGTCCGCATCAGTTTTATAATAGTAGATATCTCTTGCACCGCTTTGCATATCGCTATCATAACTATCTGAGCCTTCAATCTCATATTCAACATATGAAGAACGCACTCTGCTTGAATAAACATCAACAATTTGACTTGCAGTTATATTTGATGTGTATTCATAAGAGGTGTAATATTCTTGGTATTTTGAAATCATATAGTTTTCATATACCACTTTGTAAATTCTCTCAATTTCACGTCCAAAGACTTCTGGTCGTGTCTCGGAAAGATTTTGTCCTTCCTCATTTCTGATAAGGGCACGATAATAGTCATTGAATGCCTCTGAATAAGTTTCCGATCTTTCGCCATTTATGAAAGCAACAAAATCGGTGTAAATTTTGTTTTTGTCTTCTTGATTGTCAAAATCTCTTGGTGTGTCATATTTGAAAGATTCAATGATCTTTGAAGGAACTGAATCTTTCACAACAACAATGCTTCCATTTTGCTCTTCCAAATGGGCGTTTGATGAATAGCCTTCAAATGTGATTTGGTCTTCACTGGTCTCATCTCCTGTTGAAGAAGATGTGCCAAGCACCTCATCGACATATGAATTGAAGTTTTCACGAAGGGCATTTACAGTCTCTGTCCAAAGATATGTTTTTTCAGCCTCTGAAAGGTCACCATAGAGTTCTTCTGCCATAGATATGGTCAATTTGCGGTTTACAAGAAGGTCAATGGTTGTGCGAAGTGCTTGCGCTCTTGATTGTCCGTAATAACTTTCATAATAATAGCCATATGAGTTGTAAGCAGTGATCAAATCTCTTTTGGTGATTGAAATATATTCATTTGGGTTTTCTTTGCTTTCAATTCTCGCAACTTCTGTATTGTAATATTTGGTCATATCACGGCTGACCAAATTGCAACCAGCAAGAACGGTTGTGCACATAAGAAGAAGACATAAAAATATTCCAGTAAATTTGCGTTTCATTTTCTCTCCTATCACATTATAGTCAATTATAAATAAACTAAACAAAAATTTCAAGCAATTTTATCTTAATTTTCAACTTTTCCCTCTGCTTTCTCAAAAAGATTGATAAGCATTTCAACCTTTTCTCTCACAGAAAGGACTTTGTCAAAGGATACTTTTGCCAGTGATTCAAAGGATATTTTGCCGTTAAAGTCAGCAATCACACCTCCAAGACGCGGATCAATGATGTCTTCTCTTTTTTCAAGATAAAGGTCACATTTTACAGCATTTGCCACAATTCTTGTCACGCCAAACTGCCCTGCAAGGTTTTTGAGATATGCAAGCAGGCACAGATTTTTTGTCTCATTTGGCACAAAACCAAAGCCATCCTCCATACTTTGGAGAACTCCCTTCATATCCTTTTCACTTTTGATTTCACTTATTCTTGTATAGAAAACAATTCGCTCATCACTTGATGGGATGAAGTCCTCACCAATAAAGGCATCAAGTGCGATTTCAAGTTTGACCTCCCTCTCTTCTTCTGTTTTCTTGCCTTGCAACTCTTTGACTGCCTCATCAAGCAGTTTGACAAACATATCATAACCAACTTTTGCAATGTGTCCATGTTGTTGCTTTCCAAAAATGTCGCCAGCACCTCGGATTTCGAGGTCACGCATTGCAATTTTGAAGCCACTTCCAAGATGGCTGAACTCTTTTATCGCTTCCAGCCTTTTATATGCCTCTGGTGTCAAAATTTTGTCCTTTGTATAGGTTAGGTATGCGTAACTGAGTCTGTCACTTCGCCCAATTCGACCTCTTATTTGATAAAGTTGTCCAAGTCCCAGTCTGTCAGCATCCACAATTATCATCGTGTTTGCAGATGGGAGGTCAACCCCGTTTTCTATAAGCGTTGTCGAAATGAAAATATCATACTCTTTGTCATAGAGTTTTTGAATAACACTTTCAAGTTGTCTCTCTGGCATTTGTCCATGAGCAATGCCTATACGAGCCTCTGGCACAAGAGAGCCAATATAGCCTGCAAACTCAAAAATATCTTCCACACGATTGTAAATGACAAATGCTTGCCCTTTTCTTGACAATTCTCTTTTGAGGACATCTTTGAAAAGTTCATCCGAACTTTCTGCAACATATGTTTGAATTGGAAGCCTGTCACGTGGAGGCGTTTCAATAAGTGAAATATCTCTTATGCCTGAGAGCGACATATTGAGCGTTCTTGGAATAGGTGTTGCAGAAAGAGAAAGGACATCAACATCTCTCTTTGCATTCTTGATTTTCTCTTTGTCTTCAACGCCAAAGCGTTGTTCTTCATCCAGCACAAAAAGTCCAAGATCTTTGAAAAAGACATCTTTTCCAAGCAGTTTATGTGTGCCAACGATCATGTCAATTTTGCCCTCTTGAAGCCTCTTTTTGATATCCTCCGCTTGCGCTGGCGTCTTGAAACGATTGAGCACTTCAACTCTTACGCCAAAAGGTTCAAGCCTTGCTTTGGCTGTGCGATAATGTTGCTCTGACAAAATTGTTGTTGGACATAAAAGGCAAACTTGTTTGCCATTGTAACAACATTTGAAGCAGGCTCGCAGTGCCACTTCTGTTTTGCCAAAACCGACATCGCCGCAAATGAGCCTGTCCATAATTTTGTCGCTTTCCATATCTTTGTCAACGTCATTGATTGCTTTGAGTTGATCTTCTGTTGGCGTAAAAGGAAAAGCATCAGCAAACTGTTTTTCCAAAAATTCATCACGCTTGAAAGCAAAGCCTTTGCTGTTCTGTCTTTCCTTATAAACCTCAGCCAAAGAAAAAGCCATCTCTTTTAGGCTTGCTTTGACCCTGTTTTTAAGTCTTGCAAACTCCCCTCCGCCAAGCGAAGAAAGTTTTGGCTCTTGTTCACTTCCCACATAAGCAGAAAGAGTGTCCGCCTGCTCACTTGGCAGATAAAGCACTCCACCATTTTTGTATTCAATGACAAAATAGTCTTTTTCGTAGTCGCCAATTTTCAGTCTTTCAATCTTTATGCACTTGCCTATGCCGTGGAATGAATGAACGACATATTCGCCAAGTTTTGGAAGATAAAAGACTGCATGCTTACCTTTTGCAAACTTGCTTACTGTCTGCTTGAAAAGGTTGTCAGCGCCAATGCCAACCACTCTTTCTTTGAGAAAAGAAAAGGAATAAGGAAACTCAGATTGTGAAATAAAAATTTTTTCGTATTCAAAATCTTCATGTTCAAAATCATGCCAAATAAGACCATTTTCATAGCAAAATTGCCCAAGTTTTTCTTTGTTTTTCTCATTTCCTGCAAAAAGAATAACAGACTGCTTCATTTTGAGAAATGTTTGCGCATCTGATTTAAGAGCAAGAAAATCTGTCAAATATGTCCTTTTGCCTAAGGTGTCATTTTCATATCCGCCACCACGATTATCAAAAATATAATCGGCCTTGTCAAACAAAGTGCCAGCATCAACATAACTTGATGCATCAAAAGTCGACGTCACTTTGTAGGATGATAGCAAAAGTTCAAATTCATCTTGAACGCGCTTTGGCTCATCAACAATATTCACTCCACCAAGTGTAAAAATATTGTCTTGTCCAACAGGCAAAATATTTGGAAAAAGAGAAAAATAATTGATTTTTTTCTCATTTTTCATTGTTTGAGCATCAAATATTGAAATTTTGTCAACAGTATCGCCAAAAAATTCAATTCTCACCGGCTTTTCTGCATTGGCAGGAAATATATCCAAAATGTCGCCACGAAGAGCAAACTGGCCACCTTCCCCAACCAGAGATTGCCTTTCATAACCAAGCATAGTCAATGCTTTTGCAACTTGTTCGAGTGGATAATCTTTTCCTTCTTCAAACTTGAAAGGATTCAAAAAAATGTCAAGATCAAACTTAATCATTGCAGAGCATGGCAGAAAGATGACATAGTTCAAAGTCCCTGACATATATGCACTGATCGCACCCACATAAGGCAAAAGGTTTTTGTCTTCTCCGTCCTTGCCTTCACGCGAACTTGTCACAATTTGGCAAGTTTTCCCCAGTGCTTCAAGTCCTCTTTTGAGTTTTCCAGCACTGACAAAATCTGCACACAACAAAACAGCGTGGTCAAACTGGCCACAAAGCAAACACTTTTCACCTTCCCCCACACCTGAAATAACAGGGTGCGAAAGAATATTGTCAAAAAGCCTTTTTGGCAAATTCATCCAATCTTCTCCAATATCATGTCAACTGCCTGATCATAAATTTTTTCAAACTGATCTTTATCTTCAATCTTTGAAAGCACAAAATCAGCAAGATCCTTGCTCTCATCTCTGCCAATGCCAACTCGCACTCTCTCAAATTCTTGTCCTATAAAACTTGTTATGCTTCGCAGTCCATTATGGGTGCCCGAACTTCCACTTTCTCGATACCTGATTTTCCCAACTGGCAAATCAATATCATCAACAACAACAATAATTCTTGCCTCTTTGTTTTTTTGTTTCAAAAGTGAAACAGCCTCTCCACTGTTGTTCATAAAAGTTGTTGGTTTTGCCAAAATAATTTTTTGTCCGTTATACATGCCCTCACCAATCATTGCCTTATATTTTTCTTTTGAAAAAACCACTCCCATTTTTTTTGCGAGTTTGTCAACCACATTGAAGCCGACATTGTGATATGTGTCACTATATCCGCTTCCAACATTTCCAAGTCCTACGATAATAACCATACTCTAACCTAACCTAAATTTGAATTTTCAATCTTTTCAAAAGCAAGCCTTTTGCCCCTTTCAATTTTGCTTGCGCTGATATAACATCCTGTAAGTTCACATCCGTCTGAGATAATAGAATCGCAAATATAATTGCCTTCTCTCAGAACAACACCCCTACCCACAACTGTTGAACCTTTGAGAGAATTGCCACCATAAATGACAACTCCGCTTTCAATTTCAACATCACAATCGATAGAAATTGTGTTTTCTCCAATAAGCACAACGCCGTTTTTGACATGATAAGCCCTTATCTTATCCTGCAAAATTTTATAAGCCCCTGCAAGTGCTCTTGCATTTGAAATTGGAGTGAAAGCCACCTCATCAAACTGATGCACACAAGGAGCAATATAGTCATTCATTGAAAGAAGATAGTCTCTTCTAAAAACATATCCACGAGGTAAAGTCAGTGCGTTGAGCCCATTTCTTGTGAAATAATCCATTATATTTTGAAACAAAACTTTGCCAACAAGCGGTGTGTCACTGTAAAACACAGCAATATACCTCTTGTTTGTTTGAACAGCCTTGATTGAAGAAAGGATGTTTTCACCATCTTCAATAACTCTGCTTTCACATCCACTTGACGCAAGAAGAACCCATTCTTCCATATTCTTGCCACAAAGATCAACCTTTGCAAAAGGGTTGTCATGTGTGCGAACAAGAAGAAATAGCACTTCTTCCCCCACCCATTCAAAGTTTTTTGCATTGACAAGAGAACTTGGCAAAACAGCGCTCTCCTCTTCTGTTTGAACCTCGTCGAGAGCGTCAAAGTCTATTGCAATTTGATTTTTTGAGATTTGAACATCAATTTCCTGTGTTTCCATGATTTAAGTATACTTTTCTGCAACTTTTTTGTCAACAATCTGACCATTTATACAGAAAAAAAGGTTGTCTAAAAAATTAACAATAAATATATTTCAAGTGCAATAAATAAAAATTTGTTAAAATGGCAATAAATCATTTTCAAAAAATTTTTTTTTGTGATAGACTAAGCAAGAAGGAGAAAGAATATGAAAAACAAAACACTCTCTTATTCAAAAGTTTTGATGACACTGCTCGTTTTGCTTTTGTCAGCATTTTTGCTTATCAGCCCAAGTGGCATAACAAATGCACAATCAGTAGAAGAATACGATTTCTCAGAAACTGCAAATGAAAAATTTTCAGTCAATGTTCAGGCGATTGACCGTGACGGCTCTGCCACAAATGGATCAAGCGTTTTTTACAATGATATGCAAGGCTGGCTATATAACTGGCAAAAGATCCGTCTTTTCCGCATAACCTATTCACAAGGCGCAACTGCACCACTTCCTGATGATGACGGAAACTATACCTATTCAATCAGCGTGCAATATCTTAACGCATACATCTCAGATGATGCCGACTTTGATAATGCAAGAGTGCAAAGCAAAGTTTTGGTTGCAGACTCCGTGACAAACGATCTTTCAACAATATCATATGATTTTTCTGTTGAACTTACAAACTTTGACGCTCTCACAGGCCCAAACATTGACCATGAAAATTGGCTTGGCTGGGGCATTTATCGTTTTGTGATCGACATAAATGGCACTGGTGAAAGTTATTCTGATTATTTTGGACTTGAACCATTCGTTCTCTCACAAGCACCAAGCATTGATTATACAGTCGTTCCTTCTGAAAACGATTTGACAAATGCTTACAACTTCTTTTTGACTGGAAATGAGAATATAAATTATATCGATGAATCAACCATCAAATGGTATGTCAGAGGTGAAGCAAATGACGGAACGCTCTATGTGCTTACCCAAGAGGATATAGGATTGTTTGAAGGATACAACACTTCAATGTTTGATGCTATTGAGCGTTATGGCAAAAACTTCCACTTTGACAGCACTGTGGGTGGAAGATGGGAAGTTTTCTGCGAACTCACTCCTCGCAACCCAACCTTAGATCCAATGAGAAGTAATATAAGCGAAGTGACAACCGGCAGAAGCATCAACCCAACATCGATCGTTTGGTTCTTGGTTGGAGGCGGAGTTGTTCTGCTTGGAATAATCATTTTCGTGATTGTCTATACAAAGAAAAAAGAAAAAGTATGGTAAAAAAACTGACCTGTTTGGTCGGTTTTTTTTGTTGCAGAATATGAAAAGGAGGCTGGTTATAACAAATTGTGCAAGTTTGCACCCATAAAGTGCATATAACTTTTGCAATAGAGTTTGATAAGATCAACCCCTGTCATAAAGAGTTCGACATCGTCATTTGACAAACAATATTTCATTTTGGCAATCTCTTGTCCAATTTCGCTTATACTTTTATGGTTGACAAGGAAGCATAGACCTGCTTCATTTTTTGTCCAGTTATATTCAAGATTTTCAAGAGCCAAGGCGACTTCCATATTTTGAAGCCCGCCCTCTTCTGACACGCATTTTTCAATCTCATAACAACTTGTTTGCACCAGTTCTAGTGAGGAGGAGACCATATATTCTTCCAAAACACAAATTGCAACAATGAAAAGAAAGATCAGCAAAAAATTGATATAATGAAGCCACTTCATGCCTTTGCCAGCCTCCCAAATTTTGTGCTAACCCCCTCTCCTTTCATCTTTTGATAATATACCTGTCCAGACTGATCAATGGTAAAAATCAAAAGGTCTTTGATCTTTCCAACATTGTGATCTGCAAGCATTTTTTCAAGATCTGCCTTCTCTAAACGAGCAATTTTCATGTTGGCTTCTATTATTTTGCCTTCACTTATCAAAGTTATTGGCAAGAAACTCTCTTCACATTTGATTTTCATATCCTCTTTTGTAAGTGGCGAAGACTCTTCTTTTGGCATAACGCTTATTTTCCCATTTGTTTCCATGATGGCATATTGAATTTGACCAATACTAAAATATCCACACTCGCGAAGAGCAGCCAAAATATCATCAGTTGAAAGATTGAGGTTTTTCATGGCTTTATAGTCAATCCCTTTTGGATTGATGATTATTGTTGGCTTTCCGCTTATAACCCTGCTCAAAAAAACGCTTGATTTGGTGAGCAAAGTCAAAATGAAGTGCAGGACAACAAGAGTTAAAAGAGGAATTATGCCATGAAGAACAGGCACAGAAACCTCCGCCATTGGTATTGTTGCAAGGTCGGCAATGATAAGAGTCAACACAAGTTCAAATGGTTGCATTTGACCAAGTTGACGCTTGCCCATGAGCCTAAACACCAAGAGCACAATCAAATATATCAAAATTGATCTTAAAACTATTGTAAGCATAGTTTTATTATTTTCAAAGGTTGAAAAAATATGAGTTTAAGCCGTCTTTTTCTTAACCTTCTTCTTGTCACCAAAAAGCCTCTTCTTGCTTTGCACAAGAAAGGAGCGAATGTCGATAAGATTGAAAACAGCACATAAGAGCAAAAATGTCCCTGCCCCAACACCTCCGCCAAGACAAATTGCAATAAAATCTGGAAAAATTATATTTGACAGACTTCCAACAAAATATGAAAGTGCACTGGCTGGCAAAATGAGCAGACAAATTTTTATTATCGGCTTGGTCAAATGTAGCACAAGTCCAGTTTTTCGTTTGAGCATCAAAGTGTTGAGAATGGCTGTGACAAGAAAACTTATTCCCATCCCCCAAATCATTGCGTTTATTCCAACAAATGAAGGCAATATCCAAAGTGAAATAAACATAAACACAGAGCCTATAAGATAATTGACAAATGACTTCACTTCATATCCAAGCGAATTGAGAAGGGCTGAGGTTATATTTGTTATGCCCATCGGTATCATAACCCAAGCCGCACTTGCAAGCAAACTACCACTGAGAGCATTGTTATACAAAAAAAGCCCTGCAAGTTCACCTACACCAATATATGCTGGCAAAAAAATGGCTGAAACAAAGAGTGAAAAAATAATAGACGTGCGCACTCTGTTTTCAATATGCCTTTTATCTCCTTGTGCCACGGCAGTGCTTAGATCTGGAATGAGCGCTGTGGAAAGAGATCCAATGATGGTCGTTGGCACATAGAGAAGTGGCATAGTCATCCCTACCGCAACACCATACATGGCAAGTGCTTGTGAACTTGTGTAGCCTATCGCTGTCAATCTCGCAGGGATGATAAGTGCAATAAGCGGTTGAATAAAACTGCCTGCAACACGAATTCCTGTTATAGGCGTTGATTGTCTTACAAGAGGCTTGAAGATTGACTTTGATGGCTTTGACATTCTTCCTCCATAAAAGAAGAAAAGTACAACAACAAAAACCATGGAAGCAAGGCAGGCAAATGTCATTGACCAACCAACATTTAAGGCATTTTCAATGGCAGAAAGTGACGCCCCCAGCATAAGCACACAGACAAAAATGCGAAATACTTGTTCAAAAAGTTCGGTCACGCACAGTGCAAAATAATTTCCTTGCCCCCAAAGTGCTCCGCGAAAGACAGAATAGACTGCTGAAAAAATAAGGGAAGGAAGCATGACAATCAAGATTTCCACACATCTTTGATCTGTGAACATTTTTGCAAAAAGCCCTCTGAAAAGCAAAACAAAAAGGCATAAAATTATGCTTAGTGCAAGAGCAAAAATGAGAGCGGTCGAAATGAGCGACTTTTCATTTTTCTCTTCCTTTTTTGCTCGAAATCCGGCACCCATTCGAGAAATGATCAGTGGCAACCCACTTGCAACAACTGTCATAAGCACAAAAAAGATTGAACTTGCCACTTGATACATTCCAAGCCCTTCCGCACCTACAACGCGGGAGAGATAAATCCTAAAAAAGAAACCAATTATGCGCGTAAGCACAGAGAAAAATGTGATCAGCGCCACCGTTTTGAATAGAGATTTCATATTTGCTCCTGTCTTTTTATGTGTATTAAGAAAAAGCAAATTTTAATACAATAAATCAAGGAGGAAAACATGAAAATTATTGAAAATAATGTTTATTTTGTTCAAAAAGGAGACAGTCTGGAAAGTATTTCAAAAAAATTTCAAATCAATCCAACCACCCTTCTTATAAAAAACAATATCACACCAAAAATGATAACAACTGGCTTTATTTTGGTTGTAAAATGACTATTTTTTCCTGCCAAAACGCTCTGCCACAAACTTTTCAATCTTGTGGCTATATTTTGCAGTGAGATAAATAAGCACTATCCCAACAATGAAAATGCCTGCCCAAACAAACAAGCCCCAACCACTGTAAGGTATGATCTGTCCGCTTGACAAATATGCCGTTGAAACAATTCCTATTGGTCTTGCAAGAATTTGAATAAGGATAAAATATCCCCAACTCATATCCGTCAAACCAGCCACTAGGCATAAGACATCATCAGGGAAAAATGGCAAAAACATCATGACGGCAAAGGAATATTTGCCATTACTCAAAAACTTACGCCATTTGAGATAACTTTCCTGTCCAACCATGAAAACAACCAACTTCTTGCCAAACGCCCTTCCAAGAAAAAAAGCCACCGAACTTCCAAGCAAAATGCCTGCAAGACTCAAAATACTTGCTTGAATTGGGCCATAAATTATGCTTCCAGCAAGTGTCAAGACTGTGGAAGGTATTGGAATAAAAGTGACTTGCAAAAACTGAAACAAAACAAAGGCAAATCTTCCCCAAAAGCCCAAACTCAATATGAGAGATTTGACCTTTTCAACTGAGTTGACTTCTTCCCATAGCCCTGTGTAAACAAGCAAAAAATACATTCCAAGCACGAAAACAACACAAAGAAAAAGCACCAAACTGATGCGTAAAATTTTCTTCTTTTTGGACAGAACTTTTTCTTGCATATTCTTATTATAAAGTTAATTTTATTTTTAATTCAAAAAAAGGGCTTCTTTCGCCCTTTTTGTTATGGATTATATGCACTAGGAAAGTTTTTTTCAAGTTTTTGACGAACGCTTTCTTCACTTTCTTTGCTGACCTTTTGTGGCGGTATATATTTGACTGTGCTTGCTGGCAAAGTCATACCTTCTCCAAGTTCTTCCGTTCCCTCAACAATAACTCCGCCTTGTGGCAAATAGTGATCATGTCTTATCATCTTTTCTTCTTGCACCTGTCCGTCTTTAAGGTATTGAACATAACCTTTGCTTTCATATCCTTCCCTTGGATATTTGAGCCTGTAATATTCCCCTTTATATAAAACTTGTGAGGCATACTCGCCTTTGGTGTCTTTTATGATTTTGTCACCTTCATGACCAAGAACTTTGACAAGTTCACTTCTTGTGCGTAAAGTGAGTCCATCTTCACGCTCTGGGCCATAAATTTCAACATAAACATTGTTTTCATCATAGTGCGTTTTGATATAAACCGTGCCAGCCAAATTGTTTTTGAAAACAAGATCGGCATAACCTTCTGACACCATAGCATCAAAAGAAAGTGGCACATAAGATGCTGGCAAAGAATGATGAGTGCATTGCAAAATTTCAATATCTGCAAGAATAAGTGCGTTATATAGTGTCGTTGAAGCCTGACAAACGCCACCGCCTGCACCTTTCACATAACTTCCACCAACAATTATGTTTGCATTTTTATAGCCATTTGAGGCTGTTCTTGGCCCTGTTGTCTTGTTGAAGGAAACTTCTTGTCCCTGCTCGACAACCATGCCATTGAAAGCATCAAGTGCCTTTCTGACATTGCTTTTTCGAGCATCTGTTGAGGTTGAATAACTTGTTGAGAAAGAAGAAATCAGTTTGATCTGTTCAAGCATCTTTGACATATCTTCTTGCGGAAAGATTTCTCTGACTGGCACTTCTATCAAATCTGTTTTTCCGTTTTCAAGGCTTTCATTGATCATGGTATAGAGCATATCTCGCTCAACAACAAGACCACTTTTTTGATCTGATAATGTGAACATTTTTTCTTGGTCAGGCGAAAAAACAATTTGTGCTGAGACTGCTGACTTTTCAATTTCACTTGCAATTTCTTCAATTCGACTTTCCACCCCGCCCAAAATATTAGCATAAGAAATATTGACAGAAAGTCCTTCCTTTTTTATTTTGTTTTCTATCTGTTTCTTTTGAAAAATGTTGCCTTCTCTGCCATAACTCAAAACCTCAGCAATAGGGCTTTCCAGATTGTCTTTGACTTCAAAATCTGAGCCACTCAAATTCCAAGACTTGTCACCACTTTTGAGAGTGAGGGAAATATCATCTTTTTCACTTAACATTTTGCTTTGCACAGCCTCTTTTGCTTGTGCTTTTGTAAGTCCTGAAACATCAACGCCGTTTATAAAAGTGTTTGCATAAAAAGTTGTGTCATCACTTATTGCATCACCAAAAAAGAATTGGCAAAAAAGAAGAAGTCCCACTGCAACAAAAGACACCGACATAAGCCAGAAAAATGCCCCTTTTTTCTTTTTTTTCTCTTTATCTTGTTCTTTTTTCAAACTTTTTCACCTCGTTTTCACGAAATTATCAAATTTATTATGAAAAAATTTGAAAAAATTATACCGCAAAAAAGAGAGGACTCCCCTCTCTTTATCAAAGATATTTTAGTTTTCCTTCAACCGCTTGAATAAGTTCTTTTTTGTTGTTTTGCAATTTGCCATCAAAAACATCTGACAGCAGACTTTCAAGAATTGGCTTATATCTCTTTGGATTGACCTCTGGATATTTGCTTTTTATGTCATCTCCGTTTATTTTCAAATCTTTCAAACTGATGACCAACTTGTGTGAGATGATATAACGATAAAAGAAATTGTATTTCATTGCAAGATATTTTGATTTGTGTGAAAGAAGAAGATAAATCTGCTCAAAGTTTTCAAAATATTTGAAGAAATAGTTTTTGTTGTCAAGCCTATTGAGAGCGTCATAATATCCTGACAAAATATTGATGATCTGCGTTGCCAATTTTTTGTTTACACCAAAATTTTGTGACAAAACAAGGTTGAGATAATATGAAATGCTGATTGGCTCAACGGTATCAATAAGGTCAATCAAAAATCCTTGCGATTTGTGTTCAACCTTCTTGACCATGTGGAGTTTGATTTTTGGTGTATCAAGTCCAAATGCTGGCCAAAGTGATGCCTTGTTGAAAAGTTTGAAAGCCTTCATAAATGCGTTTGGCTTTGAGTAACCTGGATAGCGTTTATCGCTATGCAAAATCCTTGTGATTTCATAGACAACACGCTCTCCTGAAATTTCTTTTGCATTATAGGCATATTTGATTGCTGTGTTCAATGTCTCTTTGTCAATTTTGAAGTTGAGTTCGCATTGAAAACGGAAAAGTCTCAAAATGCGAAGTCCGTCATGACTGAGCACAAATTCTGGTGTTTCAACCGTTTTCAAAACCTTGCGTTTGATATCTTCAATTCCGCCATAAAAATCAAGGATTTTGTCCTTTTTTATATCATAATAAAGGCTGTTGCAAGTGAAATCTCGCCTTTTTGCATCTTGTCTTACGTCTTTGATAAAATTCACTTTGATTGGCATGCGATCGCCACCATCGGCATATTCTTCTTCACGAAAACATGAATATTCATACTCTTCTGTGCCATCAAAAATAACGCCCGTGCCAAGTGCTTTGTTTTTTATCTTAAATGAAAACATGCTTCCTTCCAAAAGAGAAACGACTTCATCCAATTTTAACTCACCACACAGGTCAACATCTGTCTTTGGCAAGCCCATAATTTGATTGCGCACATATCCGCCAACAATATAGAGATCGGCAGGAAACATTTTGGCAAGTTTCTTCAAATTGTCGTTGACAAAAATAAGCATAACCACCTCATCACTATAAGAATATATCATTTTGATAATTAAAGTCAACTTTATTGGTGATAGATTTGACTTTCTTTGTTTATATTTTATATAATTAAATTGATAAATTCATATATAAAAGTCGAGAGGTTTTCATGAAAAATAAGAAAAAGCAAAAAGTGCAAAACCAAGAAAAGAAACTTTCTTCTTCTCAAAAACCAAAAAAGAATTTTTCTTCTCTTTTCAAAAAGAAAAAGAAAGAGGTTCAAGAAGTCAAAGTTATTGAAAGATATTCGCCTTCTGCTGACTTCGGGTTGACAGACGTTCAAGTGGAAGAACGCAAGAAGAACAACCTTGCAAACAACACCAAAGTCACTGGCTCAAAAACCTATCTTTCAATTTTCACAAAAAATCTTTTCACATTCTTCAACCTGCTTTGGGCAATTATTGCCGTTGCACTCTTGGTTGTGGGCTCTTATAGTGATCTTATATTTATTTTCGTTATCATTGCAAACACGGCCATCGCAATCATTCAAGAGATCCGTGCAAAGATCACTGTGGAAAAACTTTCCATCGTCACCGCACCTCATATCAAAACTCTGCGTGCAGGCAAAATTTGCGATGTGGCTTCAAACGAACTTGTGCTTGATGATGTCATCATCTTGACAAACGGCAATCAAATCCCTGCCGACTGCGTAATCTTGGAAGGCAAGGTGGAAGTCAATGAAAGTTTGCTTACTGGCGAATCAAACGCCATTGAAAAAAGCGTGGATATGCCCCTGCTCTCAGGCTCTTTCATAGTCTCTGGCACTTGCAAAGCAAGAGTGGACAAAATTGGAAAAGACAATTATATCTATCAAATGGCACAGCGTGCAAAAGAGTTCAAAGCACCATCATCAAACCTTTTCAAAGACCTTAACAGACTTATCAAATATATCGGTATCGCACTTGTTCCTATCGGTGCATTGACATTCCTCAAAGAATATATGGTGGAAGGCTCAACAATCCAGCAACAAATCACAAACACCAGCGGTGCACTGACCAGTATGATCCCAGCAGGAATGTTTCTGCTTGTCACAATGTCACTCGCTGTGGGAGTTGTCAAACTTTCAAGAAAAAAGACACTTGTCAAAGATCTTTACTCAATTGAAATGCTTGCAAGAACAAATGTTTTATGCCTTGACAAAACTGGAACAATCACTGATGGAACAATGAAGGTCGTTGAATTTGTCCCTTATGGGAAACGAAGAAAACGCACATTGCAAAACTTGATTTCTTCTGTGCTTAACGCTCAAACTTCCCTCAATGCAACATCAAACGCAATGATAAAAGAGTTTGGCACAAAAGGCGATATGCGGGCGCGAAATGTTCTTGAATTTTCAACGCAAAGAAAATATTCAATCACTCAACTTTCAAACAAAAAATGTTATTTCCTTGGCGCTACTTCACGAATTGGATGTCGTTTGACGGCAGAACAAAAAGATTTTATCAATGAGAAACAAAATCTTGGGTTAAGAGTTCTCGCCTTTGCAGAAAGTGACAAATCTTTTGACAAAGATATGAGTGGTCAAAGTGCAACCTTACTTGCTTTCATCGTCATTGAAGAAACAATAAGACAAGATGCGATTGAAACAATTCAATGGTTCAAAGACAACGGCGTGCAAATCAAAATCATTTCTGGTGACGATCCTGCAACCGTTTCAAAGATTGCTCAACGTGTAGGTGTTGAAAACAGCGACAAATATGTTTCACTGGAAAATTTCAGCATCAAAGAAGTTGAACAAATGGCTGATCAATTCACCGTTTTCGGAAGAGTGACGCCTGAACAAAAATACACAATCATAAAAGCACTTAAAAACAAAGGTCAAGTGGTTGCCATGACTGGTGACGGAGTCAACGACACCCTTGCACTCAAAGAAGCCGACTGCTCAATCGCTATGGCAGATGGAAGTGAAGTTGCAAGAAGCATTTCAAAACTTGTGCTTTTGGAATCAAATTTCAGTTCTCTCCCCGCAGTAGTGAAAGAAGGCAGACAAGTGATCAACAACGTTCAAAACTCATCTGCACTGTTTCTTATGAAAACCTTCTTTGCAATAGTTTTGACAATATTGACTTTGATTATGGCTTATCCATATCCATTCACACCAAACAATATGTTACTACTTGAAGCATTCGTGATTGGTATCCCTTCATTCATTTTGACTTTCATTCCAAACAACAATCCGATCAAAGGAAATTTCATACCACAGGTTATGAAACGTGCCCTGCCAAGAGCACTATTGATGCTTATAAACATCATGGTGGTTATGAGCCTTTACAACCAATATTTCACAAGTTCAAATATTACCATTTTGGCAGAATATAAAACTCTTCTTATTCTCGTTCTTACTTACACCGGATTTTTGAATTTGCTTTCACTTTGCTGGCCATTCAATCTTATCAAGATCTTGACAGTTGCATTCTCATTCGTGGCAATAACTGTGGCAATAGTGGCATTCCCTTCTTTCTTCCAAGTTGTCACCTATTCTCCAACCGTAATAGTGACCTTCTTTGCAATTATCCTTTGCTCAATATTGCTACTCATAATTATTGCGCTAAACAGGAAAAGGCTTGCAAAGCTTAGAGATAAGTTTATTGAAATATTGCAAAAAGAATAAAAGCATCATTTCTTATGATGCTTTTTTTCTGTCACATTTCACTTAAAAATCACTTTCAAGCATATCAACTTATTTAGAAAAGTTAGAATTAAAAAAACGGCAAAATGCCGTTCTTTTATTTACCCAAAAATTCTTCAAAGAGTTGTGATGTGTTTGCACTTAAAGTAATTGTTGTGATTGTTGTGCGCTCAGGAGACACGCCTGAGTTGCCCTTTACTTGGAAGTAGAAAGTAAATGTGTCTGTTGCATTTACATTATCAATTGCAAAATATACATCTTGGAAAGTTAATGAATAACTTGCATTGTATCTTGAATCATATTCACTTCCGTTTGAATTGTAAAATTGCATTGGGCTGTCAAAATGAAGTCTAACATAATTTGATCCAAGAGCATCAGTTATTGTTGAAGAAAATGTGGTTTCATTTGAGTTTGTATACCATCTGCTGATAGTTTCATCGATTGTGTATCCACCAAGTCTTCCAGTGAAAAGTGCTGAAAGGACTGAGGTGCTAAACATATCATTGTAAATTCTTTCAAAGTCTTTATAACGATCATCAGAGTCTGCAATCACAACGCTGGTATTGTTTTCGCCATAGATTGTCACTTGTGAAGGCTTTGTGAAAAAACTTGGTCTTAAATCAACTTTAACACAGCCCATAACAATTATTGCCACAACCAAAACAAAAACAACTGATAAAATTGAAATCAAAGTGATTTTTCTTTTTCTGATCTTGTTTTCAGCATAGATTTCTGCAAGTGGCTTTGATTCTTTTTTCTCAATCTCTTCGCCGATCACTTCTTCTTGCATTTCTTCTTTGATTTCGCTTTGCGAAGTAAATTCTTCCTCCTCTCTTTTTATCTCATCAGACATTGTTTATTCTCCTTTTTTGTCATCAGTCTTGTCTGCTTTTTTGTCCTTTTCAGACAATGGTTTTTGCGCTTTCAATGCAGAGGAATTGGTGTTTTTCACCTCTTTTTTCTCTTCCTCTTTTTTGCCTTCTTCTTTCTTGGCATCATCTTTGGCATCATCTTCTTTCTGCGCTGGTTTTTCTTTTTCCATTTGAGAGACAAGTTCTTTGTAAGACTTTACAATAGCGTTATACTCCTCTTCTGAAATTATACCACCAGCAAGAAGTTTTTTGCCTTCAAGCACTTTGCGTTCATAACTTTCAAGTTTTTGTTTTTTCTCCATTTCTTCACGCAAAGCCTGTTCTTTTTTGCGTTGTTCTGCCTCACGCTCTTCCATGATTTTGGCAATTTCCTCTGCGCCTTTGCCTGCCATAAGCATATCAATTTCATCTTTATTGATTGTTTCACGTTCAAGAAGAAGTTTTGCCATATTTTCAAGCAATGGCAAGTTGTCTTGCAAAAGTTTCTTTGCACGTTTGTAGTTATAGTCAAGAATTTCTCGAATTTCATCATCGGCCTCAGAGGCAAGTTTTTCTGAGAAATCTCTCTTTTGTTGGTAATCACGACCAATGAAAACTTGTTGATCTGAACCAAGAGAAATAAATCCAAGTCTCTTGCTCATGCCATAATCATATACCATTGCATGTGCAATCTTTGTTGCTTGATTGATGTCAGCAGATGCACCACTTGTGATGTCTTTGAAGATAAGTTCCTCAGCAATTCTGCCACCCATACACATTGCAATATCATCCATCAAGAAGTTGTAAGAATAGTATGAATTGTCATTTTCAGGTCTTGTCATGGTATAACCGCCTGCATGACCTCTTGGAATAATTGACACCTCTTGCACTTCATCACAATTTGGCAAAAGTTTTGCAAGGAGTGCGTGTCCTGACTCATGATATGCCGTGATCTTGCGATCTTTTTCTGTGATAAGCCTGCTCTTCTTTTGAGGGCCCATTGTCACTTTGTTTATGCCTTCTGTTATATCAGACATAATGATCTTTGGTCTGTTTTCTCTTGCAGCCAAGATTGCCGCTTCATTGAGCATGTTTTCAATATCTGCCCCAGTAAAGCCAACTGTTATACGGGCAAGAGTTTTGAAGTCCACAGACTCGTCAATAGGTTTGTTTTTTGCGTGCACCCTGAGTATACCTTCCCTGCCCTTAACGTCTGGCACGTTGACATAAATTTGTCTGTCAAATCTACCCGGTCTCATAAGCGCTGGATCAAGCACATCACTTCTGTTTGTTGCAGCAAGCACAATGATACCTTCATTTGATTCAAAGCCGTCCATTTCAACAAGAAGTTGATTTAGAGTTTGTTCTCTTTCATCATTTCCGCCACCAAGTCCTGCTCCACGTTGTCTTCCCACGGCATCAATTTCATCTATGAAAACAATGCAAGGTTTGTTTTTCTTTGCTTGGTCAAAAAGGTCTCTCACTCTTGATGCACCAACACCGACAAACATCTCAACGAAGTCAGAACCACTTATTGAAATGAAAGGAACGTTTGCCTCGCCTGCCACTGCTTTTGCAAGCAAAGTTTTTCCTGTTCCTGGGCGTCCCACAAGAAGCACACCTTTTGGTATTCTTGCACCAAGTGCGGTGAATTTCTTTGGATTTTTGAGGAACTCAACAATTTCTTTAAGTTCTTCTTTTTCTTCCTCTGTACCGGCCACATCATCAAATCTGATTTTGCTTGTGGTGTATGCCCTTGCTCTGCTTTTGCCAAAACTCATAGCACCCTTATTTGACCCAGAGATCATTCTGAAAATCATGAAGATAAGGAAAAGTCCAAAGGCGATATAAAGAATTGGGAAGATGATATCCCACACATTGACGCCAGCAGGGATTGTGTCATAAGTGATGTTGATATTTTCATCCACAATCATTCCTGTAATCGTTTCATAAAGATTGTTGTTGTAATAGAAGTGATAGTCTGCTGAATTTGGGAAAACATCTTTCAAGTTTGAGCCTTCAACAAGAATATATCCTGTTTGATTTCCTTCGTTGAAGACAATCTCCACAACCTGTTCAGTCTTGCCATCAGCATTTTGATATTCCCCTCGCACCATGTCAATAACTTGACTTGATTGCAATGCAATGCCTGGCGAGCCGTTATTTGAAAAAATAAGTACGCAAAGCAAAATCACAATAAGCAAGATGAATATATATGAAAATTTGAATTTTGATTTGTTCTCGTTCAAAATATTAGCCTCCTTAAAAAACGCTTGCTACTATTTTATCATAAAATTTCTATTTTCACAACAAGAAAGAGGCTTTTTAAGAGATATTTTTTGTCATATCTCATTCCGTTTGCACTTTTATGACGAGTTGGAAGGTTATATATGAAAGAAAATCGTCACTATCAGGCAGGTTTTGCAAGAAGTTTTGGAAATTTTTTCTATCCTCTTTTTCAAAGGTTTGATAAACTCCAATAACATCTGTTTTGTTTTGACGCAAAACTTTCAAGGCATTTGAGAATTGAGATTTCAGTTTGTCTTTGATCATTTTCTCAACTATTGGTGTGATTTTGCTAAATTCTGTATTGATTTCCTTTGCTCTGCCATTATTGTTTATCTCATCAAGCCTGACTCCGACAATAACATTTGCACAATATATTGGATATCCATTTTCAAAACGAGTGGAAACATGGACTTTTTTGTTTTTTATGGTATATGTTAAGTCATCGTTATCATAAAGTTCATCATTGACATTTTCAATATGAATTGTTTGATTTCGAGCATCTGCATTCAAAAGATTTATGCCATTCAAGATTTCGTCATCAATCTTTTGAGCAAGTTTGCCCTCTTTGACAAGAATTGTCTCCCCTTTGTTCAAAATCTGTTTTTTCTCCTCACCGCCAGAGCCAGAAGCAGAACCACCTTCTTGCGATGAACTGCCTTGTGAAGCACTCCCTGATCCACTTTGCTCAGAATTTGGCGAATTTGAAGCATCGCCTTGCCCACTTTCCAAACTCAAATACCCCACAATAGATGCTTTTTCTGGTCCGTAATACCCTTTATAAAAAGCATCAAGTGAAGTGTCCGAGACATAGATGTTGGTGGCATTGTAATTTATCAGTTGTTCAAGTTTCAAACCAACTTCGTCATCAAGAGATTGTGAAGCCTTCAAAAATTCTTTTGCAGATGAATTGGTGCAAATGAAAATTGTATTTTCAGATAAAGATGCAATTCTGCTCAAATAATCAAGGCAACTTGTCACATCTTCTTCAAAAAGGCTTTCATTGACAACTGTTGTCTTTGCATGCGAAAGACCAATTTCTCTGCCGAGGGAAAGTTGTGCCTCATACACAGCCTCCGCCACAGAATTGCCTATGCCAGAAATAACCGAATTTGTTTCTTTGTATGTCTGATTGGCAGTTGGAATAAATGTCAAAAAAGAGACCTCATACTGCTCGTCCATTTTGTCTATACCGACTGCGGTAACGACCGCCCTATTTTTGTTTTCGCCGGGTGAGAATATTGCCATAGGCGTCAAAAAAATCAAAATAAAAAGCAAAACCAAAATCATGGGGGTGTGTTTTATTGCTCTGAGCAGTCTCATATTTTCACCTCCTCACTCATTCCTTTTTCTTCTCGCTTTTCTTCATCATTGGGGATAATTTGTTGATTTTTCACACTTTTCTTCTTAAATGAAAATAGTCCTAACAAAAGTGGCAAAAGATAATTCAGCATAATAGTCAAATATGGAAGCCAAACTTCCACTTGAATAACCATATTTTCATATTTTCCAATAAGCATCAAATAAACAATAAAGAAAAAGATGTCAAATGTTACGATTGCAAAAATTTTGTTCAGTTTTGGCAAAAAGTTGACAAAAGCATCGCAAAAACAATAGTGGAAAAGTTCCATTTGAAAAATTGCAAGAAACATTATGGTAAGCATTGCGATTATGTCAATTCGACCTACCGCATTAAAGACGACTGAAAAAATCAAAATGTCGGAAAGAGCATTATTGTGCATAAATGCTGTGATTTGATAGAGCGAATAAAAGAGGAAAAATAAAATAAGAACCAAAAATATGGCAAAAAAGACATATTTGAGCACTCTTTTTTTGTCTTTTTGCGTTAAAGTGACTTTATCAATGATCAAAAACAAAAACAAATAGTCTCCAAAAGAGAATATATGTCTGAAAGCGGTTGATGCAAAGTCGCCTAGGCTGGATGTGAAAAACAGAGGTGAACTTTTGTAAGTCAAAGTGGATATTGCAAGGCAAAGAACAAATCCAAATGCAACAATATAGAAGAACATTTCAATGGTGCGTGCCATTGATCGAAGTCCTGTCAAAGCGGCATGATTTATCACTGGAAGAACGCAGATTATGGCAAGAATGGCAAACTCCCCTTGATAGACTTGTTGTTTAAGATAAATAAAACTTGTGCTGTAAATAAGAAAAACCTTAAACATAAAAAACACCGCAAAAGCCAAGAAGATCACTTTTGTGACTATCTTGCCAAAAAAGTAGATCAAAATCTCTTTGAAAGATTGAACAGGAAATTTCTTTTTGAGGTGAAAGAAAGAAAAAAGAATCAATAGGTCAACCAAAAATAACAGCCCAACCACAAAAAGTCCATCAGACTTTGCATTTTCATATAATAATGATGGCAAAAGCAAAATTTTGTTTGCAAAAATTGAGACAGCACAAAGCACACCGAGTTGTCTTGAAGAAATTGACTCTTTCATTTTGACCTCACTTTGTTTTTGTTTTTGAAAGTTTTTGGACGAGTTTTCATATCGTTTATCGGACTTTTGAAAACACCATCTTTTAGGTCTTCTGGCACACGTGGACTGTATGGCGCAAGATAAGGCGTGCCAAAACTGTCAAGCGTGTTGAGATAATTGACAAAATAAACCATGCCAGCCACAAGTCCGCCCAGTCCAAGAGAACCACCAAGAATAATGAAGATCACTTGAAGAACGCTTACCTGAGATGCCTGCTCAGGAATTGTGTAAAGAGCAATTTTTGCAAGTGCGACAATGATAACTCCAGGCGGAGAAATCAGTCCAGCCTTTACGCCTGTGTCTCCCAAAATAAGTGCACCCACAATTGACGTTGCAAGCCCAAGATAACTTGGCAGACGCAAACTGACCTCGTATAGCACTTGAAATAACAAAAAGATAAACAAAATTTCAAGAAATGGCGTGAAAGGCAACCCTTGTGCCGTGTCTGCAATAGTTATCAAAAAGTTTAACGGCAAAAGATTGTAATGATAAAGTTCCAGCGCAAGATAAAGCCCTGGTGAAATAATTGCAATAAGCATTCCAAGCATTCTTATCACACGCACCAGTGAAGAATAATGATGATTTGTGTAATAATCATTGCTGTTTTGAAGTTCTTCAAATATCACGAAAGGCACCGTAAGCACGATTGGCGAGTTGTCCACAATGATTGCAACTTTGCCTTCAAGCATCTTTGCACTGACAACATCAGGTTTTTCAGTGTTGCCAATCTGTTTGAAAAGTGAATTTGGTCTATCTTGCAAAAAAGACAAGACGTAAAATGAATCAATGATTCCATCAATACTGATTTTTTCAATCTTTTGACAAACTTTGTCCACAATGCTTTTGTCTGCAATCCCATCAATATAGGCAACAACAACCTGCGTATTGGAATATTTGCCCACAAAAAAGGATTTGAGCACAAGATCTTTGCTTCTTATTGATCTGCGAAGAAGTGTCATGTTTGTTTTTATATCTTCAACAAAACCTTCCCTTGGACCTTGTATAACTGGGCTGGTCGGAGGCTCTGATGGTATTCGAGATGGAAATTTTTGTATATCAACATTGAGATAATCTCCATTCTGAAAAATAAGCACGACGCCACCTTTCAAAATGCAATCAACAACCTCACTCTCTTGAATTTGACGCACATCATTGCACTGGATGACTTTGTTTGTCAAGACAGTTGCGTTTAGATCGCCCTCAAACTTTTCAAGTGGAAGATATATGCTCTGTGAAAAAAGAAGATTGTCCACCATGCTTTTAAGATAGACAAAACCAACTGTGCCTTGCTCTTTTGTGAGCAAACGCTCACCGAAGTCACAGCCCATATGGAATGATTTTTTGATTTTTGCAATCTCAGTTTTTACATTCAAAAAAGGCATACTCTCCTCATAATTTACAAGTAGTATGCCTAAATAAAATTCTTTTTATGTGATAAAACCAAATTTTCTAAACAACAAGTGGCTCGCCAGTGTAAATATTATATTCATCAATACTTGGCGGACTTACGGCAAATGTCACCCCAGCACTATAAACAGGTTTTACGTTGATTTGATAAGTGAAAATGCCCTCCTCTTCAAATAGGCGGAAATCATTGACAACCATTGGCTCGCTGTTGACATACAAAACTATTTGGTCAAGTCTCTCTTCACCGATAACCGTCAAGGTTAAACTTTCTCTATCTAGTTGCGCTGAGATAAAAGGCTTATACTCCCTAACATACTCAACTGACACAGGTGTTGAGGCTTTGCTTGCTCTGAGATAGTCTTGCAAAGAATATGCAACAACATAAAATTCCCTTTGACCACCTGTGAAGCCGTCAAGCGAAAAAGAATTTTCTTCCACTCTTACGCTTCCCTTGTCAATGCCAGAATAATAAACTTGATAATAATCTGCATTTGCCACACTCTCCCAAACAATGGCATTGCTTTGAGAGTTATAAGAAATTTGTGGAGAGCCAAGTATTGAATAATATGTCCAGTTTATCCCTTGACTATAATCGCTGTTCGAACCCTCGCTTTCTCCAAGATAACAAGCAGACACGCTATAAGTTGAGCCAAGCACAAGTCCGTCAACATCGCTTGCATAGATCACATTTGTTTGGCTGTCAAAAATTATTTCCTCATCATTTAAGACAAATCTAAAACGATAACCCGCATAGTTTTCATTTTGAGAGACTTTCAACATAACATTTTGTCCATCATCAAAACTCTCAACGGCAGAGGGTGCTGTGTTGTCATAATTGTATAAAAAGGCTATGACGATCCCCCCAATCGCCAAAAGTCCTGCCAAAACAGAAAAAATTATTATCAAAATCTTCTTTTTCGTCATACTTTTTCATAGTATAACCCAAACTAACAAAATATCAAAGCAATTTTAAGGTGAAAGAAATAAAAAAGTATATTGACAAATGAATTTAAGTGTGATAAAATTATCGTGAAAATTGGAGGAATATATGGGAAACATCTTTGAAAATATGTCCGATACTCAACTGGCATCATTCATTTTGGGAATTGTTTTCTCAGTTTTGGCTATCGGCGCAGTGATTTTTGCTTATGTAAACGCTGATCGTATGAAATCACAAACTGGGGCTATCATTTTGACAATGGTTATGCCATTTCTTGCTTTTACAAGTTGGCTTTACTGCATTTTCAGTTTTATTGAAGCATTCAGAGATCAAGAAGTGATCAATCTCGTTGTATCAATTGTTCTCGCTGGCATCATTTCTTTCATGCTCCTTATTGTTTCAAAAGCACTTCTTGCAAGACACTTCTCTCTAACAAGTGAAGAAAAGCAACAAAAACAAGAAGAAAGAGCACAAAGAAGAGAAGCAAAGAGACAACAAAAACTTCTTGGATACACAAAAGACATCAAAGCAATTGAAGATGTAAAACAAGAAAATACCCCACAAGAAGATGTCAATGAAATCGTGATTGAGCCAGAAGATCAAGTTGAAGGCGAAATCGCAGAAGAGACAGAAGAAGTTACAGAAGAGTCACAAAACCCTTCTGATGGAGAAGAAATTCCTTCTAACCAAGAAGAAGAAAATATAGATGAGCAACCAGTTGAAAGCAAGCCAGTTGAAGAAATGTCAGAAGAAGAAAAGGCAATCTATGAATTTCAACAAGCAGTAGAAAATGCTTACAAAGAAGACAAAGAATAAAACAAAAAACTTCTCAAAAATTTTTGAGAAGTTTTTTTTTGTTGAATTAAACTTAGTTTAAGGTTATTTCACAATCAAATTGACAAGTCTGCCAGGCACAACAATTTCTTTAAGAATAGTTTTTCCTTGCAATAATGAAGCAACTTCTTGATTGTTTTTGACCTGCTCCAAAATTTCTTGGTTTGACATTGTTGCGAATATTTCCATTCTTGAAACAATCTTGCTGTTTAACTGCACAACAATTTCCACAACTGATTTTACAAGGTCTTTTTCTTGATAAGTTGGCCAAGACTGGTCAAGGATTTGAGAGTCAAACACCCTTTCATATATCTCACTTGTGATATGAGGTGCAAGAGGGTTGAGGAAAATAAGAAATTGCCTAAGTTCTTCTTTTGTAATAAATTTGTCTTCTTTGACCTTCTTCACAAAAGTCATAAGTGCAGAAATGGCAGTGTTAAGTTTAAGATTTTCATAATCGTCAGACACTTTTTTATTCAAAGAAGCAAGTTCATAACTATGTTCTTTTGAAATTTCTTTCCCTTTTATCATGTCTTGAAGTGACCAAACCCTATCCATAAAAGCAGTTATGCCATTGATGCCGTCGTAAGTCCAAGGCGTGTTGTCTTCATAACCTCCCAGAAAATGTAAATGAAGTCTTGTCACATCAGTGCCATATTTGTCAATAACTTCCATAGGTGATACGCCATTTGCAGAACTTTTGCTCATTTTTTTGCCTTCACTGTCAAGCACAAGTCCACTGCCCATTTTTCTTATAAAAGGATCTCTTGTAGGCACAGCACCAATTTCATACAAGAAATTTTGCCAGAAGAAAGCATAAAGCACATGGCGGGTTATATGTTCTGTCCCACCAGTGTAACAGTCCACACTACCCCAGTATTTAAGTTTTTCAAAATCTGCCAATTTATCGTTATTGTGAGGGTCGATATAACGAAGCCAATACCAACTAGACCCAGCCCAGTTTGGCATGGTATCAGTTTCTCTTTTTGCATCACGCCCACACTTTGGACATTTGCAATCCACCCACTCTGTAGCCTTAGAGAGTGGTGAGTCGCCGTTGCTGTTTGGCAAATAATCTTTCACTTTTGGCAAAACGAGAGGCAAATCTTTTTCAGATAGAGCCACTTCACCACAGTGAGGACAAATGATGATAGGGAAAGGCTCTCCCCAATATCTTTGTCGATTGAAAGCCCAATCTGTCATCTTGTAATTCACTTTTTTTCTTGCCACACCCATTTTGATAAGTTTGTCTGCAATTTTTTCTTTTGCCTCTTTGACAGGCATACCAGAAAATTCTGCCGAAGAGATAAGTTTGCTGTTCTTGGCAAGGTATTCTTTTTTCTCAACAGCCATTTTTGAGGTATCGCCTTCGATAACTTGAATGAAAGGTATAGAAAACTTTTGTGCAAATTCATAATCTCTTTGGTCATGAGAAGGCACTGCCATAACAGCCCCTGTGGCATAACCGACCAAAACAAAATCTGCAAGATAGAGGTCAACTTTTCTGTTGTTGGCAGGATTGATGACATAAAGCCCTTCAACTTTGCAACCAGTTTTTTCTTTTTGGTCACTCATTCTTTCAAACTCACTTCTGAGGGCAGTTTTCTTGCGATATTGTTCAACTTCTTTCCAGTTTTCTATGTTGTCTTTAAGTTTGTCAAGAAGGCTGTGCTCTGGTGCAAGAGCCACAAAGGTGATACCATAAACCGTTTCAACACAAGTGGTGTAAATATCAAGCTTTCCAACTTTTTGGTCTTTGTTGTTGAAGATATCGAAGGATATTTCAGTCCCTTCACTTCTTCCTATCCAATTTCTTTGTGCTTCTTTCAAATTTTCTGCCATTTGGATTCGCTCAACATTGGCAAGGAGTTTGTCGCCATACTCTCTCATTTTCAAGAACCAACTTTGACGAACTTCTTGCACAACATCATTTCCACAACGGTCACACTTGCCACCTTGACTATCTTCATTTGAAAGCACGGTGTTGCAGTGTGGGCAATAATTCACCTTTGCCTTTTCTTTGTAAGCCTTTCCATGGTTGAATAATTGCAAAAATATCCACTGTGTCCATTTATAATACTCAGGGTCACTTGTGCAAATAGTCCTATCCCAATCGAAAGAAAGACCAAGCCTTTTTGATTGATCGAGAACCTTTTTCATACCATTTGCAACAAACTCGTGAGGGTCAATACCTGTCTTTATTGCGGCATTTTCTGCTGGAAGACCGAAGGCATCACCACCGATTGGGAAAAGGACATTAAAGCCCTTAAAACGCTTGTATCTTGCAAGCGCATCTGCCGGAACTGTCCCCTTCAAGTGTCCCATGTGAAGGTTTCCACTGATATTGTAAAATTCATACAAAACATAATATTTTGGCTTTGTAGGATGAAAATCGACAGCCTTAAACGATTTTTCTCTATCCCATTTTTCCTGCCATTTTTTTTCAATACTCTTAAAGTCCATAAAATTCAAACTCCTTGCAGAAAATATATCAAAAAAAGCAGGTTTTGTCAAATGAAAGCATAATCAATCTGCCCTAAAAAGAAAAAAGTTTGAAAAACTGGCAAAAAATTGTTGACAAGAGGGAAGAATGTGGATATAATAAAGAGCGTTAAAATAAAGTCTTAGTCCAAAGACAGCAAGTGTGAAAACATAAACGCTTCTTGCGTGCTTGCCGAGGAAGAAGGTAAACACTAGAGTGATATTTCATCTCCATGTCCTTTTTCCCGTGGCATGGAGATTTTGTTTTAATAAACACAAAATTCAAAAAAAAGGAGGAAAGTCATGAGTGCTAATTTAGAAGCAAAAAAACTTGTAGTTGAAGAAATCAAAGACAAACTTTCAAAATCTAAATCTGTCACATTTGTAGACTACAAAGGATTGACCGTTGCAGAAGACACTGCAATGCGCAGACAATTCAAAGCAAATGGCGCTGAATACAAAGTTTACAAAAACAGATTGTTGCTCCTTGCACTCAACGAACTCGGAATCAAGGGTGTCGAAGAATATCTCCAAGGCACAACAGCGGTTGCTTTCAGTTACGATGAAGAAGTTCCAGGCGCTAAGATCGCTTGCGAAACTGCTGAAAAAACAAAGAAATTGACCGTAAAATTTGGTTTACTTAACGGAAACTTCGTTGAAAGCAAGGAAATTGAAGCATTGGCAAAACTTCCAAGCAAAGAAGTTCTCATTGCCAAATTGCTTGGGACTCTCAATGGTCCTGCATCTGCACTTGCAAGAGTGCTTAACGCCCCTACACAAGGGCTTGCAATTGCTTTGAATGCGATTGCATCAAAATAAAAAAATCGGAGGAAAAGATTATGTCAGAGAAAATCACAAAACTTGTTGAAGAAATCAAAACCCTCACAATCGTTGAGGTATCAGAACTTGTAAAAGCTCTTGAAGAAGAATTTGGTGTATCAGCCGCTGCTCCTGTTGCAGTTGCTGCTGCTCCTGCTGCTGGTGCTGCTGCTCCTGCAGAAGAAAAAACAGAATTCACAGTTGAACTTGTTGAAGCTGGCGCAAACAAAATCCAAGTTATCAAAGCCGTAAGAGAAATCACAGGCCTTGGACTTAGCGAAGCAAAAGCACTTGTTGATGGCGCACCAAAGGCTATCAAAGAAAACGTTCCAACTGCTGAAGCAAAAGAAATGGAAGCAAAACTTAAAGAAGCTGGCGCAACTGTTAAACTTAAATAAGCCAAAAAAATTATGAATTTTGTGTTTGAAAAAAAACTAGGAGTGATCCTAGTTTTTTTTATTGTCATTAAATTGAACTAAAGCCAGCAGACGTCAGGTTTGATGTGGTCACTGATGCAATATATTCTCCTACCCAAGAGAAACCTTTTGGAATTGGGCAATCACTTCCGCTTACCCAACCAAAGTTTGACACATCTCCATGGTATCTCTTGTATGTTGTGCCGTTGACATTAAGCACATAGATATATGCTCCGTTCACCGAACCTTCACCGATAAAGGTATTGCTTGTTGTTGTCATATTTGCATAGTTGTTTTCAACAACATTTGAGCCGGTTATTCGACCAATCAATGTTCCAACATTTGTTGCTCCTGTGCCAACAAGACTGCCCTCACTGCCATTGTTTCGAATAACTGCACCTGCACTAGATGACTCTACCAAACCAATAAGTCCTCCAACTTCTGTGTTTGTGCCAGTAATATTTCCAAAATTAGCCGAGTTTGTCAAGGTTATTCCATCATAGACATAACCAATAACACCACCAATATGTGATTCACCTTTGATATTTCCCAAATTGAAGCAAGAAGTTGCACTATCTGCATACGCTGCACCACCCAAAATGCCTGCAACATGTGTCCAGCCAGTTACATCTCCATAATTGACAAGTTCGGACACAACTGAGTTGTTGTTTACTCTTCCAGCAATGCCACCAACCCTGTCTTGTCCTGAAATTGAACCATAATTCACACAGCCAGACATTTTGACTTTAACAATATTCCCAACAATTCCACCTGTGAATGAAGCACCTTTGATAGTGCCATAATTGACACAATCAACTATGTTTTGCATGCCAGAAGAGTCATCACCACCACCTACTATGCCAGCAGTATAGTTTGTCCCAGTTATCGTGCCATAATTTTGACATTCTCTTACAAAATTACCTTCCCATGAGTGATAATTCCCAACTATACCACCAACATAACTTGAACCATTGATATTTGCATAGTTTATGACATTCTCAACGCTTGCCGACCATAACCAGCCAACAGCGCCTCCTACCTTTGCCGAGCCGTTCACCTCTCCACTTAAAATAGTGAAATTTTTTAAGACTGCATCAACATCAATAAGTCCAAACAGTCCATATTCATTTAATTCTTGATAACCTTCAACATTGATATTGAGATTTGAAATGCTATGTCCTTGTCCATCAAATATTCCTCGAAAGTATGGTTGCACACCTGAAACTACGTTTCTTCCAGTCCCTATTGGCATCCAATCATATCCTGCAAGATCAATATCTCTTGTGAGCACTATATGGTCATAACATTGTTCTCCCAAAATCTGTGTCTTGTAGGCAAAATATGCAA
>CAMMTJ010000006.1 GCA_946499835.1 uncultured Bacillota bacterium | reverse complement strand
CTGGTGTTATCGAACTTGAAAAGGGCGTAGAAATGGTTATGCCTGGTGACCACGTTAAGATGACAATCACTCTTATCAACCCAATCGCTTGCGAACAAGGACTTCGTTTCGCTATCCGTGAAGGTGGAAGAACTGTTGGTTCAGGTGTTGTATCAACAATCATCGAATAATTTGGTTTTGAATTTCAAAAAAAATCCTTCAATCGAAGGATTTTTTTATTTTATCATAGAAAATCACTATCAACCGTCAATAAGCCTATCAAGAGGGCACTTCATAAAAAAGAAAAGTTTTACAAGGATGGTATAAGTTTTCACTTCGCCTGTTCTTAAAATTTTTGATAAAGTTGTTGGGCTAAGTTTTGCACCTCTTGAAAACTCTTTTTGCGAAAGCAAATTTTCATTCAAAAATTGCCAAATTCTTTTTACATTTATTCTCAACATTTGTCACATCCTGTCATATTTTAGCATACGAGATACGCAACTATCAAATATTTGTTGCGTGTTGCGTATATAATAAAGGTGTGTTAGAGATAAAATTTGCTGAAAGAGTAAAAGAATTAAGGCTTGACAAAGAATGGCGACAAAAAGACCTCGCCCAGTTTATGCACGTTTCCACACCAACTGTCACGCGTTGGGAGGGTGGAGTTCAAGAGCCAGACTATCGCACACTTGCACTTCTTGCACAATTATTTTCTGTTTCAACCGATTATTTGCTTGGACTTTGCGATTAAAGTCTTTCTTTTCGTCAAGTCGTTTTACAAAATTGTTTTTATATGTTAAACTATATCTATCGAGTTTGCTCTTTCTTGGCGATTTTCGATAGATATTTATTTTTGGGGTGCAATTATGGGTTTCATGGGATACATTTTTAAGATCTTGGGCTTTGAAAGTGACGAACAGCCAACAAAGATTAAGAAAAAGAAAACAGCAAAAGCGTCTTATAAGTTCAAAAACGGGAAATCTCTCAACAGAGCAGAACATATTGACGGCATACCTGTTTATTATCCAGAAAACTTTGTCGCTTCAAAGGATTATGCTTCATTTTTGAAAAATAAAAAAGCATTTATCATCTCTGTGCAATATTGTGATAAAGATGATGCTGAGAAAATTGTAGATTATTTCCAAGGTCTTGCATATGGACTAAATGCAAAGTTTATTGTTTTGGAAGAAGACAAACTTTATCTTATTTTGCCTGAGGGAATGGAAGTTGAAGAATAAAAAGGTTAATGTTTCGCTTATTTTGGCGATATCAATTGCTATCATTGTTTTTGCTCTTGATTTGACAAGTAAATATCTTGTTGAATATTTTTTGCCAAATGTTGGTGACTCTGCAAATTTTTTACCTGGTTTTATAGGCTTTGTTGTTGTTCACAATGATGGTGCAGGGTGGAATCTGTTGTCGGGTATGCCAGCACTGCTTATTGTGCTAACCTTGGTCATACTGGCACTGCTTATCACTTTTTATGCACTGCAAATGAAAAAATACCGAAACATAACATCAAAATTGCTTTCAATAGCCTTTGCTTTTATTGTGGGTGGATGTTTAGGAAACCTCTATGATCGAATTTTCTTTGGTTATGTTCGAGATTTTCTCAATTTTGAATTTATCAATTTCCCTGTGTTTAATCTTGCTGACACATTTTTGACAATTGGCGTAATTTTGTTTGTCATTTATTTTATCTTTTTCTATGGTAGGGAAGACAAAAAGAAGGATATTGCAAAAGAAGAGGAGAAAAATTCATGAAAGGCGAGTTTTTTGTGCAAGAAAATGAAAAAAATGAACGCCTTGACAAGTTTTTTTTGCAAAAAGAGGGCTCTTTGACGAGGGCTCATATAAAAAATCTTATTGAACAAGGGCAAATTTTGGTTGATGGCAAGACTGTCAAAGCAGGGCAACTTTTGAAAGTTGGACAAAGGGTGTCTTTTGATTTTCTTCCACCAAAAGAGGTTGATGCAAAAGCGGAAGATGTTGATTTTGAAATCGTTTATGAAGACAAAGACCTTCTTGTCGTTAACAAACCTCAAGGGTTGGTTGTTCATCCATGTGCTTCAACACGCACAGGCACTCTTGTCAACGGACTTCTTAGCAGAGTGAAAGATTTGAGCGGAATAAATGGAGTGTTAAGACCTGGTATTGTGCATCGCCTTGACAAAAACACTTCTGGACTTATGGTTGTTGCAAAAAATGATATGGCACATATTTCTTTGTCAAAACAAATCAAAGACAAAACTTGCAAAAGAAAATATCTTGCACTCGTTGAAGGTCACTTAAAAGAAGACAGCGGGACAATCAAAACTTTCATTGACAGAAATCCAAAAGATCGCAAAAAAATGGCTGTGACAGCAAGCGGGCGTGAGGCAATAACGAATTATAAAGTTGTCAAAAGATATATTGGCTATGATCTAGTTGAATTTTCTTTGCAGACGGGCAGAACGCACCAAATTCGTGTCCATGCAAAAAGTCTGGGACATCCAGTCGTTGGAGATGATGTTTATGGCAAGGCAGTCAAAGGGCTAAACGGTCAACTCTTGCATTCATATTACATTGAGTTTGTCCATCCTCGCTCGCAAGAAAAAATGTCTTTTTCTATTGGACTTCCACAGCATTTTGAAGATTATCTCAAAAAACTTAAAGAAGAATAGGTGGCTTTATAGAAAAAACACAGGCAAAAATGCCTGTGTTTTTGTTGAAAGATCTGTGTTTTTGTTGAATTGCTTTTCAAAAAACCAATTTTTAGTCTTGTGGTGATTGAAATTCTGTGATACCAACACGACGTTTACCTCTTTCAATTTCAATAAGGTTTGAAAGCACGTCACGAACTTTGTATGGGTTTGCGATGTGACGCAAGTGGAAAACTGGTGCGGCAGCATCGTTTGATTCAACTTCAATAGTCCCTGTTCTAAAAATTTTGTCTGCCAAAGTTTGTTGAAGGGTGAGGTCAAAGCAACGATATACATTGATTTCATCAATTCTTGCTGACAAAAGACCTTTATGTCTGAAAAGTTTCACCCATTCGCCTTCTTTTTTGGCAAGGTAATATCTTGTGAATGTCCAAGGAAGTCCAAGCCATCTTTTTCTATCTCTCCACATTACTTCAACGCCCGGTTCAAATCTCATAATCTCCTCCATTATCAAATAATTTTTTTCACTTTTAATATTACAATAATTTCAACAAAATGTAAAGGAAAACTTGAAAAAAAATGAAAATAGTGTGGAGTTTATGAGTTTGAAAGAAAAGTTTGGACAAAAAAATAAAAAAGAGCGTGTTTTTCACGCTCCTTTTTTGAATGTTTTACTTGCAACCGCAACCATTGCCACAGCAACCGCAGAGCATAAGCAATATGATAAGTGTGCAAATGTCCATGCCACAACCATTGTTGTTTCCGCATCCGCAGCAGCATTGCAATAAGATTATCCAAGTGAGAAGTGAGCAAGCATCGCAACCGCCACAACCACTATTGTTGCAACCGCCGAAGCCAGAGTTGCATCCGTTGAAAAAGTTCATATGTTCCTCCTAAAAATTTTAACTTATGTATTTGGAGGGAAGTTTTCCCTTCACACTAACATACTATTTGCAAGTGCCAACCTTTGTGCATGATTTTTTCAAATATTTTGCAAAATTCTGACCTTTATTTCAGCCAAAAATTACGACAAAATTTGCCATAAAACTTTTCGACAAAACAAGACTTTTTTCACCAGCATAATTGCAAGGCTTTTCCACAAAATATTTTTGATTTTAATGACGGAATATGCTTGACTTAAATCGGTAAATATTATAAAATATCGTTGTTATAAAATCTATTATTTAACAATTGCGAGGTTAATTTATGTCAAAGATTAAGAAAAGTAACACAAATGGACTTGTTAAGTGCGCTGTTGCAGGCGTAACTTTGATGCTTTGTATGTCAATGTTTCCTGTCAATGCAGTCAATGCTTTGGCTGACGCTCTTGTCGATAGTTCTGTTGCAAACGGACAAAATGCGATCACTCTTAATGCAAGCAGAACTGAAAAAACTGTGAAAAAGGGTGACACATATTATATCCCAGCAGCAAAGTTTGTCAATGCTGAGGGATCATCTACAAGCATTCCAAAATCAGATGTAAAAGTCACAATGAAAGGTTCAACCAAAACAGAAAAAATTTTGGATGTAACTGAAATTGAAACTCCAACTGATTTTGTTGGTATGTTTACTCCTTCAAATGTGGGAACTTATGTCATTTCATACAGTGCAACATATGAAGGCAAAACTTACACTTATGATTACGAAATTGAATGCGTAGTTTCAGATGCAACTTTTGAGTTTGATACAAACTCATCAAACATTATTCCTTCTGTGTATGACGTTGCTCTTCTTGAAGAAAAGGGTATGCTCGATTCAGCAACGGGTGCAGGCCCTGATATCGTGCTTCCTCTTCCATCTGTCAATGATGCTAATGGAGATAAGATTGATGGTGTCACTTACTCAACAGCAAGACCAACCACTGGAAGTGAAGGAAAAGTCATTGTTGTAAGACTTTCAAATGCATCTTCTTCAATCGAGATCAAAACTCGTCAAGTTGGGGAAGGTGATGCTCAAACAACAGAATATTATATCGACGGCGCAGAACTCACAGCAAAAAATGGAGACAACGAACTTTCTGCCGTTGGTGTTTACGATATTGTTTACACATATTATGAAAATGGCGTGTTTGTCGCTCAAACTTCACAACAATTTGAAGTAAGTGACAGTTATTATCAAAACACAGATGAAGAGCCAGGTTATGATCTTGCAATCACATGGGATTCATCAAAACCAACTTCTGCTGTAACAGGCGTTGAACTTGAACTTCCTTCTGTGAGCGGAACTAGCAGAAACACTAGTGAAACTTATGACATCCCAGTTTACTTCACAATCTCTGTAAGACATCATGAAGACGGGGTTTGGGTTGACAGAACAAAAGAATGTCTTGACAGCGAAAATCAAAGACTTTTCACACCTTTCGCTGATGGTGACTATATCATCACTTACACTGTTCGCGACTTCTATGGCAACACAGTTGATGTTGCAAACTCTCAGTTTGAGATAAACGGCGTTAAGGACTCTCAAAACCCAACAGTACTTGCATATGATGCAAATGAAGATTATGCAACAGAAACTGTTGATGGTGAAGAAAAATATGTTGATGCCAGAACAAAAATGAAATCAAGAACTGTCAACAGAAATATGATTATATATGCTGTTGGCGGAGAGGACAATGTTGGTGTAACCAATTTGAGAAGAGAGATAAGAGACTCAGGAACAACCACTCGTATCACTATTGAAGATTATGATGACAAAAACCTTGTTTTCAATCTCTCAATTCAACCAGGAAGCACCAGCGTGACATCTGCTTATGTTCAACTTGTCAATGATAATGAAGCGCTTAGACAAGAAATGCTTGCTGACAGCGTTGAAATCACAAATGAAGATCAAATCAAAACTTGGCTTATTGAACATAACTATTTGATCGTTACAAACTCTTATACAACAAACCCTGTAACAAATGAGGCTTTTGAACTTACTGATGCAGAGGGAAATCCTATCACAACTGATTCTTCAAGCGATCAATTCTCAATTGAAGCAGTAAAGGAGGCTCTTGTAAGAGAAGGATTTGCATATATTGACTATTCTTACACTTTCACATCTCAAAACTATCGTATTCAATATATTGCAGAAGACGCTGCTGGCAACAGAACAACTGAATCTTATCAAATGTATATCACAACACAAGATGATTATACTGATGAGGCTCTTCCAACAGTGACTTTCTCAACAAGTTTGCAATCAACTTACCTTCCAGATGATATCATTGAATTTTCTGCTCCAACTGCTTCTGACACAACTGATAGTTATCCAACGCTCGTGTTTGGTTACCGCTTCCTTGATTCAGGAAGAAATGGACTTACACCAGAGGGTTCACAAAATCTCTCATTCTATGTGAATGAAAATACTGCAACAAGCAGCAATATACCTTCAAATGTTTGGTATGGCGGTGGTGCTGGCACAAAATCAAGTGATGGTTGGTTTATTCTTGAACAAGAAGAGGAAGATCAAACTTTCTCAATCGACCTTGCACAAAAACCAGCAGGCTCTGCTTATGTTGAAATCTTTGCTTATGCAACAGATGACTATGGCAACATGGGATTTTATAGAAGGGTTGTGACAATCGCTTCTCAAAACGATAGTGATCCACTTGACTTGCACTCTGTGACAGGATACACAGATGAAAACAATGGTGGTGATGGATACAAAGCAAACTCTGAAATCACATTGCCAACTCTCACTTACACAGATGATATGGTTGAATATATGACCGCTTCTGTTCATGTTTACTATTTCGTTGAAACAAAGGTTCCAGGTGAGGGAGAAGGTGATCCTGCAACGACTGTTGTGACAAAGAAAGAACTCTCTTCTGCAAACATGACAACTGAGTTTGACACAATAAGAGGGGTATATGTTGTAAATGCAGGCTCATTCATGGCTTCAAGAGCAGGAAGTTATCAAGTTGTCGTTGTTGCACGTGACGCTGGTAACAACAGCATTGCAACTTTCTTCGATTTCCAAATCGATTCAGCTGACTATATTGGAAAACCAGTGATTGACAATATCAGTTCTGAAACAATTGATCTTGATATTGGAGAAGAGCACTATCTTGAAACTCCAACACTTTCAATAACTGAAAATGAAACTTACAGTTATTGGGGAATAAACAGAGAAGATGATTCAAATGCTGCAATGTATTACACTCCAAGACTCATTTCTGCTGAAAACAACCAAGTTGATTTGACAAAATATCACTTTGTTGCAAATGCGTCTGGAATTTATACAATTCAGTATGAAATCCAACTTATCCAATATGAGAATAAACTCTTCTCAGAAACACCAGCAGATGGAATGCTTTCTCTTGACGAAAAAGGAAGACTTGTATATTACACAGGCGGAACTGCTGCTGAAAACAGATATTATATTCTCTTCAATGGTGAAGAAGATGAACAAGGCAACCCAAAAATTGTTGCAAGCAGAGATTTGGTCGATTTGACAACCAATACAACTGCTGTTCCAGAAGGTGTAACAGGAATCCTTCTTACAAGTGATCCTCAAACATTCAGTGTTGGACAAGTTTCAGCACCAGTGATCACTGTTGACGATGACTCTTTCCTTTCTTCAAACATTGTTTCTGATGGAGAAGATGGACAAAGAATAGCAATTCCAAGAATTACAGGAACTGTTGATGGTTCTGGATATGTTGATCAATCATCTTCAAGAATTGAAATCAGCGTTGAGAGAGGATCAGGCACAACAACTCTTGCAACTATCTATGGTGATAAATATGAGCAAACAAGTGGTGACAATGCAACTTATGATGCTGAAAACGATGTTGTATGGCTTAACCTCAATTACAACGGAACTTACACGATCAAGTATACAGCACAAGCAGCAACATATAATGGCGAGCCAGTTGGCGACCCAGCAACAAAGACTTTCACTCTTGCTTATGGTGACGTTCAAAGACCAACGATCACAGTTGAAGATGGATTCTTGAATAAAGTTGCTGACGAATATGCTCGTGGCGATGAACTTATTCTTGATATCAGCAAGTTGACACTTCATGACAATGTGACAGGTGTTGACAATCTTAAAGAAACTCTTACTATAACAGTGACAAACACAGATACTGACACTGCTCTTGAAAACCAAGGTGAAGGAACAAACTATGTTTACAACCTTGAAAGTGCTGGTGAGTATGAAATCACAATCACTGTAAAAGATGAGGCTGGCTGGACAGCAGAACGCACAGTTACAGTGACTGTTGCAACTTCTGCCTCAAACGCAAATGAGATTTATAAAACAGTCGGAATTGTCTTCATTGTTATTTCTGTTGTTGTTCTTGCAGGTGTTGTAACTTACTTCGTTGTTTCAAAAGTAAAACTTGACAAGAAAACAAAAGGTAAAAACAAGAAAAAGTAAAAGACTTTGATTACTAAAAAAACTCACAGAAATTGTGAGTTTTTTTTGTTTATATATTGATCAAGATTTGTCTTTGAAAATAAATCAGGCGTCTATTTGTTTTTATGGAAAGCGACATCAGTTTGTCACATCTGTTGTGAGTTAAGTTTGACAATATTGATATGGTCGATAGATGAAGTGGGAAAAAGTATCAATAAAAATTTCACAACAAAAATGAGGACAGGTTTTTGTGCAGGGTAGAGGCAGAGTTTATAGAGAGAAAAGTGCTATCTTTTTTATCATTTTTGCAAGCAAAATCTGCCTTTTTTCTTGACAATTTGATTGCTTTATGATATATTTGAACTCGTATCCGCATGTATAGGGTTTCAAAGTCCTTGAAAGGCACCCGTTAAACAGCGAGTTTGGTTAGAGGAGGTAAAAAATATGTTTGCTATTGTTCAAACTGGTGGAAAGCAATACTCAGTTAGCGAAGGCGACATCATTTGCGTTGAAAAACTTGAAAACGCAGTTGGAGACAAAGTTTCTCTTGATGTCCTTTTGGTGAGTGATAACGGCAAAGTTGTTGCTGGAAATCCAACAGTGAAGGGTGCAACTTGTGAAGCAGAAGTTCTTGCTCATGGCAAAGGCGACAAGATCGTTGTTTTCAAATATAAGCCAAAGAAGAATGAAAGAAAGAAACAAGGTCACAGACAACCATTCACTCAACTTAAAATTCTTTCAATCAAAAAGTAGGTCATTATGACAAAAATCACTTTTTTCAAGAAGAAAGATAATTATCTAGGGTTTGAAGTAAAAGGGCATACTGGCAAGGATGAGCATGGAAAAGACTTGCTCTGTGCACAACTGTCAACAGTTGCACAACTTGCAGTGGTTGGCATCAAAGAGGTTGCAAAAGAAAAATGTTTTTGCCAAATCTCTGATGGCTGGCTGAAAATCACGCTTGATGAAAAGCAGGCACAAAAAAAAGAAATTCAATTTTTGTTTGAAACTTGCCTTTATTCTTTCAAATCTATCATCATTGATGAAAAAAAATATGCAAAATTGGAGGTAGAAAATGTTTAAGTTTAACGCTCAACTTTTCGCTCACAAAAAGGGTGGTGGAAGCACCAAAAATGGTCGTGAATCTCAAAGCAAACGTCTTGGAGTTAAAGCATATGCTGGCACTCATGTAAACGCTGGATCAATCCTCGTTAGACAAAGAGGAACAAAAGTTTATCCAGGAACAAACGTAGGCGTTGGAAAAGATTACACACTTTTCGCTCTCTGTGACGGAATTGTTGAATTTGGAAGCAAAAATTCAAAGAAAATTGTTTCAGTAATTGCAAAATAAGGGAATTGCTTATTTTAGAGTATGCAATTCTTACGTTATAAACAAAGCGTGGCAAGAATGTCATGCTTTTTTTTGTTGTTTTTGCTTGAAATATGATTGTAAAAAGAATAAAATAATATTTATGAAATACATATTGCAAAAGAACAGAATAGAAATACTTTCAAAAGAGGGCTTCAATCCCGAGCACATTTTGGAATGTGGACAAGTTTTTTCTTATGATAAAATTGATGATGGTTATATCGTTTTTCCGCAAAATCATTTTGCCAAGATTGTGGAAAATGAGAAAGGATATATCATCTTTTGTGATGACGAGAAGTATTTTGAAAATTATTTTGATTTGAAAACTGATTATGGCAAGATAAAAAAAGTTCTTTCAAAATTTGATATTTTGCAAAAACCTATCGAGTTTGGATATGGCATAAGAATTTTGAAACAAGATCTTTTTGAAATGCTCATTTCTTTTATTGTCTCTGCAAATAACAATATAAAAAGAATCAAACTGATATTGGGTAGGCTTAGAGAAGCGCTCGGTGAAAAAGGTCAGGTTTGTGCTTTTCCGACACTTGACGCTATGAGAGAGAAAGGGGAAGATTTTTATAAGGCTATCGGTGCAGGATATAGAGCAAAATATCTTGCAAAAGTGGTTCATCAAATTGACGAGCATATTTTGGATGATTGGAAAAGTCTTGACACTCCATCTTTGAGAAAAAAACTGCTTTCTCTTTGTGGCGTTGGCCCAAAAGTGGCAGACTGCATTTTGCTGTTCGGTTATGGCAGAAATGATGTTTTTCCTGTGGATACTTGGATAAAAAAGATGTATAACGAGTTTTATTCTCCTCTTGAAAATCGTGAAAAAATCCGTGAGAATCTGCTTGGCATCTTTGGTGAGTTGTCAGGAATTGCACAACAATATCTCTTTTATTATCAGCGTTCTGCGTCCCATTAGAGGACGCTTTTTGCTAGTTAAAAATATTAAAATGGGGTATTTACAACGGGTTCCGGCTGTGTTATAATAACCATGTAAATTGAGGTGTGAAATGAATTATACATCTTTGCTTGGTGTAAGCACAACTGGTATCGTTTTTATTGCTCTTGGAGGAGCACTTCTTTTGTTTATCTTTTTGTTTTGCTTGTTAGTTCCAATAAAATATTGGGTGCATGCAATGCTTTCTGGTGCATATATTCCAAGTTATCGCTTGGTTGCTCTTCGAAGTAGAAAAATTGATTTGAAAAAGATAGTTGAGGCATACATCCTTTCAAAAAAATCAAAAATGGGATTTTCACTTGATCAACTGGAAGCACATTATCTTTCAGGTGGAGATTGCATGGAACTTCTTTCTGCACTTGTCAAAGCACGTGGAACAAACATCCCTTTGAATGTTGCTCTTGCAAAAACAATCGACCTTACCTCTCACAATCTTAACGAAGTGATTGACAGTGCGATAGAACCAAAGCCAATTTCAATAGAAAGCATCTCGGCAGTAACGCAAGATAGCATTGAACTTATCGTTGCCGTCAATGGCACAATCAAAGTCAATATTGAGAAATATTATAGCGAACTCGGTGAGGAAACACTTAGAAATAGGATTGTCAATTTTGTCATTTCAAACATAGCATTGTCTGGAAATCACAAAACGGCTCTTTCTACTCCTGAAATATTTGTGAAAGATTGGCAAAAAGCATCACTTGATGAAGGCTGTTCAGTTATACTTTGCGACTTGCAAGTAAAGAGCGTGGATATTGGACGTGATATCGGTGCAGAAATGGCAACAAAGAGGGCAGAGCGAGAAAAAGCATATGCAGAACTCGATGCACAAAAAGAAAAGAATGCAGAAATGCAACGTGAATTGCAAATGAAAACACGTGTGGAAGAAATGAAAGGGGAAGTGCTTTCAGCAGAGGCAGAAGTGCCAAAAGCCATTGCGGACGCTATAAAAGAAGGCAGATTCTCTGTTATGGATTATTACAAACTCATGAACTTGCAGGCAGACACGGCTCTTCGCCGTTCAATCATTTCAGACGAAAAAGCCAAAAAGAGGGGGTAACGCATGGGGTTTTTCACTTATGTCGGGATTGGGCTTGCAGTCCTCTTAGTCCTTTTTATTGTCTATGTCATTATTGTCAGAACGGCAAATTCAAGAAGATATAACAAGCGATTTGCAAAAACATTAAAGTCAATCAATGAATATAATGACAAAATCAACTTTCAAGAGCCAGAAGAGGTTAAGAGTGAGACAGAAGAAAATCATACCGAACAGCCTCCACAAGAAAGTCAACAACCAAATGAAAATGAGCATGATATTCATGCAGAATCTGAACGCTATGCTCAAATGATAAAACGCATTGAAGAGCGAAGACGCAGATTTGAAGAGCGAAAGCGTCAAGAGGAAGAGGAAAGTGAGTTTGAAAGCAGGCAAAGAGATGATTTTGAAGAATTTATGGACGAGCATTCATATAGCAGACTGTTTGCAGACAAAACACTTTATGAGCAGATAAAAGATCTTTCACCAGAACTTAAAGCAATCATTTTTAGTGGTCTTTTCAAACGAATTGACGATGATAAATAATATCTTGAATTGAACATACATAAACTTATCAAAAGGAAAAGTATGTTCAATTTTTTTGATGAAATAAAAAAGAATGTGTCAAAAATCGATAATTCTTTGCTTGGAAGTTACACTCTTGTCAACATATCTGGCAAGATACTTTATGTTGAAGGTCATCTTGGCTTGACAACACTTTCAAAAGAAGTGATTGTGTTTAAGGTTAAAGGTGGGCGTATTGTTTGCGAAGGAAAGGATTTGGTGCTTGATGAACTTTCTGAAAACACTCTCAAAATTGTAGGACAAATTTCAAAAGTGGAGGCATTTTAATGAAAAGTTTTTCAAGCCACACTTTTTTCAAAATAAAATCGTTAAATCAAGAGAAAAAACTTTGTGAAATTGCAAAAAGAGTGACTTTATACAAAATAAACAGAATTGAGAGTAATATCACCATTTTTGAGGTCAATTATCGTGATTGGAAAAATGTTTCCTCTCTTCTCAAAGGTCAAGGCGTTGAAATCTTGGAAGTCAAACATAAAGGACCTTCTCATCATCTTAAAAAAATTTTCACGAGTTTTGGCATAATTGCAGGCGTGATTCTTTGTTTTGTTTTTTATTGTATTCAATACAATTTTATCTGGAAAATTGACATTTTTGGCACACAAAATCTTTCTAGTGATGAAATAAGTGGTTTTGTGAGGAAAGAATTGTCTTCCATGAACAAAAATTCAATCAACACAAAAGACCTTGAAATAAAACTTAAAGAAAATTTTGAGAGAATAAGTTCTGTTAGTGTGGCAATAGTTGGGCAAAGTTTGGTTATAAGCATCAATGAGAGTTTGCTTCCAGAAGAGATGGAAGGCAATTTTTCACCTATTTATTCTCAATTTGATGGAAAAATAACGCAAATAAACTTAATTCAAGGCACTCTGGCGGTTGATGAAGGTGATATTGTGCAAGCAGGAGACATCTTGGTTATGCCTTATATCATTGATGCGGACGGAGAACAGAGGGATGTCAAGCCAGAAGCGATTATTGTGGCTGATGTTTATTTGCAAGGGCAAAGCACACATTATGACTGTTACACTCAAATGATTGAAACGGGCAGGGTAATAGAAAATGCACAAATTTCTCTGTTTGGCAATGTGCTTTATGCAAATGACAGGGCTGTTGACTTTGAATATTATATTTTGGAAGAGAGTGAACAAGATTTTTCTAAAAACAATATTTTGCCTTTTAAGATAAAAAGACAGGTTTACAAGGAAGTGATTTATCAAACAATAGAAAAGAGTTTTGAAGAAGAAAAAGAAGAAAAAGTGGAAGAAGCACGCCAAAAAGCCTTGATTTCTTTGCAAGAAAATGAGATAATAAAAAGTGAGAATTGTGTGATTAAAAGTGGTGGTGGTGTGACTTATGTCACCTATGTTATCACAGTATCACGAGAAATTGGGGGATAAATGAAAGTTATTTTTAATGGTGGGCATTTTTGCAAAAAAGGACTAATCAAAAAACTTTTTGCCAAAGCCTTGGAACTTACAAACAACGAAGTGGAAGATTTGATTGTCAGTGTCAAGTTTGTTTCAAAAGAAGAAATTCAAAAGTTAAACAACAACATTCGTGGTGTTGACAAGGTCACGGATGTGCTTTCTTTTCCAATGCTGGAAATAAAGCAGGGAGAACATCTCAAAGATTTCGATAGTGAAAGAGAACCTGATGGCTGGCTCAACTTGGGTGATATTGCATTATGTGTTGATAAGGCAAAACAGCAAGCAAAGGAGTATGGCAATTCTTACAAAAGGGAAATTGCATTTCTTGCCTTGCATGGTTTTTTGCATCTTTTGGGATATGACCATATAGAAAAAGAGGATGAAAAAAAGATGATGTCGCTTGCCGAAAATGTGCTTGCAAACTTCAATATAAAAAGGGGATAAAAATGTATAGTTTTGGATATGTTGCAGTTGTTGGCAGACCTAACGCTGGCAAAAGCAGTCTTGTCAATGCCTTGGTTGGTGAAAAGGTTGCTATTGTTTCAGCAAAGCCACAAACGACAAGAGATAACATCTTGGGCGTAATGAATGGTGAAAAATTTCAGGTTGTTTTTGTGGATACGCCAGGAGTGCATAGATCAAAAAATCAACTTGACAGATCAATGATGAAAAATGTGCGTTCGGCTATTGCAGGCGTTGATCTCATTTTGTATCTTGTTGACGGAACAAAAGAATTTGACCAAGAGGAACAAGGTTATTTCAATCATCTTCAAGGTGAAAAAGTCTTGGTGAAGACCAAGATAGACAAAAAAGTCAAAGATTTTCCTTGTGATTTTGAAATATCATCTCTTACTGGAAAAAATCTTGAAAATTTGAAAGAATATATAATAAAAAAACTTCCAAAATCAAAAGAAAAAAACTTTTTGTTTGATAGTGATGAATATACCGATAAAAGCATCAAATTTTTGATTGCAGAACAAATTCGTGAAGAGGCTTTGAAAATTTTGGATCAAGAAGTGCCTCATGGTATTGCCATTGAAATCGTCAAATTTGACGAAAAAGAAAATATTGTTTTTATAGAAGCAGACATTGTGTGCGAGCAGGCAAGACATAAGGGAATAATTATTGGAAAAGGTGGAAAAAATCTTAAAATAATTGGACAAAACACAAGACTTTATGCCGAAGATTTGCTTGGCAAAAAAGTTATGCTTTCACTTTTTGTCAAAGTGGAAGAAAACTGGAGAAACAAGCCAAACAAAGTCAAAGATTTGATGTCGCAGGGGTGATAAAATTTCAAATGACAGCCAATTTAAGGCTGTTATTTTTCGCAAAAAACAAACTTTTAATCATTTTTTGTGCATTTATTATGTAAAAAATGTGCATTTGTGGTATATTATTCTCATGTGTGGAGGAAAAATGAAAGATTTTTATTCTTCTGAAAATTATCTTAAAAAAGTTGATGGATATTGGAGAGCGGCAAATTATTTGTCGGTTGCACAATTATATCTTCTTGACAATCCTTTGCTTCGCAAACCACTTTCACGTGGTCAGGTCAAAAGAAAGATTGTCGGTCACTGGGGAACTGTTGCTGGACAAAATTTTGTCTATGCACATTTGAATAGGGTAATCAACAAGTATGACCTTGATATGATTTTGATTTCTGGGCCTGGTCATGGTGGAAACTTTTTTGTTGCAAATTCATATTTGGAAGGACGTTACAGCGAGGTATATCCAGAGGTATCTCTTGACGAGAAAGGCATGACAAGACTTTGCAAACAATTCTCTTTTCCTTGTGGTGTGTCAAGCCATGTTGCACCAGAAACACCAGGGTCTATGCATGAAGGTGGCGAACTTGGTTACAGCCTTGCTCATGCCTTTGGTGCCGTGTTTGACAACCCAAATCTCATTGCTACTGTTATAGTTGGGGATGGTGAGGCAGAGACTGGCCCACTTGCAACTTCATGGCATTCAAACAAATTTTTGTCAGCAAAAAATGATGGTGCAGTTTTGCCAATTTTGCACTTAAATGGCTACAAAATTTCCAATCCTACCATACTTGCAAGAATAGACAAAAGTGAACTTATTTCTCTTATGAAAGGTTATGGCTGGGAGCCTATTTTTGTGGAGGGGGAAGAGCCAAAAAGTATGCACAAAAAGATGGCTTTGGCACTTGATAAAGCCATTGAAAAAATCAAAAAAATTCAAAAATTGGCAAGAGAAAAAGGTGTGGATGCGCGTCCAATTTGGCCTATGATTGTGCTTGCTTCACCAAAAGGTTGGACTGGGCCGAAAGAGGTTGATGGCAAGCAAATTGAGGGCTCTTTCAGAGCCCACCAAGTGCCAATTTCAATGGACAAAGAAGAGCACTTTTCTCTTCTTGAAAACTGGCTTAAATCATACAGACCAGATGAACTTTTTGACCAAAATTATCGCTTAAAAGAGGAGTGGCAAATTGCACCAAAAGGGGAGAAAAGAATAAGTGCAAACCCTGTGACAAATGGTGGAAAAAATGTCAAAAAATTGCTTCTTCCAGACTGGAAAAAATATGCCTTAAAATTTCAAAATCCTGGTGAAATAAAAGCCCAAGATATGCTTGTTTTAAGTGGCTATATCCGCGATATTTTCGAGGAAAACAGGGATAGAAAAAATTTCAGAATTTTCAGTCCAGATGAGGCGATGTCAAACAGGCTTTATCATGTTTTTGAAAGTGAAAAAAGAGACTTTAATGCGACTATTTATCCAAGTGATGAAGCCCTTGCAAATGATGGTAGAATTGTTGATTCTTTCCTCAGTGAACACTGCTGTGAAGGATGGCTTGAAGGTTATATTTTGACAGGGCGAGAGGGTATGTTTGCAAGTTATGAAGCCTTTATCAGAGTGGTAGATTCAATGGTGTCACAACACGCAAAATGGCTCAAAATTTGTGGCGATTTGCCTTGGCGAAAACCTATTCCATCACTCAACCTTCTCCTCACTTCAAACGTATGGCAACAAGACCACAATGGTTACACTCATCAAGAACCTGGATTCCTTGACCATGTTGTAAACAAAAAGGCAGACATTGTCAGAGTTTATCTTCCACCAGATTCCAACTGCCTGCTTTCATGTTATCATCACTGTCAGGCAAGCAAAAATTATATCAATGTGATAGTTGCCTCAAAGCATCCAAGTTATCAATGGCTTGACGTAAAATCAGCAGACGAGCACTGCACAAAAGGTATTGGAGTGTGGGACTGGGCAAGTTCTGACAAAAAAGGGGTTGACATTGTTATTGCCTGTGCTGGCGACACACCAACGCTGGAAGCACTTGCTGCAACAAGCATACTTCGAAAAGAATTGCCAAAACTCAAAATTCGTTTTGTGAATGTGGTCGATCTCATGCGAATGGAGTCAATCAAAGAGCATCCACACGGATTGTCAAACAAAGATTTTGACGCACTTTTTACCAAGAATAAACCTGTGCTTTTCGCCTTTCATGGTTATCCAAAACTCATCCATGAGTTTTTGGTGAGTCGTCACAATCAAAATTTTGATGTGCATGGTTACATGGAGGAAGGGTCAATCACGACTGCTTTTGATATGCGTGTGCAAAACAAAATTGACAGGTTCAATCTTGTCAAGTCAGCAATCAAACTGCTTGGAAAAGAAAAAGAGTGCAAGTCTTTGATTGACAAAATGGACTCATTGCTCAAAAAACACAAAGAGCACATTGCAAAGTATGGCGTGGACATAGACGAAGTCACTTCATGGAAATGGGAAAACTAATAGAAAAAGATGCAAAACACTTGCATCTTTTTTTGTTCAAACAGGCTATTTTGACTAGCGTTAAGAACCATGGGCTCTTATATATATAATATAATTATAATATTGACAATTCGCCCTATCTGTGCTAGAATAATTTTGGATGTTTGGAGAGGAAAAAAGTGTTAGAAATAAAAGGGCTTACAAAAAGATACAAGAACTCAGATTTTTATTCTGTCAAAAACTTGAATCTCACCATAAAAGATGGTGAAATTTTTGGTTTTCTTGGCAAAAATGGTGCAGGAAAATCAACAACTATCAAATGCTTGACAGGAATCATCCCTTTTGAAGAGGGGCAAATCAAAGTTTGTGGGTTTGATATTCAAAAAAATCCTATTGAGGCAAAACTTAACATCGGCTACGTGCCTGACAACCATGCCGTTTATGAAAACTTGACAGGACGTGAGTATGTCAATTATATGGGAAATATTTATCGTGTGCCAAAAAAGGTGATTGAAGAGAGAATTGAAATTTTTTCAAAACTTTTCAATATGGCACATGCAATAGACAAACAGATAAGATCTTATTCTCACGGTATGAAACAAAAGATTTGTATCATTGCCGCACTCATTCACAATCCAAAGTTTTGGGTGCTTGACGAGCCACTTATGGGGCTTGATCCTCAAAGCACTTTTGAAATCAAAGAATATATGAAAGCGCACAAGAAGATGGGCAATTCAGTTTTCTTTTCTTCACACAATATCGACATGGTTGAAAAACTTTGTGACCGAGTGGCAATTATGAACCATGGACAACTTATGGAAATCATTGATGTGAAAAAGTTTATGAAAGAAAGCCCTGTTCCACTTGAAACATACTTCCTTGCTATGACAAGAGAAACAAGAGCGAAAGTGATCAAAGTTGAAGACAAGAAGACAAAAAGCAAAACAGATCACAAAAAAAGAAAGGAAGAAAAACAGAAATTAAAAGAAGAGAAAAAGAAATTAAAGACAGAAAAATCACAAAATAAAAAATAAATACAAAAGGAAAACAAATGACGCAATTTTTGACACTTCTCAAACTTGAATTTGTCAATCGCTCTCCAAAAAACAGAGAAAAGGGGAGACTTTTTGCGCGTATAATAAAAACCCTTTGTTTAATCCTTGGCGTTGGGCTCTTGGCGGCTGTGCTTCTTTTTGCTTGCAACAGCGTCATCCGAGTTTGCATTGATGCAAACTTGGAACAAGAGTTTGTGATATACTTTGTGCTTATTGTTCAAGTTATCCAGTTTCTCTTTGGACTCAGTTTGACGACAAAGACGCTCTATTTCAATTCTGATAGTGACCTACTCAAACTGCCACTGAGCGGAAGAATGATCTTCCTTGCAAAAATAACCTATCTTTTCATTTACGAGTTTATTTTTACAAGCATTATCGCACTTCCTGTATTTATTCTTTATGGCATTGCAACTGTTCAAGGCTGGCTGTTTTATGTCATGCTTCTTCCAAATCTTATCTTCCTGCCTATGATACCTTTCCTGTTTGCCATTTTGCTTTCAGTGCCTGCAATGTATGTTGTTTCTTTTTTGAAAACAAAATTTGTGGTTATGCTTTTCCTTTACATACTTTGTGTGGCTGTTGGATTTTATGTGTATGTAATGGCGTTGAAATTTATTATGTCAATCTTGGAAGGGGGAAGCATTGAAGATGTCTTTTCAGCAGGCGTGATAATGAACATCAAACAAATTGCCACATACCTTCATCTTCCAATGCTTTTCAAAAACAGTCTGTTGCAATATCGCTTTTGGCCAAGTGCAGCAATAAATCTTTTCATAGTTGTGGCGCTTGGAATTATCATCTTCTCAATTGCAAAGAAATTTTATCTCAAACTTTTGCTTTCAAACATTGAGGGAAACAATTTTGCTTTTGAAAAGAAAACAAAAATAAAGGAAAGGGGACTGAGCAGGGCGCTATTTTTCAGAGAATTTGTGACAATCTTCCGTTCAGTCAATTATTCTTTCCAATATTTGACCGTCATCATAACGACACCGCTTATGGTTTACTTTTCAAGCGAGATTGCATCGAGCATCGGTGTGGCAGAGATAGGCGAGGGGATATTGCCTGGCATTGCAGTGCTGGTGCTTATCATGTTTCTCTCAATGGGAACATCCTTTGCAGCGACATCAATCACGCGTGAAGGTGGAAATTTCTTCCACACAAAGATTATTCCCGTTTCATACAAAAAACAAGTGACTGTCAAATTTCTTTTGTATGTCATTGTGTCAGTGCCTGCAATCTTCATAAGTTGTCTCATACTCGCTATTGCTGGCTTTTTGACTTATGCAAATGCAATGATAATTGCAGTTGCCGTAAGTCTCATTATCATCGGCAACATTTGCAGTTCAATTTCACTTGACATCAAGAAACCACAATTTATGTATCTTGACGGCAAAGAAATCACAAATTCAAACAAAAACATCACAGCGAGCATAAGCCTTGGCTTCGTGATTGCCATTTTGATGGGAGTTGGAAGCATAGCCGTGTCTTTCTTCCTTTCACTTCCTTCAATGTATGTGGTGCTGTTTGGTTTTGGTGTTCCATTTGCATGCATTGAAGTGTTTAGACTATTTTTCAAACTAGAAAAGAAATATAGAGCAATAGAGGCGTAAAAAATGAAAAAACTTCTTATCTTTTTGATGGTGGCGATTCCACTGGTTATAATTTTGATTGTAAACCTAACCGTTGATATGGTGATAGGAAGCGTTTCTATTTCTGTTGAGCGAATTTCACTTGATAAAACATATATTGAAGCAAATATTGATGAAACAATTTCATTAAATGCAACCATTTATCCAGAAAATGCCTCCAACAAGGAGATAATTTGGGAAAGCAACAACTCCGATGTTGCACAAGTCGATGTCAATGGCAATGTGACTTTTGTTGGGTTTGGCACAGGTTATATCACTGCAACAAGTGCAGACGGCGGAAAGACTGCAAGTTGCTATTTCTACATAACGGACACAAATGTCCACCAAGTAATCTTGACGGCGCCACAAAGCGAGTTGCATATAGGCACAACTATGCAATTGACCACTCAGGTTTTGCCAAACGAGGCGCTCAATAAGAATGTCACTTATACCTCTGACAACACTGACATCGCAACCGTTGATGCCAATGGACTTGTGTATGGGCTTGCAGTTGGAAATGTAAGAATTACCGCACGTTCTGTTGATGGTGGTTATGAAGATTTTGTCACTCTTTCAGTGATAAATCCAGTCACATCAATTGTGTTGAGTGAAACAGAGGCTGTGACAGCACAAAATTATTATCAGATCAGATACACCGTTTATCCTGCAAATGCTTCAAACAAGAGTGTTACTTTTGAGGTGGATGATCCATCGATTGCAACCGTGAGCGCAACTGGTCAAGTTGCATTTAATAGAACTGGCACAATGAACGTCACTGTTACAACAGTTGACGGATCTTACAGCCAAAGCATGAGCATAACTTATACAGATGGTTACGCACAAGATATAAAAATAGAGCAAATGACATATTCAGGCACTCTGGGCGACTCTGTTTTTGTGAACTATACCACAATCCCTGAAAACCTTTACAACACCGAGGTAACTTTCCACTCTGACAATGAAGATGTTGCCTATATTGACGAGAGTGGATATTTGCATATGACTGGCGGAGGCAACACCATCATTCATGTGAGAGTCAATAAAAATGCAAATGAAGTGATTGAAAGACAAATTCTTGTCTTTGTTGAAAGTCCTGCACAAAGCATTGATATTGATGATGTGGTAACTGCTGAGAAGAGCGTGACTCTTTCTCCACAAAATTTCCCAGAATCGTCAACAAACACAAAATTCTTCTTCCACAGCGAAGATGAAAGAATTGCAACTGTTTCTGCTGACGGCGTCGTTTCATTTATCGGTGATCAAGCGAGAGATGTGTATATCACCATATATGCAAACGAAGACTTTTCACAAGTTTCAAAAAGAGTGAAAGTGACCTATACTGCTGGAAGGGCAACTGGATTTGAACTTAAAACAGACACTTTGAAAATAAAGTTTGGTGAAAGTGCGGTTATTGACTATGACATTTATCCAGCCAACACCACAATAAGAGATTTTGAAATCAAGGCAGATCTGTCAAATGGTTATGAAGTCGTAAAAGTTCTTTCAGATTGCAGTTTGCAGGCAGTTCGTGGCGGAGAAACAACAGTGATCGTTTCACTTCTTCTCTATGATGGACAAATTGAAACAAAAACACTCAAAGTTGTCGTTGAACGTGATGTTGAAGATATTGTTTTTGACATAGATCTAGAAATGCAAAATGGAGTTTATGTCACAGCAGAGCAACAAGTGACCCTTCTTGCTCACACCATGCCAGAAGATGCAGACTCTTCTGCCATCACATGGACAGTTTCTGACAAAAATATGGGCATTATCTCTGGCAACACCTTCAACTTCAACAGTGTGGGCACGGTTACGCTTACAGCCAAGAGTGGGGATATCAGCAAAGATATTCAAATAAGATACACAGGTTCATACCCAATCAGTGCAGAAGTTGGAGCCATTATTGAGGAAGAGATTGTGGATATTCCAACGACTATGTATGTGGGCGACAGTTTTGAGGTTGGAATCAAGTCTATTTTCCCAAGCAATACAATAAACAAGAGCATTTCTCTTTATCTTTCAAATCAAATCACATCTTCAACACTTGGCAAAGTTTTGGAGATTCAAAACGGAACAGTTCGTGCAGTTGCTGGCGGAAGTGCAACTCTTTCAGTTAATGTTTCATCAACTGTCCTTCTTGTTTTTGAAATTGAGGTTATAAGACTTGCCCAGAGTATTGATGTGCCAATCACAATCAAAAACAGCCAAATCACATCTTCATCAATCGATTTGACTGCAAATGTTTTGCCAAATGACACCACAAACAAAGAAGTCAAATTTGAAATTATTGCAGATGAACTTGGCATCGCTTCACTTGAAGGCAGTCGCTTGACATTTGAAGAAAACGGTATTGTTTGGATACGAGCAACTTCTCTTTCAAATGAAAATGTTTATCTTGATTTTTCAGTTGAAAAAGTGCAAAGAGATGCAGGACGAATTGACCCAAATCAAAGTCAAACAACTTTGAATGTGGGGGATACAAGCATTGTTGATTTCACTTCTTGTCCGGATTATGCACGCTCACAAATTTCAGTGATTTCTCAAAGTTCACAAGGGGAAGATATTATCTCCGTTGTTGGAACTTCAATCACTGGATGCAACGTAGGTCAAGCAGTCGTTGAAATAACCCTTTATGATCAAAATGATGATGAGGTGGCAAGATATCAAATCACAATTTTTGTGGCTATGCGCATTGAAGATATTTCAATGAAAGATAGTGTTGACTATTACAACGGAAGTTATATCATCGGCAGTCCAAACTTTGCTCTTGATTTTGAAGTTTTGCCTGCTGGGGCAGGGAATGCAAATCTCAATTTTGAGATAACCGAGCAATACTTGGAAAGTGGTGCTTCTTTTACGGTGGCTTCAATTGATGAGGATAACATTGTGTTTAAAAGAGCAGGAACGATCGTTTTGCAAGTCTCATCACAAGACGGCTCTGTTGTTAGACAATTTAGAATCAGATATACAGGTGGAAGTGCCATCAGTGCAACCCTTAATGTTGAAGATGAGATATTCTTAAATGTAGACGAAGAGGTTTTCATCGAAGTGGAGTCTTGGCTTCCAGCGGATGCGACAAACAAAGATATCGAGTTAAGCGAAGTTGGACAAGAAAGTGGACTTATCTCACTTGACAACACTCGCAAATCAATCACAGCACGTGCAAGTGGTCAGACAAGAGTTATAATTGAATTGTCGGACAATATCACAAGATATATCACTGTCAATATTATCAAAAAAGTGACAGAAATTTCATCGCAAAGTGAATATATTTCAGCATCAAACACAGTGATAATTTCTGCAACTGCACTTCCTGCCGATGCAACCAATAGGACACTTTCATATAGACTTGAAGAAAATGATATTGCATCCATTGAAGGCAATCGTGTGACCTTCAAAAAAGCAGGAACTGTCACAGTTATTATCAGTTCGACAGACGGAAGCGAGATTGAAAAGCGTGTGCAAGTGATTTCGACAATGGGTTATCTCGCAAACATAGTGCTCAACGCAAATGAGAGAACGCTTTCAAAAGGCGGATCATTTTCGCTTATGGTTGCACAAAGAGTGCCAAATGACGCAACTCACAACGACGTATATTTTGAAATTTACTCACAATCACCTGCAAATGAACAAGAAAGTGAAGTCATTTCTCTGTCATCATCTGGACTTATAACAGCACTCTCGGGTGGTCAAGCGGTGGTTCGAGCATACGCATATGGCGTTGATGGACAGACAATTGAGGCTTTCTGCACGATTTATGTAAGCAGTGCAGTCACCAGTATTGAAGTTGTCTTTGAACGTGAACTTGAACTTTATCAAAATGCATACTATGTCACAAGCCAGAGCGAACTTGCATTTGATGTAAATGTTTATCCACTTGATGCAAACAATAAAGATCTTGCCATTGAAGTTTCAAATCCTTCTGTTGCAAGAGTGGAAGATGGAAAGATCTTCTTCCTTTCACAAGGTCGGGTGACAATAAAAATTGCAAGCAAAGACACATCATCAGGTGAAAAATCTCAAACTTTCACATTCTATTACACACCATCATTACTTAGCGCAAGTGTTGACCTGTCTGATTTTACAAACAGAACATTGACACTTGATGCAGATGCAAATGAGAGTTATACTTTCAAAGTAAACAGCGTGGTGCCAAAAGATAATGATTTCTATACTCTTTCTTTGACTGACATGATCGAGGAGAGATATGATGAGGCAAAACAAGTTATCACATTTGACGGAAAGACGATCTATGCACAAAATGGTGGAAGTGCAACATTTACTCTCATGGTTGGGGGAATAAATGTAGGACAATTCACAATATATGTGAAAAGATATGCACAAGATATTGTTCTCTCACATGAAGATTACGTCTATACTTCACAATCAAGTTTCTCGCTTCAAGCAAATGCTTATCCATCAGATACTCATGAAAGGACGATAACATATTTGTCAAGTGATAATTCTATTGCTTCGGTCAACGGCAATGGACTTGTGCAGTTCTCTCAGTTTGGGCAGGTGACAATCACTATGACCATTGAGAGCGAAACAGGAAAAGTGATCAAGAAAGACGTTGTGGTGCAGTATACAAATGAAGTGCAAGAAATTGAATTTGCTCAGACAAGAGAAAAGGCGTATGTGGGTGAGTCAATTTATCTTTCAATAACTTCCAAGCCAAATGCTGCACAACCATTTGAAACAAAGTGGACAGTTGACAATGAAAATATTGCAACGCTTGTCTATAACGAAAAAACAGGGCAGTATCAGTTGACAGGAAAGGGCGTAGGAAAAGTTAATGTCACTGTCAAGGTTGTGGGAAAAGATATCAGTGTGACAAAAACATTTGAATTTTGTAGGCAAGTGAGTGCCATAACTCTTTCGCTTGATACATCAAATGATAAAAATGGTTATGCACCTTACAGAGTCTTTGGCTCAAAGAAATTTGTGGATGGCAGTTTTGTTGAAGCCACATATCAAATGACTTTCACCACAACATCAACAGATCTTTCAGGAGTTGAGTTTGAATGGCTTTCAAGTGATGATTCAATTGCAACAGTTGATGGAAATGGGCTTGTCACCTTCCATAGTGCTGGTTCAGTCACAATTACAGTGCGTCAAAAACCTCCATATACTGGAGCGTATGTGACAAGTGATTCTTACACATTTACCCTTGTTGATGGCGTTGATGTTTACAATTTCAGTGAGTTTATCCAAGTGCATGAGGCTCTTGTTTCAGATAATGTATATTCTAACGAGGCAAAAGGAATTGTTCTACACAATAACATAATTTATGACAAAAACTTATCAAATACTGAACTTAGAATAATGTATAATTTTATCTATGGCAACGGGTATATGCTTGATTTGACAAATGCCTCTACTATTGTTGGCGGAAATGGTTATGGCAAGGTGATTGTTGATGGTAGAAGCGGAGTGTTGTTTGACAATATTACTTTCCGTGGGCAATCTTTTGAAAATGACAACAATCCAGCACTTTCAAAACTATCAACTGTTGGCACAATTATAAGAGTTGTCAATGGAAGCAGAAATATTCGTTTCAACAACTGCATTATTGAAAATGGTGGAATTTGCGTTGAAGTTGAAGGCAGTGAGGCATATTTTACAGGATGTATCATAAGAAATTCATTCTCTTCTGGACTTGTTGTGGCAAGGACTCCAAATGGTGGAGTGGCAAATGTCAAAGTTGAAGACTGCATTTTTGCAAGAAGTCTGTTTGGTGCAATATTTATGGATATTGACAGGTCAGAGACTATTGACGTTTACAATCATATTGACCTTGTTGGCAATATTCGAATTTACAACTGGCTGACACTTGACGAAATTGCAGAAGGTATGAGAGGACTTCTTGAATCATATTTGGGCAGTTTCAATTTTGCAGTTGACCCTGTTATTACAGGAATAAAAAATATCATAAGAGACAAGTGCGGAAATTATGTTTACCACTATAATGGCAAGGAATATTATGAATTTGGTCTTTTGCATGCAAATGCATCTCTTGCCGGTCTTGTTGAATTTGTCAGCAACGGAACTTATACACTTAACACACAAAACAATTATGCTATTGCCAATAACATTGGAGGAACGGTAGCAGGAATTGGTCAATTCACTATCAATATTGTAACGCTTTATACAAAAAACGTTGAACCATTTATCAAACCATACGACAACTATACAACATCTATTGTTGAAAATGGTATTATTCAAGACATAGTGCTTATCTAAATCTTAAAAAAGGAGGAAAGAATATGAAAAAGAAAATTTTGTCAATAATTCTTGTTTTGGCATTGCCTGTTCTTGCAATGTTCTTTCCTCTTTTGCTCTCTAATCAAACAACCTCTGCAATCATACAAAATTCAAGCGGAAACAATTTTGTCTTGACCGGGCCATTGTCTTCATCTGCAAGACACTATTTCGGTGACGCAAATAACAACTCAACACTTGTCAATGTGGAACTTGAATCAGATACTTCAGTTGATGAGAATTATTATGTCTTATCTGCAAAAGCATATCAAACCAATCTTCTCATTGGACAGAAGAGTTCTGGCTGGGCTGAGATTAAGCCAACTGCTGATATGCAGGCTCTTATTGATGAGGGTGTTGTTTATGGACAGGTGGAATTTGGCTTCACTCAAAAGTCAAACAACAACCAGTCAAGAATAAAGGCAACGCTGTCTTATGGAGATCTTTCATCAACGATTGAAACAGATGCAAACGTTGTTGGACAGACAATAACTTATTCGACCGAAAAGATTTTGCTTTCTGGCGAATACAATTTAAGATTTTCATTTGAAACTGTTGAGGCAAACAGGGCGGCTTCTGGAAGCAACTTTGTGCTCTCTAGACCAACAATAAAATTTTATACCGAACTTGAAGATTTCACGTTTGAAAACACAGATGCCACTGTTATGCCAGGGCAAGTGATAACCCTTCGTGCATACAATGACATCACTTCATACAACGGAAATATAAATGGTGATTTTTCAAATTATTCAAAAATTGAGCATGCCATTGAATATGAGATTACAAGTGGAGGAGAGTATGCTTCAATCACAGGCACTTCTCTTTCAATCTCACAAGACACGCCAAATGGAACAGAGATTAAGGTGCGTGCAAGATGCAAGAAAAATTCACTTACAGATGAATATTTCGATTGGAAAGAGGTTGTATATATCGTCGATTCACAAAAAGTCGATGTCAAGATAACTTCTGATTTTGCAAATCCGGCAAGATTTGACGGAGAGGGTGAGTATTATTCTGGCGAAGGTATAACGCTCAGTGTTGTAAGTGAAAATAATGGCTATACTTTCACAGGTTGGCAGGTATATGACATCAACGGAAATGTTATCTCATCATCAACTCGAAGAACTCTTCTGTATAGAGTTGCTCACGGACAGATAGTAAAAGCAAACTTTGTCAAAGACATATCTTTGTCTGGCATACAAATTGCAAGCAAGCAGTATGATGGCAAGACGGCTGTGGATGAAGATTTGATCACATATATTTTCTCTGGGCAAGAAGACGGACATGAAATATATATTGACAATATTGAGGAGATTTCACTGACATATTCTTCTTCACAAGTGGGAACAAGTGCTGTGACCTATCAAGATGAAAACTTGACAAGCCTTGTGCTGGGCGGTAAAGATGCTGGAATTTACAAATTGAGCAAAACATTCAGCGGTTTTACGGTTGGTGCAAGTCCTATTGTGAAGAGACAGATTTCTGTCAGTGTAAATTCAAGTGAAAAAGTTTATGGCGATCAAGATCCTGCTTATCAAGGAGTGCTAAGTGATGGAACAACATTGGCAGAGGGTGATCAGTTGTCAGAAGTGCTTGCTCTATCATTCACACGAGAGGAAGGTGAAGATGTTGGAAAATATGCAATAAATCCTGTTTATCAAGACGAAGAAGAAAAAATACTTGTGTCAGATACAAATTATGAGGTTTTATACAAACAAAGCGGAACAATTTCTTACCTTACAATAAACGAAAGAGAGGTAAGCATCTCACAAATAGTTGTTGAGAGCAAAACTTATGACGGAAAGGCTGATGCAACTGTTTCAGGTTATCGCATCGACAATGTGGTTGAAGGTGATGACTTGACGGCTGTGTTTGAGGCAAGTTTTACCTCTGTTGATGCTGGAACTGAAAAAGAAGTTGCCATCGAAGACGTGACATTGCAAGGAGAAGATGCAGGAAATTATGTTCTAAAAGAAAGTGACTATTCTGGAATTACTGGAAGAATCTCTCAAAGAGAAATCACAGTCACCGCAGAGGATATTACGGCTACATATGGCAGTGAACCTGTGTTTAAGTTTGACGTTGAAAATCTTGTTGAGGGAGAAGAATTGAAAGGTTCACTTTCAGTTGATGGAAATGATGTCGGAACACATTCAATTTCAAGAGGCACGCTCGACATATTAAATCCAAATTATCAAATTACATTCGTTTCCGCAAATTGTCAAATCACTCCAAAACCTATTGATGTTTATGCTCAATCTGGACAGCAAAAAGAATATGGAGACAGCGACAGTATGTTTGAGTTTTATGCTGATGGGCTTGTTGGAGATGATGTGCTCAGCGGACAACTATCAAGAGTTGAAGGGGATGAAGTTGGAGACTATGACATTTTGCAAGGGACTCTTACAAATGAAAATAACCCAAACTATGACATCACATTCCACCCATCAATTTTCAAAATAGTGAAAAGAGAAATCACCATCAACGTTCAATTTTTGGACAAAGTTTACGATGGTGGAACAGAAGTAATTTACAATGAAAATTTCAGGGTGCAAAATGCTTTGCCAGATCAGACAATAAATCTTTTGATAAATGCAAATCTTCTCTCTGCAAATGCGGGAAGTGCAAAGATTGACACTGATAATATTTTTATTGAAGTAGTCAACAAAGATGAAAGTCATTTTATTTACACAATAACCTACAACGAAGAAATCTTAATAAGCAAAAGACCGGTAACAATCACAGTTCAAGACAATAGCAAAGTTTATGGTGAAGAAGATCCAGAAATCAAATATGAAATTGACAACGTGGTGGACGGAGAGAGTTTGACTGTTGAGATTTTACGCAATGTTGGGGAAAGTGGCAATGGCGAAAATGTTGGAAGATATTCATACTATCTTGGATCCAAGAATTATGAAGAAAATCCAAACTATGACATATCAATGCAAGGTCAATCATTTTTGACAATTACTGCACGTGAAATTGTGGTTGAAAGTGAGAACGCTGAAAAAGTCTTCGGTGATGAGGATCCTGCATTCAAAGTATTCTTGAAAGAAGGCACTCTTGCTTTCGATGATGAACTGGAACAAATCTTGACAGGAACGCTATCAAGAGAAGAAGGTGAGAGCGTGGGATCATACAAAATTGAAATCGGCACGCTGTCTGCACAAAATTATCGCATTGTATATGCTGGTGATGCAGTCCTTGTCATCGGCAAGAGAGATGTCTATGTGACGTTTGATAATGTGGAAAAGACCTATGGCGATGAAGATCCAACTTTCACATATTCAGCCCAAAACGCAGTCGCTGGGCAAGAAGTTGTGCTTGATATAGTCAGAGCTCGAGGAGAAGATGTTGGCTCTTACAAAATATCTCTTGGAAACGACCAAGATGCAAGATACAATATCTTCTTTGAAGAGGGAGCAGTGCTCACCATCAATCCAAGCCCTATAACTTTGCAAGCAGAAAACAAATTCAAACATTATGGCGACAGCGATCCTGTTTTGAGTGTCATAATCACAAACGGAATACTTAAAAACAATGATACCCTGTCTGCCATTATGCAAGGAGCGCTTGTTCGTGAAGAGGGTGAGAATATTGGCTCTTACAAAATAAATTTGGGAGACCTCTCTCTTGGGAAAAATTATGATGTGACTTTCACAAGTGGCAGTTTGACCATTTATCCACTTCCTATTGAGATCACGGCAGACAATATTGAAAAAACATATGGCGATAGTGATCCACATTTCACTTTTGCAGTTACAGATGGACACCTAGTTGAAGGCGACCTATTCACAGGCGAACTTTCAAGAGAAGAAGGTGAAGGTGTTGGAAGTTATCAAATAAATATCGGCACGCTTGCATTGAATGACAACTATGAGATCTCTTTTGTGGCTGGACAACTTGATATTGTCAAGAGAAGAATCACGATTGTGCCTACCACAACAAGCAAGATTTATGGTGAAGAAGAAGGCGAAATTGAATATAGCACTATCGGTTCCTTGGTTGGTGATGATGTGCTTGAAGGTCATTTGGAACGTGAAAAACCAACCTCTTCAAGCAATCCAAAACTCTACGAAAATGTTGGTAGATACAAAATTATATCAACATTGAGTAGTGACAATTATGAGATTGTGTTTGGTGACTATTATTTTGAAATTTTGGCAAGAGAAATCAAAATAAAGGCTGACGACAAAACAATTGTCTATGGAGAAGAAAATGTTCCACTCACTTACCAAATTGAATCTGGGGAGATTTTGGAAGGAGACACTCTTAGCGGTGGACTTTACAGGGCGACAGGTGACAATGTTGGCAAATATGACATTCAAAGCAGTTTGACACTTGGAAGCAACTATCATATCATTTACACAAAAGGCACCTATGAGATTTTGCCTATCAAAATAACTGTAAAATCATCAAATTATTCAAAAGTCTATGGACAGTTTGATCCTGAGTTTGCTTATGAGATTGCAGAAGGAGAACTTTTGGAAGGTGACATCATCTATGGCTCACTTTCAAGAGAAAGTGGTGAAGACGTTGGCACTTATGCACTTGTCAACAATTTGACAAATCCAAATTATGAAATCACTTTGATTCCATCATATCTGTCAATTACGCCAAAAGACGTTTATCTTGTCGCTGGTGTTCAAGACAAGCCATATGATGGCACTGCAAAAGCAACAATAAAGACGCCAGTCGTTTCAGGACTTATCGACCGAGATGTTTATCTTGTTTACGATAGTGAAAACTGTGCATATTTTGCAACCGCCGAGGCAGGCGACAATATCCCAGTTTCATTCTATGACATAACTCTTGCTGGTGACAAGGCTGGCAACTATCATTTGATTTATCCAACCGATGTCACAGGAAGTATAACTTATGACGTGATTGAAAAGGATGATATAGCAATCACTTCACCAGACAATGCAAATCTTTATTTTGGCACATCACTCAATTATGAAATGTTTGATATAGACCGCACTGACATGGGGTTGAACATCAGACAGGTTGTGCAAGGATACAACATTTGGCTTGAAAAAGATTCTTCAATTTTTGATGTGACAACCTCAGTGACTCTTATCATTGATATTCCTAGCGCATTTGCAGATAGAAACAATTTGTATGTTTATCATAAAGGTGAAGATGGTCAATATACTCTCGTTTCAAGCAGAAAAAATGAGGCAGGGCAACTTGTCATAACAACTGACGAACTTGGTGAATTTGTCATCATGACAGACAACGACAGTTGGATTGATTTGAGTGCAACAATTTGTATCGTGCTTCTGTTTATTCTGCTTATGATTGCACTGATTGCATATATTCGAAAAAGAGCGTTAAGAAGATAAAAAAAACAAGTGAAATTTTCACTTGTTTTTTTATTGTTCTATTTCTTGAGAAAGATCTTGCTTATAACTATTGAATAAGTCGGCAATATTATTGCATTCTTCACTCTCTTCACAATCAAAATATGTGAAAGGTGTTTGTGCGCCAGATTGAAGTTGATTGAGAAGAACTTCCAAACTGTTTCCTGAAACTTGTGAAGACAAAGCGCGATAATATCCAGTTGTTAGTCCATCATCACTTGTGTGGTAAGGTATGACAACAAATTCAAATTCACGTGAATCATCACCAGTTCCTTGGTTTTCATACGCACAATATTCTTGTCCAATCAGTGTTCCGTTTTCATCTTCCAGCATTTTGCAAGTGCTGTCTATGAAGGCTTGTTTTTGCAAAAAATCTACAAAATTGCCAATTGAGGTTTCACCGGTGCTATCAAATGTGGCCTCTTGGTCGAGAATAAAGTTTATTTCATATTTATCACTGTTGTTTGCCAAAATTATGGACAACCGGTCATAATCTTGATCATATGGCAGGACAGTTATTGAAATAATTTCACTGATTGAGTCAATTTGGATGTCTCCACGATTTGCAAGCGTTGTGATCAAATAGTTTTCAAGCATTTCAACATATTGATTTTTGTCCTCATCTGTGATAGGTGGGGTGACAATGATATTGCCTTCATCATCTCTGATAATTTCATCATCGCCAGTGTCAAGAGAGTCTCCATCTTGAAAATCTTGATTAGGGTTTGGTGGATCATCTTGTGTAAAGATTTCATAGCCTCCAACAACAACAATAGCACCTGCAACCATAACAGGAAGTGTACGTTTTGCGAAAGAAGAAACTGGTGAGGCCTTTGTGTAAATGAGATCTTTTTTTAGTTTTGGCGAGTTTGCATCTTTTTTTGCTTGTGAGTTTTCTGTATTCTCAGTTTGTGATATATTTTTTTTGTTTAGCAGAAACTGATCTACAATATTTGTTATTTCTTGCAAGGTTATTGCTTTTGTTTCTTGTGAGTTTTCTGTATTCTCAGTTTGTGATATATTTTTTTTGTCTTGATCTTCAACTTTTTTTATTTTTTTCTTTTTCAGACTGCCGATGTATATAAGATTGCGGTCATTTAATGGCAACTGGTCTTGGTGGAAATGAGGAAGAATTTTTGGCGACAAATAATTTGGGAGAGGTCTTTCTTTCGTCCAACTCTTCCATTTTTTCAACAATTTTCTTTCTTTCAATTTTGTTGAAAGATGTTTGATTTTTTCTTTCAAATTCATAATAAATTCCAATTATATGATAACCTTTTTTGCCTTTTTTGTCAATACTTGCCACTAGGAAAAATGTCGTAAAATGGCAGAAAACTGAAAAATATTTTGCAATCTATGCAATACATTTTTCATTTTTTTTATGTGGTGATATAATAGGGAGGGAGGAACTTATGAAAGAAATAAAAATCACAAAAATTCATGCAAGACAAATTTTGGATTCTCGCTCAAATCCAACAGTTGAAGTTGATGTAACTCTTGAAAATGGAGTTATGGGCAGAGCGGCAGTGCCTTCTGGTGCATCTACTGGTGCGTTTGAGGCTTGCGAACTTCGCGACAACGATAAAAAAGTTTACAATGGCAAATCAGTTTGCAAAGCAGTGGAAAATGTCAACAAAATCATTGCAAAGGCAGTTGTTGGCATGAACGGTTATGACCAAAAAGCGATTGACAAAAAAATGATTGCTCTTGATGGCACAGAAAACAAGTCAAACCTTGGTGCAAATGCAATTCTTGGCGTTTCACTTGCTGTGGCTGTGGCTGTGAGCAAAGCAGAAGGCAAAAGCCTTTTCAAATATCTTGGAAGTGGAAAGGTCCTTCCAGTGCCAATGCTCAACATCTTGAATGGCGGAAAGCATGCTGACAACAATCTCAACTGCCAAGAGTTTATGATAATGCCTATCGGCGCAAAAACTTTCTCACAGGCTCTTGAAATGTCTGCTGTCGTATATCAAAATCTTAAAAAAGTTTTGAAAGACAAAGGTTATGCAACAGGTGTTGGTGATGAGGGCGGTTTTGCTCCAAACCTTCAAAGTGATGAAGAGGCACTCAAACTTATAATTGAAGCCATTGAGAAGTCAGGCTATAAGAAAGGCAAAGAAATTGCCATCGCACTTGATGTTGCTTCAACAGAAATGTATGACGAGGCAGAAAAGATTGGTCAAAAGGGAAAATATTATTTCTGGAAAACCAAAGAACTTTTCACTGCCGATGAGCTTATTGAACATTACAAAAAATGGATAAAATCTTATCCTATCGTTTCTATTGAAGACGGACTTGCAGAAGAAGACTGGGAAGGATGGAAAAAACTTACCAAAGCGCTTGGAAACAAAATTCAACTTGTTGGCGATGACCTTTTTGTCACAAACACAAAGAGACTTAAAAAAGGCATTGAAAACAAAGTCGCAAATTCAATTCTTATCAAAGTCAACCAAATTGGCACTTTGACAGAGGCGATTGAAGCAATTCGTCTTGCAAACAAAAACGGAATGACAGCCGTGGTTTCTCACAGAAGTGGTGAAACTGAGGACACATTTATTGCAGACCTTGTCGTTGCTCTTGGATGCGGACAAATCAAAACTGGCGCACCTTGCAGAAGTGAAAGGGTTGCAAAATACAACCAACTTCTTAGAATAGAAGAAGAACTTGGCTCAAAAGCCATTTTCAAAGGCAAGGACGCTCTTAAAGTTTAACCTTTGAAACATGAATTTCATAATAAGAAAGAGGGATGGGTTTATGAAATTGAAAAAGTTAATGCCATTGGTGTTTGGTGCACTCGTGCTTTTGCCAAGCATGGTGCTTCTGACTGCGTGCAACGATGATCCACCAGCGCCTACACAATACAATATAACGGTGCAGGAAAGTGCAGACTACGAAGTCACCATTCAATCAACTGCTATTGCAGGAGATCGTGTTTATTTTGATGTTGAATTGCTCAACGGCGAACTTGAACTTGCTGGCGTTTATTACAATGGCACTGCTTGTGAAGAAGCGTGGGGTGGTGGCTATCGTTTTACAATGCCAGAGAGCGATGTGACAATAACTGTTGAAACCTCACCTTTGCAAGAGGTGACAGAAACAGACTTTGTTTGGTTGACAAGCAACAATATGATGGATATCGCTGTGGCAGGTGAAGGGACTTCATCTTATGAGAGTCGTGAATTTTTGGTTGCCTTTGACGCTCCATATATGACAATTCTTGGTAGTGATGTCACTTCAACAAATCAATCTGTTATTCCAAATGATGCAATAACGATTGATGAAATCACATTAACGGATCTTATAGGGCACACTGGTTCCAATGTGATTTTGCAGGCAAAAATCTTGATTGATCCAAGCAAAATTTCTGTTGGCTCAACCATGATAATTGCAAATTTTGACAATGGAAACAGTTCAGGTGAAGGAACGCTCATTTTCCGCGTAAACGTTCATCCTTATGGAGAAGTGCAGATTCCAACCATGAAAGAAACTCTTGTTTTTGATCTTTCAGGGCTTGACAGCATTGCCGAGAATTATACAATTCGTGTAGGGGATGATGACCATGTTGATGGTGGCAATTTGCTTAAGTTTACTGATTATGTTCTTCAACCAGTTGATGGAAAGTTGACTCTTGAAATTGATTATGCGATTGGGCATGACTTTTGGCTTAGAATAAGTGAAGGCGAGGTTGACAATTATAACACAACCCTTGATATTGGTGAAAAAATAATTTCAAGTGGAGATGTTTCAACAGGTATCAATGGCTATGCTGAGAATAAACTAACTTTCAAAGATGCAAACCTTACGCTTGAACTTGATGTTATAGAGAAGTGATAATTTAAGAAAAAACTGACTGATAGTTTTGTTTGAAAAAAGGATAATGCCTGTTGACATTATCCTTTTTTAGTCTCAATTTTTCGCTTTTTTTTAATTAAAACAACGCTTTTATTTTGAATTATTGCAAATTATCGGCATAGAACATATTTTTGAATTTAACATTATTTTCAAAAAGTTCATCAAAAGTGCCAACATCCTCAATTTTCCCATTGTCTAAGAAGTAAATTTTGTCCACGTTTCGAATTGTTGACAGTCTGTGAGCAACTATGACAATAGTGCTTTTTCCTTTCAAACTATCGATAGTTTGTTTTATATTTTCTTGTGCAAAGTTGTCAAGAGAACTGGTGCTTTCATCAAAAATTATGATAGGGGAATTTCTCAGCAATGCTCTTGCAATGGCGAGTCTCTGTTTTTGTCCTCCTGAGAGTTTTATACCACTCTCGCCAACTTTTGTGTCAATCCCTTTTTTCAAAGAAGATATAAAATCTGTCAAAGATGCCTTTTCAATTGCATCCGCAATTTCCTTGTTGGTGGCATCTTTTTTTGCAAGAAGAAGATTGTCCTTGATTGTCATATCAAATATATATGGAAATTGATTTACAAGTGAAATGGCACTTCTGAGTGTTTCTTTATCCAATTCGTTGATATTGACGCCATCAATCAACACTTCACCACTGTCCACTTCAAACATTTTTGACATTAAATTCAAAATTGTTGATTTGCCAGAACCAGATTTGCCAACAAAGGCAACGGTGGTATTTGGCTCAATTTTGAAAGAGAGTTTGTCAAAGATTTTGTTGACACTTTCCACCTTTCTCTTTTTATTTTTTTGTGCTTTTAATTCTTTTTCAGTTAAAAATATGTCATCGTCGGCTTGTTCATATTCAACGAAAGAATATGCAACGTTTCTAAATTCGATTGATCCTTTCACATTTCCAAGGTGAATATCTCCGAATTTTTCACAGACATATTCATTATTGTCAAAAAGAGAGAACATCCTTGAAGAGGCAACATTAACTTCCAAAAATATATCTCTTATCTTTCCAATGCTCCAAACAAAGGAAATAAGATTGCCATTGTTGGAATAGATGATCATAAAGGAAGCAAGTGTCAAAATTGATATATCAATCATGTAGGCACCAAGAATTAAGAGCAAAATACCACAAACTTCAATTATCACATTTCGAAGTGCCCACATATTCATATCTTTGACTTCAAATGTGTAAGTTGCTTTTTTATAGTCATCATAATATTTTTTTGAAATTTCACTCAACTTATCTTCCAAGCCCAAAGACTTGATATCTTTTTCACTTCTGACGATTTCAGTGGTAAGGGAATAAATTTTATCATTTTTTCGGCGCATATTGAATTTGTTTTTGCGGTTTCTTTTGCGTCTTATTTTTTCAAGTATCATACAAAATGCAAAAAGCACAACAATGGCAAGAGCGATATAGATGTTTAATGTGGCAATATAAATAATCATAATCAGTGCAGTGATGCAGTCGGTGAACAAATCCACCAAATCTGCCAAGTTTTGCACCACGGTTTCAGGATCTGTCACAATTCTTTGCACAAATTTTCCTGTTTCGTGATCGGCGTATGTTTTGGAATTTAATTTGAAGGCTTGTTTTGCCAAATCTAGGTTTAAGTCTGCCATAATTTTGTTGGCATATTTTTGATAGATGAGGCCAGACAAATACCAACAAAGTCGCTTGACAATAACGACCCCTGCGATAATTCCAAGCGTTATCATTGCCTCTCGAATCAGAGAAGTTGTGATATATTCAATCGCTTTCGCAAAGAAAATTGTTTGCAAAATTGTTCCAGCACCAGCAATAAGATAAACGATAATATACATAGATATTCCAAATTTATATTTTGCCAGATACATTGAAAGCGAAATTTTTTTCGACTTTTCTTTTCTTTTTTTCATAAAAAAACCTCCGTAAAAATTTTTGCATACGAAGTTTTTATTTTTAATTATATAATAAGATTAAACTTAAAAATACATGTTAAAAGAACCATTCGTATGGCTTGTATTATTGTTTAGTTGTAAAATTTTTGTAACTTTAACCATTTTGAATAGTTCTCCTTTAGTTAAAAATTTTATTTATAAGTTAATGGTCATAACTTATTCGACATTATCATAATAGCAATTTAATTTTGCTTTGTCAATAATTTATTGAAAATTTTTTTAAGAAAAAACACTTTAACTTTTATAATTAAAGTGTTTTTTTTTGGATAATTGCACTCTGTTTAATTATTTTTTGACATTTTTTGCGAGGATGAGTCTGTCATAGCCATCATACAAATTTTTTCTATAAATCAAACGAAAGCCATTTGAATAAAAGTTGTTTAGACTGAAAAAATTGAAGGGTGATACTGAACATATGACACGTTTTATGCCAAATTTTTTATAAAAGTGGTCAAACTTTTTCAAAATTTTCATTTGAATGCCTTTTCCACGACATTCTTTTTTGACAATTATTAATTTTACAATTCCGATGCAACTTTCCAAACAAGTGGTGCTTTTGATTTTTTCATTCTTGGCAAGTTTGAGATTTATCTTTTCCTTGGCTATCCATTCACTCTTTATGCATGGCAAAGTAGTGCTGGCATAAACTAATGAATTTGGGAGTATTTTATTTTGTTTGGCAATAATCAAAATGCCAAAGCCAACAAGTTTGTTTTTATCAAAGACGCCAAGAGTAACATTTGTTTTATCAAAAACTTCATCAAAATTTTCTAGTGTGTTGTGACGCAAAAGATTTTTATCAATTTTTTCACAAAAAACATCTTCTTGCATTTGAAAAAGTTTTTTACTATATCTTTTGTCAATTTTTCTTATGGTTATTTTCATTATATCTTCTCTGCCACTTCCCAAGCACGCCAAACAACTGTTCGCAAATTGCCAACTTTGAGTGCATCTCCAACTATATGCACGTGTTTTGAAGGTTTGGCAATTGGTGCAGGGCGATAACCGACCGCGCTTATCACATAGTCGGCTTTGAGCAGGTGAGATTTTCCATTTTGACATATTTCAACTGAATGGTCATTGATCTTTTTGACTTGTGATTCAAGATATACAGGCATTTTTTTGTAATCAAAATAATCACGAAGATAAGAAGAATTTGCAAGACACAGTGATTTTGAGCACATAAGGTCATTCATAGACTCAACAATCATAGGCTTTTGTCCTTTAAGAAGAAGGTCATAAGCAATCTCGCAACCAGAAAGTCCACCACCGATAATAACAACATTACCTTTGACTTCCTTACCATTTAGATACTGGCAGGCTTCAATAGTTTTTTCAATACCTGGGATTGGTGGGCGTTTTGGAATTGAACCTGTTGCAATAACAATTTCATCAGCCTTTATTTCATCAAGAGAGGTGATGTTGCTGTTGAATTTGACTTCAATGTTGAGTTTTTTGATTTGTCTGCGATACCATTCAATAAGTTTTTTGTCTTTCTCTTTGAAAGAAGGTGCCGCTGCTGCAATAAAGATTCCGCCAAGGGTGTCACTTTTTTCATATATTGTGACTTTATGTCCGCGCAAGGTTGCAATTCTTGCAACTTCCATCCCACCAACGCCTCCGCCAATGACTGCAACAGTCTTTGGTTTTTTGGCAGGTTTAATATCAAACTTATGGTTCTGCATGGTCATAGGATTGAGTGCACATCTTGACATACCTTTTGTGTCAGCCATTGAAGCACCATTTGCAATGCCTTTATAATGTGACATAGGGAAACATCCGTTATGGCAATGGATGCAAGGCAAAATGTCGTCCTCTCTCTCTTCAACAAGTTTTGTCACCCAAGCATTGTCAGTCAAGAATTGTCTTGCCACGCCCATAGCATCAATGTCACCTTTCTCGATTGCTTTTGATGCATCGACAGGTTCCATTTTTCCAGCACATACAACAGGGATTTTGACAGCCTTTTTCACTTCGGCAACATCTTTAAGGTTGCAGTTTTTTGGCATATATGCAGGAGGGTGAGCCCAATACCAAGCATCATAAGTGCCGTTGTCAGTGTTGAGCATATCATATCCAGCATCAGCAAGATATTTTGCTGCTTTCTTTGCCTCGCTAAGATCTCTTCCAACCTCGGTGTATTCTTCGCCCGGCACAGCGCCTTTGCAGAAGTCTTTGGTTTTGCTTACCGCTGAAAATCTAAGCGAAACAGGGTAGTCTTTTCCGCACGCCTCTTTGATTGCTTTGACAACTTGAACTGGGAAGCGATAGCGGTTTTCAAAACTTCCACCATATTCATCAGTGCGTTTGTTTGTGTATTCGGTGGTAAATTGGTCAAGCAGATAACCCTCATGCACAGCATGCACTTCCACGCCATCAACACCAGCCTCTTTGCAAAGTTTTGCTGTTTTTGCAAAAGCAGAAATCATTTGTGAGATTTCTTTTTTGGTTATGGCACGTGTCATAACTCCTTCTGCCCATCTTGAAGGCAAAGACACAGGTGAGGCACAAAGATATTGCACATCAATGATAGGTTTCACCATCAAATTCAAAAATTTGTTTTTGAGCATTGGCACCATTCCCGTTGGCACAGAAAAAGATCTGCCAAAACCAGCGGTAAGTTGAATAAACATCTTGGCGCCTGTCTTATGGAATTCTTCCATATAACTTTTAAGTTTTTTGAAAGAGCGTTTGCTCTTGTAAAGCCATTGTCTTCCAATCAAATTGCGAAGAGGTGCAATTCCAGGAATGATCAGTCCAACATTGTTTTTTGCGCATTCCATGAAAAATTCTGATGCATCTTTGTCAAAGTGATGCAGTTCCATCCAACCAAAGAGTGAAGTTCCACCCATTGGACATAACACAATTCTGTTTTTGATTTCAACCTTTCCAATCTTCCAAGGCGTGAAGAGTGATTCATATTTTTTTTCCATGGCGTTCTCCTTTTGATTATTATAAAATAATTATTTTGCCTTTGTCAAAGAAATCGTCATCGAAAATTATCGAAAGATTGTCAATCTATACCATATTTTTCAAAAAATTCTTTGCTTGAGAGTTTTCCTGTGCGGTTGATCCTTTTGAGATGAGACAGCACTTTCGAATCACCTTTTTTGACATTATTTATCCCTTCATTACAGGTGAGGAAGGCCTTGTAACCCATTTGCCTTAATATTTTTTCTCCATCATCGTTGTATTCTCCAAAAGGATAGGCAAAAACTTCGGCAGTGATGCCACATTTTGTTGAGAGATAATCTTCAAGTTTTTTGATGTCCGCACTCAAAGCGTTTTTGTAACTTTCTTCATCCTCGCCCTTTTTCTTTGAAATTCCAAATCGAGGACTATAGTCATGCATTTTGTATGTATGATTTCCAATTTCAAAGAGTCCGCTTTCATGCAAAGTCTTTATCTCATCCCAAGTCAAATAAGAGTATTCTGGATGATCGGAGTCACCACTTGAAGTTGAAAACTGAGAAAAGGCACCGATAACATTGAGGTTTGCTTTGAAGTTATATTTTTTAAGGATAGGGTAGGCATAATGATAATTGTTGTAATGTCCATCATCAAAAGAGAGCAAGACAGGTTTGTCAGGAAGAGTGCCATCACCTTCACAAAAAGATATTATATCTTTGACAAAAATTGACTGATAACCATGCTTTTGCAAAAACTTTATGTCTTCTTCAAGCATATCTGGTGTCACTGAATAATTTCCAGTTTTACCTGGAAGCACTGAATGATACATAAGAATTGGAATGGACACAACTTCATCAGCCTCAGCAAAACAAAAATCTTGGCAAACGATTTTGCTTCCACTCAAACAAAAAATGAACAAGATTATGATAAAAATAAATCTTTTCATAACTTTATTATGTTAATAATGAGAGAATTTATGAAATATAAATAGAAAAATTTGTTTTGATAAAAAATAGCATTTATGTTAAAATAAAATTGTCGAAATATGTCGCAATCGTCTTTTATCGACAAAAGCGCGTCTATCTCATGAAAAATAGGGCGAAAAATAAAATCAGAAAAGGTGGAATAATGCTCAATTTTGCTTGATTTTTTGCAGTGACGGGTGATAAACTAAAATAAAATAATGTGACTTGTTGAGAATTGTAACAAAAAAAAGGAGATGCAAAATAGTGAAAAGAAAGATTTTGCTTTGTGCATTGTCATTTATAGCAATTGCCCTATTTTCATGTGGCATCGCTTTTTTGCCTAACTGGAATCCAAAGCCAACCACGCCACCCTCAGACATAGGCCAGGAAGAGGTAACGGATGCAGAAACAGGCTATGTTTGGGAATCTCTTTTTGTGTTTTTTGTTCCGTTTCAAAACACGGACGGAACACTTACATATATTCCGGCTTTATACGACGGATTTACCACTTCAGCAGGTGTGGATGTTTCAAAAATGTGGGGAAGTTTAAGTATTACAATATCAAATATAAATAATCCAGGTGGAGCGAGTGAATCCCACTATACATCAGATAGTTCTACATCGACAGGAACAGCAAATGAACCTGCTTTTGCACGAGTTAAGTTTAATCAAGAATTATGGATAATATCAGGAGATCATTCAGGCAGTTACAACGTTAATTTTTCAGTAAAAGTCAATGAAGGTTTTCATTTGATAAGTTCTACGCTAGAAAATACTTATAATGACAAATATGAAAATCCTCTTGGGCAAACGCTGTATCTACATCCGGGTGACTTTCCATCCACAGCGACAAGCCGTAGTAAAACGATAACGAGGAATTATACAATAAGCAATGGTGATGAGGGGGAAGAAATGCTTGTTACCGATCCGTATTTTACTTTTGTTTCGCCTAATTCTTATTATATAAAATATGATCGCAATGCTGGTGGACCAAGTTCAGATTTTGATTGGACATACACATTTTATCAAAGTTATTATAACCTACCAAGCAATCCAAGTAGACCTGGATATACTTTTGCAGGCTGGTATACAAGCCCAACAGGTGGTACTCGTGTGACAGACAAGACAATAAAAACAACAACGGGAAATGAAACTTTGTATGCACATTGGACAATCAATTCCTACACCTTAACTATCAATCCAAATGACGGAAAATGGAATGGGTCGAGTTCTTCACAGAGTTTTACGCAGAATTATGCTACAACAAAATCGATACCAAATCCAACAAGAGAGGGATATACTTTCAAAAGTTGGTCAAAGAGTGGTTCAGGGTCACTAAGTGGCACAACTTTCACCTTTGGTGCAGGAAATACAACTCTCACGGCGCAGTGGACAAAAAACAACTATTATGTTGATGTCAACAATTATCTTGATGGTGGAGCAAATGATAGTGCAATACCATATGGTTTAAGTTTTTCAGTTAAAGTTGATGGTGTGGTTAAAGGCACAGGACTTACAGATTTTTATTATGGAGATATTCCATACAACAGCAAGGTTGAGGTTTATGATATCAAAATTGGCAGTGGCTATTCATATTCTTCATATACTGTATCACCGTCAGGTTATGAACAGAGTGGAAGTAGCAAAAGTCATATTATTGTCACAACGCCGGCACAACAGATAAATATCAATCTATATTTTGTGACCAACTCCTACACCTTAACTGTCAATCCAAACGGTGGGACATACAATGGCAAAACAGGAAATCAGACGGTGAGTGGGTTATACACACAAACCACAACGATCGCTGCGCCAACAAGGTATGGCTACAACTTTGCAGGCTGGGCGATAAGTGGTGGAAATGGCAGTCTGTCAACCTTTGGAAAGGTGTGTTCGGCAAGCACAGATCCGTTGTTCACTACCAGCAACAACAATGTTGGAATGTATAACAATTCAGGTGATAAATCAGTCACTCACACACTTATCTCTGCGTCAAGTGCAGGACTGAGCAACTGGATAAGTGGTGGACGGGTGTTGAGAGTGACATATACTGGTTCTTGCACATGGGGAAATGGTCTTGTGCAATCGATAAGCACAAGTGCAAACAAAGTTTTCTACACAATGATTTATGCAAAAGTTCCAGTTGGCTACACATTAGAGCCAGCATACAACGCTTCTGGTGATGGTGCGACAAGGACATGGATAACATCAAATCAAGGGACTGGCAACTGGCAGACATATGTTATGCGCTGGAATTGTGGCTCAACTGGTAGTTTTAGTACGATTGGTTTTTGGTATATTCAAGGGAATGCAGGCTCGGCATCAAAACCAGTCAATTTGGACATAGCATATTTATGTTCATTTGATGCAACAGGCTTGTCATCTACGACAGGGGTTGCAACAAGTCCATTTGTATACACTTATGGCACAAGCGATGTCACCTTGTTTGCTCTTTGGGAGGAAACTTGGCTCAACCACACAACACCTTTCTCAGGGTCAGGGACAGAGGCAGATCCATACATAATAGCCAGTGCAGAAAATCTGGCATATCTGTCAAAACGGGTTTATGACGGCTTTTCTACTTTTGATAATCAATATTTCAAACAAACTGCTGATATTGATTTAACAAAATACAACTGGCAACCAATTGGGGTGGAAATAAACAGGTCAGGTTCAAGTGTTTATTGTTATTTTAGTGGTATATATGACGGAAATGGTTACACAATTTCTGGTCTTCACACACCAAAAGGGTCTGGCAGTTTGTATCTTGCACAAGGTTTGTTTGGTATGGTCTTGGTAAGAAACACCACAGAGATAAGAAATGTAACCCTTGAAAATGTTGATGTTCGAGGTGGTGACTGTGTTGGTGGCCTTGCTGGTTGGGTGCTTTCTATTTATGACAACGAGACAGTCATAATTGAAAATTGCTCTGTAAACGGAAAAACTTATGGTGATGATGCCGTAGGTGGGCTTATCGGAAAGATTGAGACAAGAGAAAGAGGCATAGTTGAAGTGATAAATTGTGATAGCGATGTTTCAGTTGGCAGTCTTCAAGAAGATATTGGTGGAATTGTTGGAAATGTTGAAAATGAAGATGGCATTGGCAAGATAGTGATTTCTCGATGCAACAATTACGGAGATGTTGTGGTAAATAGTGGCACATATGTTGGTGGTATTGTTGGTTGCTTTGACAATACAAGTTCGACAACTGCTTGTCTTACTCTTGACCAAAATGCAAATTTTGGACAAATCCAAGGAATGCAAGATGTGGGAGGAATTATTGGTTCTGCGCGAGATATTGCAAACATAACCAACAACTCCAATATGGGCAATGTGAGCATAATAGGTGGAAAAGATTCCGCCGCTGGCATTGCAGGATATTTTTACTCTGGCACAATGACAGGCAATACAAGTTTTGGTGATATCACGGGTATCAATTATGTTGGTGGTCTTGTTGGATATCTTCAAACTGCAATTATGTCTTCAAATCAAGTTGAAGGCACAATTAAAGGAAACAATTATGTTGGTGGACTTGTTGGGTATGTGGCAGGTTCTTCGGCAAGTGCCACAGATTGTGCAGTCAACGCAGATGTGATTGCAAGTTCTGCAACGGACAACAACGGACTGTTCGGAAGACTTGTGAATAGTTTTGGAATAACAAATTGTTATTTCATTGGCAATTTCAAAAACAGTTCTGGCACAGCACTGTCAATGACAAGTTTTACTGGTGGTGGAATAAGTCCGATAGTGACAAACTCATACATTATTGCAAACGGAAATGCGCCAGTCAAGAAATATACAAGCCTATCTTCATTTAAGGAAAGTTGGACAATCGTGTCAGGAGTAAATGACAACAATCCAATTCAAAAGGAACTTTTCTATCTCGCCGGCTACTCAGGTGGGGATGAAATGCTTAGAGTGTGGCTAGAAGATAGAAATATTCTCTCTGATCCAAGTTTTGAATACAATGATTGGGGGATATTTACTAGCAACGAAAATTACAAAGACAGCACTCATGTTAGAAGTGGGAATTACTCATGGAAATTTATTGGAAAAGAGGGTGTTGCAGAATCACTTAATAGAACGCTAACTACTTATCCAATTGATCCAACACATATATATTTTGTAAGAATGTATGCATATCAAGAAGTTCAAATGGGAGAAATACAGGCATACTGGCAATCTGCAGAGCCTACCATTGGAAAGAGCCCACTTGGTGAGGCAGGGAAGTGGAACATGTATGGATGGAGATTTGATAGGGTTGGATTTAGTGGTTCGCAGATATTTAGGCTTGACTTTAACAACAACAATGTTGCAGGCGAACTTTGGGTTGATGATGTATTGCTTATTGACCTGACAGCAATGTATGGTGCAGGTAATGAGCCTTCGCAAGAAGAATGTATGAGACTATTTGCATAAAAAAAACTAGGATCACTCCTAGTTTTTTTTTGAATTGTCGAAAGTTGTCAGGATGATAAAAATTTTTGTTTTGCTGTAAAATCGCATGACAAATTTTTGCAAAATATTTATAATTAAGTTGTAAAAAGGGCTTGATGTTTGTGGCTACGATAAATCTATGCTTGAATAAAAGGAGGGAGGTTATGAAAGCATTAACAGGATTTAGCACAAAACAAAATGCCAGAGAGGCGGGCAGAGAAGCCGCTAAAATGGCGGGAAAGGCAAAGGATGCAAAACTTGTCTTTGCTTATATGAGTTGTGACTATAATGTCAAAGAAGTGCTCAAAGGCATAAAAGAAGTTTATGACTGCCCAGTTATTGGCAACACCAGTTTCACAGGCGTGATTATGCCAGAGGGTTACATAGGCGGTGACAAGCCTTTTGTTGGAATTATGGTGCTCGTTGATCGTGATATGGTCGTTGGAGTTGGCTTTGCTGACAGAAAAAGTTTTCCAACCGCACGTGAGGCAGGTCTTGCTGCCACCAAAAAAGCACGTGCTATGACAAAAATGCCTTACAATGATCAGCCAGATATTATGTATATGAGTGCAAGTCCAACTGAGGAAGAGTTTTTCCTTAAAGGGGCAAATGAGGTTGTTGGAAGAGTTCCACTTTTTGGTGGATCAACCGCTGACAACACCATAACTGGAAATTGGAGCCTTTTCCTTGACAACAAAGTGACAGGAGAGGGTGTGGCAGTTGCTCTTATCTACTTCAATGGACATGTTGTCAATGAATTTACTGGTGCATATCGTGAAACAGGTGATATGGGAATTATCACAAAAGTGAAAGGCGTGAGAACTCTCGTTGAAATCGATGGCGTGCCTGCTGTCAAGAAATATGCAAAATGGAGAGGGATGAAACCTAGCGAAATTATGGGCGACAAACTTCTCTCTGCAACTATAATCAGTCCGCTTGGAGTTAAAGATAGACTTGGTGACCTTGTTGCAATCAGACACCCAATGTTTGCAAATGATGACTATTCAATGAATATTGGTGCAAATCTTGCCGAGGGAACAGCAGTTATTCGCATGGAAGCATCAGTTGACGAACTCATCTCATCTGTTGGCGAAACGCTCAAAAAACTCAATGAAAGAGTGAAGAAGGAAGTTATATGCTATCACCTTGTTCACTGTGGTGGAAGAAGGGCTAGCATTGATGCAAGAATTGATGAAGTTTACAAACAAATCAAGAAAAATGTTGGCGACAAACCATTTATCATGGAGTTTACTTTCGGTGAATATGGTTATGTTGATGACGGACGCAATACTACTGGCGGGCTTATGCTTTCATTCACTGCATTCACAAAATAAAGGAGGGGAAAATGCTTAACATTATCAATGGAAAAGAAGTCGCTTCAAGCGACAAAAAGACAATGAATATTGTCAACCCTTACACAAAACGTGTGGTTGATACCGTGCCTCGCTCAACTGAAAAAGATGTGGGCAAAGCGGTTGCTTATGCAAAGAAGGCACAACCTGCATGGGCAAAAGTTCCTGTGCATGAAAAGGGCACAATTTTGAAAAGATTTTTGGATCTTGTCGATGCAAACAAAGATGATCTTGCAAAAACACTTTCAAAAGAAACAGGAAAGCCTATCACACAGGCTTATGCTGAGATCGCAAATATAAGGATCTCTTTTGAGGCATTTATTGAAAAGGCAAAACATCTCTATGGAAATGTTATACCTTACGGAACAGAGGCAGGACAGGAAAATACATTGCAATACACGCAAAGAGAACCTCTTGGCGTTATGGTTGCAATCATACCTTTCAATTTCCCTTGCGATCTCTTCGATCAAAAGGTTGCACCAGCCATTCTTGCAGGAAACACAATTGTGGTTAAACCACCATCACAAAACCCACTCACACTCGTCAAACTTGTGCGCTTGATGCATGAGGCAGGACTGCCTAATGGTGTAGTTCAAATTGTGACAGGTTCAGGCTCAGTTATTGGAAACGCACTTGCAAAACATCCTGATGTGCATGGCATAACTTTCACAGGTTCAACACCTGTTGGCAAGACAACTTATCTCAATGGAGCGTCTCACTTTGCTCATGTTGCACTTGAACTCGGTGGAAATGATGCTTTCATTGTGCTTAACGATGCCGACATTGACCTCGCTGTTGAAGAGGTTGTTTGGGGAAGAATGTATAACACAGGACAAGTGTGCTGTGCAAGCAAGAGATTTATTGTGCAAAAGGGCGTTTTGAAAGAGTTTGAAGAGAAAGTTGTTGCAAGAATAAAGAAACTTGTTGTTGGAAACCCACTTGACAAGAAAACTGAAATAGGTGCACTTATCAATCAAGAGGCTTGCGACAAGGCTTTTGAGCAAATCAAACAAGTTGTCGAAGAAGGTGGAAAAATATTGTATGGTGGCACAGCAGAAGGTGCAGTATTGACACCAACAGTTATCACAAATATTCCAAGAACGGCACAAGTTGCACTTGATGAAGAAATCTTTGCACCTGTTGTGAGCATTATACCTTGTGAGTCAGAAGATGAAGCACTTGAAATTGCAAATGCTTCAAACTTTGGACTTTGCGGGTGCATCTTCACAAAAGATATGAAAAAAGCATTCAAGTTTGCAAATGGGCTTGAATGTGGCGGTGTGGTCATCAATGGTGCAAGTTTCCACAGAAGTTTTGAGATGCCTTTCGGCGGCTACAAATTCTCTGGAATTGGCACAGAAGGCGTTATGAGCACTTTTGACCAAGTGACAAAGACAAAAACCATCACTTTTAAGAATATTTTGAAATAAAAAGACTGTTTTTTGCAGTCTTTTTTGCAAAAAATAAAAATAACTAAAAAGGAGAAAGTTATGTTAGGAAATTTCACATATTGTAATCCAACAAAATTGTATTTTGGAAAAGATGCGCTTAATGGCTTAAAAGAAGAATTGCCAAAGTATGGCAAAAATGTCTTGCTTGTTTATGGTGGCGGTTCGATAAAGAAAAATGGTATTTATGACAAAGTGGTAAAAATTTTGAAAGAAAATGGCAAAAATATTTTTGAAGATGGTGGCGTTATGCCAAACCCTACGACAGAAAAACTTTATGAAGGTATTGCAAGGGCAAAAAAGGCAAAGGCTGACTTTATTCTTGCTGTGGGCGGAGGTTCTTGCTGTGATTATGCCAAGGCACTTTCAATTTCAGTAAATTGCAAGGAAGATCCATGGGAAAAATACTATATCCGTTTTGAAGAACCTTCTTGCAAAATTATTCCTGTTGGCTGTGTGCTTACAATGGTTGGAACAGGAAGTGAAATGAATGGCGGAGCAGTTATCACAAACCATGCTCAAAAATTAAAGATTGGACACGTTTTTGGAGAGGAAGTTTTTCCAAAGTTTTCAATTCTTAACCCTGAATTTTCAATGACACTTCCAAAATATCAAATGGTGGCTGGTATTTATGACATTATGTCACACATTCTGGAACAATATTTTTCTGGCAATGATGACAATGCTTCCGATTACATAATGGAAGGTATGCTTCGTTCACTTATTGGCAGTGCGCTTGTTGCTGTGAAAAATCCAAAAGATTATGAAGCACGAAGCAATATTATGTGGCTGGCAACTTGGGCTCTTAACACCTTTGTTGCAAAAGGCAAAACAACTGACTGGGAAGTTCATATGCTTGGTCAAGCGGTTGGTGCACACACAGATGCAACTCATGGCATGACGCTTTCTGCCGTTTCAATGCCATATTATCACCACATTTTGCCTTACGGCGTTGAAAAGTTCAAGAGATATGCAATCAATGTTTGGGGGGTAAGTGCTGGACGCAAGAGTGATGAAGAAATTGCAAATGAAGGGCTTGATCGTATGGAAAAATGGATGAAGAAGATTGGACTTGTGATGAACATTTCTGATCTTGGCGCAAATGAAAAAATGATCAACGCTATTGCAAAAAGCACACTTGTCATGAAAGGTGGATACAAAGTGCTTACTCAAAAAGAAATCAAAGAAATTTTGAAAGCAAGTTTGTAAAAAAAAGGAGGGTTTCATGAAAAAACTTGTCGCATATTTTAGTGCAACAGGCACAACTGCAAATGTGGCTGAAAAAATCGCACAAATATTGAATGCTGATTTGTTTGAAATAAAACCAAAAGAAAAATACACATCATCTGATCTGAATTGGCGTGACAAAAATTCAAGAACAACAAAAGAGTGCGACAATCCATCATTTCGTCCTGAGATTGATGAAAAAGTAAAAAATTTTGATAGATATGACACAGTTTTTATTGGTTTTCCAATTTGGTGGTATAAAGAGCCAAACATAATAGACACTTTTTTTGAAAGTTATGATTTTTCTGGCAAAAAGATTGTTCTGTTTGCGACATCTGGCGGAAGTGGACTTGGAAAAACTGTTGATGACTTAAAAAAAGTGCTAGCAAAAACAGCCAAGATTTTGGACGGAAAGGTTTTGAATTTTACCTCTGCAAATGAGATTAAATCTTGGATTGCAAATTTGGATATTTGAAAAGAATAAATTATTGATAAGAAAAAAACGAGGCTTTTGCCTCGTTTTTTTGTCAATTTATTAAATATTTGCATTTTGAAGTTCTTTTTGTTTTTGTGATGCAACATCTTGAATATAGTGCAAAGCCTTATCAATCTTCTTTTCAATCTTTTTGAGTTGTTTTTCTTTCAAAGGTTTGTTTGTATATTTTTCAAAGATTGCCTTTGCAGACATATTTTCTGCGAATGTGATAAGTTTTTGTTCTGTTTTGTCTCCGAAAAGTGATGCATCAATTTTTGCAAATGGGATTTTGCCTTTATAAAAGGCGATAAGTGACTTGTTGAGCGCTTCCTTTTCTTCATGGACATTTTCCAAAAGGTCCATATAAACTTCGCACTCTTCTCCATCATTATAATATCTTACGCAATCAACATAGCCATTTTTGTTGATGCAAACAATCTTGCTTCCAGTTGTTCGAGTGACAGAGCGAGGGCCTTCTTCAAGCATAAGTGTTGTGCAAGAAATGAAGTCGTCGTCTCCTTGCCATTTTTCATGTATTTCAAAAATTCCATCCAGTGGAAGGTTGCTGTAATCATGTTTTTTCTTCAAAATAGTTTTCATTTGCGGTCTCCTTAAATTCAATAAAATTATATCTCAAAAAGTTTTGTCTGTCAATATTTATTTATCAACTTTTATTCCATATTTGGGTCTTTATACCAACTTTCTGTGTGACTCAAAAATTTATCTACTTCTGATTGAGTTGTGTTTATGATTGATCTATTCAAAATAGATATATTATTTATATTTCCATCCAGCCATTCATCCAACACAAAGTCGTAACCAAGTATGACAGCAAGTTTTGACATATCTCTTAAAAAACAATTATATACCTTTTTTTGTTCTTTTTGCGGTAAAGTTTCATGAAATTCTTTGATGATATCAACTTTTTCCTTTATTTCTGGACTTATTTCTTCTGGTGTGTTCTCATATATATGACAAAATAAACTGTTGAGTTTTTTATAGGTTATGCCAATTTTTGGTGTAATCTTAAAGTTTAGGATTTTATCTGCATTTGTTCTATAAGATATGTCTCTTGTGTAATTGTAGGCAGTGGCATAGTTGTCGCTGGCAAAAATTCCATTTATAAGCCCACTTCCATAATGATATTTTTTGCCAGTGAGGAGAGTTGCAGTGTATGCGAATGCTTTGGCTCCTCGATAATATTTCTTTGATTGTATTTTTTCAAATTCTTCATCAGAGACAATTTGAGGCAACTGATTGTAATTAAAAAGACACACAATTTGACCAAAAATGTTTTGAGAAACTTCAGGGTTGACAGATGTGTGTTGTGTTACAATAATATTTTTTGTGATTTCAAGTTTTTTAATATAATCTCTTTTTTCTTCTTCGCTCATAATATTTTCCTTAATTTAGTTTAACACAAGAGCCAAATTTTTTCAATATAAAAATCGCAAAAAGTAGTTTTAGATATGCGCATTTTTGTGATATAATTCCATCATGGAGGGATATATGGAAATTGTTGGAAATATAAGCGTAAATGATTACCAAAAGTTGCATATTGCAGTCGGTTGGAAGATGATTGATGACAAGCAAATTGAAATTGCCTTAAAGCATTCAATGTTTATCTCATGTGCAAAGCAAGATGATCAGGTTATAGGTATGGCAAGAATAGTTGGAGACTTTGGCAGACATGGTGTTTTGACTGATGTGATTGTTTTGCCACAATTCCAAAAAATGGGTGTTGGCCGAAAATTGATAGAAGATTTGATGAGGCAAGTGCAAGATTTTGTCAATAAAAGGGATGAGTTTTTGGTCGAGTTTACTCCAACGCCAGAAAATATTGGATTTTATCAAAAATGTGGCTTCAAAAATGAGCCAAGCAAAATGTATGGCATGTATAAATGGTTCAAAAATCAAAATATTTACCAAGAAGGATGCAAAAAGCATTTCATGAATTTGAATGATAGTCCTTTCAAAATGATAAAAAGTGGTCAAAAAAAGATTGAAATGCGTCTGTTTGATGAGAAAAGACAAAAGATTAAGGTTGGGGATATAATAATTTTTCAAAACAAGGTCACCGAGGAAAGACTTTGGTGCAGAGTGAAGGGACTTCATAGATTTGATAATTTCACATCTCTATACAAAGCGTTTGACAAAGATGTTTTGGGCTACAAAAAAGGTGAAAGCGCAGACCCGTCTGACATGGGACAATATTATTCAAAGGAAGAGCAAAAAAAGTATGGCGTACTTGGCATAGAAATTGAAGTTATGAAGTAAAAGGAGTTGTTTTCAACTCTTTTTTTGCAAACCAACCTTACATTAACCATTAAAATAATTTGAAATGAACAAAAAGTTTGTTATAATAAATTTAATGGGACAACGAAAGAAAAATATTCGGCTTATATTTTTGTATCTTGCTTTTTATGGATTGTCGATTGGTGTATGGTCAGATTTTGCACAAGTTTGGCTTAATGAGCAGGGCATTACTATTTCAAACATAGGTTTAATTATTGCCTGTGCAACTTTTGTCGCTGGAATAATAATCATTGTTTTAACCAAATATGTCAAAAAGGTCAACGAACTTTTTGTGTTGAAATGTATATTTTTATTGAAAGCACTTTTTTTGCTTCTTATGTTTTTAGGTGCTTATTATTCTATCAAATGGCTGTGCATAACTTCTTTTATCTTTGACGCAATCACCAACAACTTGGTGGCATCTGTCACTTATCCTATCATTGCATATATCTTGAAAAGTGAAAGCATGTATAGCAAGCGCAAACTCGTTGAATATTCGGCAACCGATCTTGGACTTTTGATTGCCAGTTTTTTGGTTGGAAGACAAATTGGCTGGTGGGTAGTAGATTACAATGCCATGATTTTGCTTTCACTTCTTTTCACCATTTGTGCCATCATATCAGTGTTCTGTATAAAAAACAGCAAAATTTTCTTTGCAGAACGCAAAAACAACATTAAAAATATTTTCAAAGACAAAATACTTCGTTTTTATCTTTTCTATTTTTTCATTTGTCAGACGGCTTACTTTTCAGCACTTGGTATGCAACTTTTGATGATAGTTAGATATGCACAATTTTCTTCGTCAACGGCTGGGTTATTTATCGTGGTTGGTTGTGTTTGTGGTGATCTATTTGGTATTCTTGCTCTCAAAAAGTTGACACCAAAGAATGATTGTCTCACCATATTTGTCAAATTTGGCATAAGATTTCTTTTCTATCTTGCAATAGTTATTTTCCCAATCAAAGAGGTTTTTCTTGTCGGGTTGTTTGTGTCATATTTGATTTCACGAGCCTATGAAAACAAAACTGACGGCATTTATGTCAACAGATGTGATAAGGCAGATATGTTTACTTTCAGCAATTTGCGTTATATCTTTGGCTATATGGGAAAGGCTACTGGCACGCTTATCGTGGGCTTCACTTTTGAACTTGGACTAAGTTACATTTTCGGAATTTGTTTGATATTTATGGCATTGCAAATGACTATGGCACTTTATCTTATCAAAATGCGTAAAAATGAAGAGAAATGGTTGCTTTGTTGAAAAAAAATTCAAAAAGGAGACGCAAAAGGTTTCTAGGCATTTTCAATCCCCAAAAAATAGAACTAAAAAACAAAAAAAAGCACAAAAAGTTGTGCTTTTTTTTGTTTTTTCATTTTTGATAATATCTTCGGTTAGTCTTCTAATATAACGCCAGTCTGTGGTTCCCCAGATTCATTCTCTTTTTCTTTTTTGTTATCAGCCACAATCTTATCCCTCCTTTTTATGATTTCTTCTTTAATTATACTCGGGGGGGGCTTGTCAAGTTTTTTAACAAAAAGTCAATATATTAACTAAGTTTGAAAAAAAAAGCACAAAAAGTTGTGCTTTTTTTATGGAGCTAATGACGGGACTTGAACCCGTGACCTCCGCCTTACCAACATACCCTTACCAAAACCTATCTTCTGCTCTACATTTCGAAAACCCATATAAATACTAGCAAAATCGCTAGTATTTTTTCTTTTGCTGTCAATCCTAAAATTTCTTGACACCTGCTGACGCCTATGCTCAGTTTTTAAGGAAAATGCTGTCTAATTTAGACTGATAAGAACTGTCTAAAACTAAATTGATTGCAAATTTTATGATAAATATTTAAGTTTTTGTAATTAGAAACAATATACAAGAAAGTATATAAGAAAATATACAAGATGGTTGACATTTAAAATAAAGATAGGTTATAATCATATTAACAAAAAATGGAGATACTCTTTATGGACGAAAAATATATTCCACCTTATGAAATAACTGATGAGATGTTAGAGTTGGTTTCTGAAATTATGGAAAATTTGGGAAAACTCTCTGGAGTTAATGAACTTGAAAAATTGCCAAGGCTTCGCAGGGTGAATAGAATTAAATCTATTCATTCTTCTCTTGCAATTGAAAACAACACTCTTTCAATTGAACAGGTGACAGATGTTATTGACGGAAAACGAGTGCTTGGACCAAAGGAAGATATAGTTGCAGTGCAAAATGCAAACTTGGCTTATAAAGAACTTGAAAACATAAATCCTTATAGTATTGATGATTTGTTAAAAATTCACGGTATAATGATGAATGGGCTTGTAAGTGAAGCGGGAAAAATTAGGACTGGACAAGTTGGAGTTTATAATGGGGAAGGAAAAGTTGTTCATCTTGCTCCACCAGCGAAGTTTGTTCCAGAGCAATTAAGGCAACTTTTTGATTGGATAAAGAGTAGCCCAGCAAATATGCTCATTAAGTCTAGTGTCTTTCATTATGAATTTGAGTTTATCCATCCATTTCGTGATGGGAATGGAAGAATGGGAAGGCTTTGGCAAACAGCACTCCTTGCAAGTTGGAAGCCAATCTTTGCTTGGATACCAATTGAAAGCATAATTAAGGATAACCAAGAAGAATATTACAATGCAATAACATTGTCAACAAGTCAGGCAAAATCAAACATTTTTATTGTGTTTATGTTAGATGTGATAAACAAAGCAATCAAAGATATAATAACCGACACAAGAAATCATTATAACCATATAAACAATCAAATCACAGAACTTATGAAAGTAATTGAAAGTTATCCGCAATCTGCAACCGAACTTATGCAAAAACTAAATTTAAAGTCCCGCATTGGTTTTAGGAAAAATTACTTACAACCAGCCATGGATGCTGGACTAATCGGCATGACCGAACCTAACAAACCAACCAGCAAAAACCAAAAGTATTTTAGGATTTAGATATTATAACATGAAATATGAAATTTAATAATAAAAATATTATAACAAACTAATTATAGGAAATATATTCTGGCTCTATATAAAAATTATAGTGTTTATATTAATCTTATAAAATTTATAATCTTTTGTAGATGTCTTTTTTATTTTTTGTATAAATACAAATAGTTGAAAAATATAAAATTTTAAAATTAAAATTACATAATAAGTTGCATTTTTCTTATTTATATAATATCATTATATCAAGATATATAGATATCATTAGGAGTTTATATGAAAAATACAAAATCTTTAATTATACGTATGTCTCCTGAACTTCATAAACAAATAAAACTTATTGCTGTTAAAAATGATAAAAGTATTAATGAATATGTTGTGGAAGCTATAAAAAAAATTGTAAAAGTTGAAGAAGGGAGAAAAAATGAAAAGCAATAATTACACTTTTATTGATTTATTTGCAGGTGCTGGAGGACTTTCTTTAGGATTCTGCAATGCCGGATATACTGGAATTTTTGCGATAGAAAAAAATAAGGATGCTTTTAGTACTTTATATTTTAACTTAATTTCTAAAAATAAATTTAATTGGCCACAATGGCTACCAAGAACTGAATTAGATATTGTCGAAGTCCTTAAAACATATAAGAAAGAATTATATAAACTTAAGGGGGAAATTGATATTGTTGTAGGAGGTCCACCTTGCCAAGGATTTTCAATGGCGGGAAGAAGGGATCATAGTGATTTTAGGAATACTATGGTAAATAATTATATAGAGTTTGTGAAATGCGTAAAGCCTAAATATATCCTTTTAGAAAACGTTCATGGTATTTCTGTAGATTTTAAATTAAATAATGGAGATAAAATAAAATACTCGGAAGTTGTAATTGAAGGATTAAAAAAATTAGGATATAATATAAAAGTTAAAGAGATTTTTATGGATGAGTACGGTATTCCTCAAAGAAGAAAAAGATTTATTTTGGTTGGAAGTTTGAAAAAAAATATAGATGATTTTTTTGAAAAACTTGACAAGTATAAGTTAAAATTTCTCAAGAAAAAACAGCTAAATATAAGAACTACAGTAGGCGATGCTATTTCAGATTTGTTAGAGAGTAATGGTATCTATAAATGTCCAGATTGTAAACAGTTTTTTTATAGTGGTTATTATGGTAATATTAATACATCATATCAAAGGTTTATGAGAAAAAAAATCAAAAGTGACGAAAATCCAGATAGCCATAGATTTGCGAATCATAGTAAACAAATCCAAGAAATGCAGAAATTTATGATTGAACACTTAGAACATGGAAAAAGATATAAACCATCAGACAATTTGGTTCCAAATTTAAAAAGGAGAGGGGTTGTTTTGTTGGATCCTAATAGCCCAGCTCCAACAGTTACGACTCATCCCGATGATTTTGTACATTATAGTGAACCTAGAATTTTAACAGTTCGTGAATTGGCAAGAATTCAAAGTTTTCCAGATTGGTATCAGTTTAAAGGGAAATATACAACAGGTGGGGAATTAAGGAAAAAAGACGTACCAAGATTTACACAAGTTGGTAATGCAGTTCCGCCATTGTTTGCAGAACAATTGGCAGAAATATTTAAGGAGTTTTTATACAATGATTAAAAAATTAAATTTTAAAGTTAGTGCTGGTTTAAAAAATATTATTGGAAAAGAATTAATAACAAATAAGTTTGTTGCTATTTTTGAATTAGTTAAAAATTCTTTTGATGCGAACTCAAAAAAGGTGGATATAACCTTTAATTATAAAAAAGATGAAATAGATAGTATTGAAATACAAGATTATGGGAAGGGGATGGACTCTAATCAGATAATAAATAATTGGTTAAATGTAGCATATTCTGACAAAAAACTTGAGAATGCCAGAAAAAAGGGCATAAAATTTGAAAGAGAACAATTAGGTGCAAAAGGTGTTGGTAGGTTTTCATGCGATAGAGTTGGCTCTATTGTTGATTTGTATACACGAAAATATAATGAAGATGTGGTTCATCATGTTTCAATTAATTGGGATAACTTTGAAAATGTTGATGAACAAAGTTTTTTAGATATACCTGTTGAATATGAAGATCTTATTATTGAGACATTTCCTAAGCAAGGAACTTTAATTAAAATTTCTAATTTAAGGGAAAAATGGGATAGGAATGAATTATTGTCTTTAAAAAGAATGTTAATGAAACTTATTTCTCCAAATACAGACAACTCATCAGAATTTTCAATAGAATTACATGCAGAATTAGAGTTAGAAAGAGATAAAATGTATAATAATGATAGAGATATTGTTAATGGTGTTATAAAGAATACTTTATTTGAATCATTAAATATTAAAACAGTAGCTTTAACTGTGGACATCGACCCTATAGGGAAAGAAATAATTACATCTTTAAATGATAAAGGACAGGAAGTTTTCTATATAAAAGAGAAGAATGAGGATTACACAACACTTAAAGATATTCATTTAAAATTATTTTATATGAATCGTAAGGCAAAGTTGTTGTTTTCAAAAATAATGGGAATATCACAAGTTTCATATGGGAATATATTCGTGTTTAAAAATGGATTTAGGATATTACCATATGGTGAAATCGACGATGATTTCTTTGGCATTAATTTAAGACAACAACAAGGAACTAGAAGATATTTTGGTACAAGAGATTTAGTAGGAAGAATAGAAATAAATGGTGAAGCTAAAGGATTTGTTGAAGTATCTAGTAGAGACAAGGGATTTATAAAATCAAGACAAGTAGATGAGTTAAAAAAATTTTTTGTTGATAAAATGAAGATCCTTGAGACATATGTTGTAGATGTTTTAGATTGGGGAGATCCTGATTCTGAAATGTTTAGTGTTGCAAATATAAATTTTGAAAAACTAGTAAAACAAATTGCTGGTATAACAAAGAAAACAAATCCGATAGAACTTAGATATGATGAAAATATAATTGCAGAAGTTTCAAAAAAGGTAGCAGATTCTTCAATTCAAAATTCACTTAATAAAATATCTTTGATAGCCGAAAAAAATAATAATGAACAGCTATTATCATTAATTAATTCTACAAGAAAGAGAGTAGAAGATTTACAAGAAGTAAATCGAAAACTTATTTCAAAAAATGAAGAGCAAAGAAAACAACATGAAGATACAAAACAGGAACTACAAAGAATAACAAATCAAAACTATTTTTTGGAAAATACGACAAATGAGGATTTTGTAAAAGCTAAAGAAATAATACATTTGAATATGTTGTTCGCAAATAAGATTAAAGAATATATTGAAATAATATTCGACAATATAAAAAATAAAAAAGAAGACAATATTTTAAAAAATCTTGCACAGGTTGACTTTTTGGCTAGTAAAATATATTCGATAAGTAATTTTGGTTTAAAAGCAAATTTTTCATTAAAGTCAGATATACAATTAGATTCAGATTTAGTAGCTTTTATCAATGAATATGTAAGAAATATATATGATAGATCTCCAAATTTAGGAATGAAAGTTACAATAACAAACAATTTGTACAAAGAAATTAAATTAAAGTTTTCAGCATCAGAAATAGTTGCAGTCATTGAAAACTTAATTAGCAATTCTAATAAAGCTCATGCTAAAAACTTATATTTAAATTTTAGTAATGATGAAAAATATTTAATTTTAGATGCTTTAGATGATGGGGACGGGTTGAATAAATCTATAAGAAATAAAGAGGAGATATTTAAATTAGGTTATACTTCTACAGAGGGATCAGGAATTGGACTTTATACGATATCAAAAATATTAAAATCTATGAATGGAACAATAGAATTAATAGATACAAATTTTTCTTTTGGACTAAGGATGAAAATAGCATATGGACATAAAATTTAAATTATTAATAGTTGATGATAATATTCTTGATGAAGAAGATTCAACATATCAAAAAATAAAGAAAAAGGTTGAATCTATGGGCTTGATTCCAGATATAAAATTGTCTAATGGCTCAGACTATAAGGAAGTAGTTAAATCTGAGGATTATGATTTATATCTGATAGACTATAGCTTAGTTAATGATATTAGTGGGCATGAGGTTATCAGGGAAATCAGGGATAACAATAGAAGTTTGACAGATATAATATTATATTCAACGACAAATGAAAATTTATTTCAAAAAATTGATAAATTTCAGCTTGATGGAGTGTATATATGCAAGCGAGATGATTTAATTTTAAAAACCGAGAAGATATTAGAAAAATTAGAGAAAAGGACACTTAACCCATTATCATTACGAGGTGTAGTATTGCACAATTATAGTGATATTGAATTTAGATTAAGGAAATTTCTACTTGAATTATATGAGGGACAATCTCAAGAGTTAAAACAAGTTATATCAAATGAAGTAGATAAACTGGTTGAAGAGGGTAATGATAATTTTACTAAAAAGATCAACGAGTGTAAATCTAGTGAAGATTATGTTAGAAGTTTGTTTTTGAATAAAAATTATTTATTTGATATGTGCAAAAAAATAAATTTGCTAAAACTCTTTAAAAAATATAGGTTAGTTAATATATCAGATCGGGATATAAACTTGTTGAAATCATTAAATAATATTAGAAATAATTTGGGACATGCTAAAATTATTATTAAAAATAAAGAAATGATAATACAAGATATAAATGATTTAGAATATAAATATACCCAAGATGAGTGCAAAGACATAAAAAATAAAATTATTCGTGCAGTTAAAATTCTTGATGAGTTGGAAATGCAAAAGTAAATTTTTCTGATTTTAATTTTATAATACATAAATTTAACAATGTGTTATAATAGTCTAAAGAAAAAGTTTTATAAACGAATTTATTTTTATAAAGGAACTATTTAAAAATGAAAAATATCAAGAAATGATACATTTTTAAAATATCATTTCCTATGCTCCATCTGCAGATCCCTTTGTGATAGCTAAGGCTAAGTGTGAAAATGCAATAGTTGTAACTATTGAAGAGCGAAAACTAAATTCATCTAGGACGCCTACAGTGTGTGATGATATTGGGATAAGATGTATTAGTTATGAAGATTTTATGAGTGAGTATATTAGATAAATAAAGTTTATAATTTATTAAAGTTAATGCGAATTAAATATTTTATATATAAATTATTGGTTTATTATGCTTTTGGGCATATCTGACGGTGTGGTAAGCTCCACTTTTGTAAGTTTCTTCTATGTGACAGACTAAAATGTCACAGTTGTCAATAATCCATTCATTGCGTTTGGTTATCTTTTGTTTGTAATGTAGTGTTTCAATGTCGGGCAAGATAGAACCATCGTAACAAGAAGGGAGTTCGTATTTCTCTTTATCGTGATGATAATAAGTTAAAATGCGAATAAGTTTAATGTGTGGATATTTACGTTTCAATTGAATTACGGCATCTGCACACTTTTTATCAAAAGCATCATAATTGCCATCATAAAATATTGTGTATCCTTTATTGATTAGTTCTTCAATGGTTTGCAAAAGTTTCTCTTCAACACCTATGCAGTGCCATTCATATCTATGTCCTGCGAAAGCAACAATTTTATCTTGCATTAAGTTCTCCTTTTAAGCAAAAGAGAACATTGTTAGATGATTTTTTTGAAAAATAATTTCACCATCAATTCTAACGATAGGTGTAGACAAAAATATAGCATATATAAATAAAAAATCGCAAAATTATAATAAAATGACTTAAATTTTGCAAAAAATCTTAAAAATTTAATAAAAACATAGCAAAAAAGACCATCTATCGTTAGAATAGATGGTCTTTTTATAGTAAAAAATTATTTTATAACTTCACTTAATAATTCCCAATCTTGTGAATGGATATCATCATTATAATTACTTCTACAGATACATAATTCTTCACTTTGTTTGTCATAGCGTACAAATCCACCTTTTAAATTATAATCTTTTAAGTATCGTTTTAGTTCAATGAATTTCTTTGAAGAAAAAATATCAATGTCTTCGCTTTCGCCAGTTCTGTCAAAACCACCTTTAGTTTCAACAATCCAAATTTCACCTTTCACAGAGATTATATAATCAGGATAGAATAGTTTTTGTCTGTTGGAATTATCTAAGTAAAGAATGGAAAGATATGCATCTCCTTTATCACCATTTTTATAGAACCAATCAATAGCATTGCATTTTTCACAAAATTTCTCAAACTTCTTCTCGGAAGATGAGCGTGGTTCTGCTGACATTAAATATCCATTATATACATTTTTTCTACTTTCAGATTGAACCTTACTTTGCTCATCGTAAGTGAACATACAGGAGTGGGGGATAAAGAAATCTTTTTTAGATACACTATGAAATTCAATTCCTAACTGATCAAGTTCTTTTGCCATTGCTTTTTTAACAATACTACGCAACAAATCCGTATTATTTATAACAAATGCATATAATTGCTTAGTTGATAGGCTTAATATTTTATTTCGATATTCAAATTTTTCACCAAATAATTTTCCTATAATGGCATTCATAAAAGAGTATTCTAATCCGATTTCAAGTCCAATTCTTCCAACTCTGTTATGATAATCTCTTCCGTGGATATGAGTGTTTATTGGCTCTTGAATTTTAATTACATTCAATTTATCTTTTTCTGACAATTCACTTAGTTTTACAATATTTCCAGAAAGAGTATAGCGTATTATTTCATTTGAAAATTCAAAACCATTTGATTGAAGCCTTAATTTGTTTTGGACTTTATTACCTGTAAGACCAAATTCCTGTTGCATATACAGTTTTATTGATTTTAATGCTTTTCTAGGGTCTCTAATGTCAGTAACCATTGTTCGTTGTTCTTTTATTAATTTTATTTTCTTATACTCATTTTTTAAGAATAATGTCTTTGCTTCTAATGCTCCTTTTCCTAAAGCTGTTTTAACACCTTCAGTAAATTTACTATCAAAAGTGTATAGATAACAACTATCTAAAGCATCATTATCATAGTGCTTTGCTTCTGGCATTCTTCTAATGCGTCCAATAGTTTGTATTTCGAATGTTTCATCCATATTTTCACGAAGTTTGACTAAAATACTTGCTCTCGGACAATCCCAACCAGTTGCTACTGCTTGTTTTATTATGACAGCAACTTGATTGGAATTATTTTTTGAGATGTTATTCAAATTTTCGTGTCTATTTGAAAGCCAAATGGCTAAATCATTTTCATAATTAATACCATTATCTTCAAAAAACTTTTCTATCGTATCAAGCAACGCATCAGAATTATTTGGCATTTGGACAATTATTAAAGGATTTACATCAACATTTTTGCTAAGATATAATTGTCTTAATTCTCGTTGTTTATTCAATGCTTTTTCAAGTAAATAATTTGTTTGATTGTCAGTTTCTATTATTTGTGGAAAATTTTCATTAATAACTAAAAGCTTTTTGATAAGTCCTTCAGCAATTACTTCTTCTTCGCTAATATTTATAAGTTTTGCTTTCTTGTCAAGTATTGGAGTTGCTGAACAACGAATAATTTTATCTGTATGAAATAATTGTATGATTGCATCTGCTTTGTCTGTAAAATTTGTATGACTTTCGTCAATAATAATTTTAAATTCAAGTCCCTGATTAAATGCTTTTTCAATCCACTCTAAAAAATTTGTTCTTTCACTGTCTTTGAGAGCATTATTACCTTTCTTTGTAAGTTTTTCCCAGTTAATGAAACAACTATCATTTTCTTCAAAACCACTTGTCATAACATCTGTCAAAAGTTTTGTTTGTGCATTGTGAATATATCTATCCATTTTTTCTTTACTTTGCTCTTCCAAACTGCCTTTACCGGGTGTAAGCCATATAAAAACAGTTTTTGAATGACCTTTTAAGTATTCATCCATAAAGTGAGTGAGAATAATAGTTTTGCCACTACCAGTAGGACTTTTTAAAATTATATTATGTATGATATCTTCTTCCATACATTCCAAAAGCTGTTTAATTGCATTTAACTGAAAATTTGCTAATTGGATATTCATATTAATCCTCCAAGTCTCTGTAATAGTAATCAGGGATTATGTTGACTTTTATCTTATTGTTTTTGAACATTTCTTCTTGTTCTTTAGTAGGTAAGATATCATGTCCAAGGTAAATTGTTTTACATTCGGCTGGTATGTTATTCATAAAGTTGTCTAGTTCTTCTTCTGTAATAATAATTGTAAGCTCTTTGTTGCCATTAAAATTTATACCATTTTCAAGTTCCACAAGTTCTTTGACATGCTTTAAAAGTTCATCAGCATATTCATAGTAAAATTTATCTGTAATAGGAACAAAATCGACTTTCATATATTTCAAACTTGCTTTATACTTCTCTTTTTCAATAACTCTTTTGATTCTTTCATAAGTTATATCTCTACAAATGTTATTTTCATTATTAGTGCAGAGAATAAATTTTCTATTACCACCATCTTCAGCATTTAATCTCATAACTGCATGTCCAGTAGTTCCAGAGCCAGCAAAGAAATCTAAAATTGTAATGTCATTTGGCAATTTTGTAATTTCTATAAGAAACTGAACTAATCCTACGGGTTTAGCAAAAGAAAAGTTTAATCCTAAATTTAGGACTGATTTTGTTCCTTGCGAATTTACATAATCATATATTACATCTTCAGGAAGCAATGTTTCGTTTTCTTTATCGGATAAATAAACTTTATCATAAATATTCCATTTAGAAGGATTTCCATTACTATCAATTAATGGACAAGATGAACTTGCTTTTGTAAAGATTAATTTAGATTTATTAGATAGATAAGTATCTCTTGACCAGCGCCAACATTTGTCATTGTTTGATAAAGGTTTTACTTGAGCCCCATCTTCTTCTTTCTCAGGGAAAACATTTCCAGGTGGAATAATCAGACTACCATCAGGACATTTTATGTAATATCTTTGATTAGGGCGAGAATCTAAAGACGGTTGATATAAAGATGCACCATTTTTCTTATATTGACCATTTTCATCTTTATACTTAAAATCTTTTATGTTAATTTTATTACCTGCACCAAATTTCCAAGTGATACTTGAAACATTTTTAGCATACACTAAGACATAATCTTTAGTTGGTTTAAAGAAAGTGCCTTTGTTTGATGTTCTCTTTGCTACTCTTGTACAACAAGATATGTAGTTTGTTTCACCGAAAATGTCATCGCATAACAGTTTAAGAGAGCTAACTTCTTCATCACCAATAGAAATAAAAATAAAACCTGTCAGTGACAATAGATTCTTTGCTATACATAATCTGCTATGCATAAACGAGAGCCACTTACTATGATTAAACAAGTCAGTTGAATCGATAAATTTATCATCATACACAAAATCATTACCACCAGTATTGTAGGGTGGGTCTATGTATATTAAATCTATTTTTCCTTTAAGAGTTTTTTCTAAAAGTTGTAATGAAGCAAGATTATCTCCTTCAATTAAAAAATTCATTTGACCACCATTGTCAATAAATAAACTTTCATCTTCTTTTAAAATTGGGACATTGTTTTCAAGTATATCATCAATAGCTTCTTTATGTTCTTCAAAAACAAGTCCATATTTTTTGCCTTTAATATCTTTTTCTATTTCAGCAATATAAGTTAATAAGTTCTTGGTATTCTTGTCTTGTGGAGTTTGTTGAATAAATGTCTTTATTGCATTGATTTTTTCAATGAGTTTTTCTCTCTTTTCTTTTGAAATATTAGTGGCCATTTTTACTCCTAAAAAGACCACCTATTATTACGATTATTGACTGAAAAAATAGTTTTAATATTAAAATCAATCATAAATTTTTGTAAAATTGATACAAATTTCGTCATTATATGTTATAATAACTATGTTAAAATATTATTGAGACCATCGCTCGTAATAGTAGGCGGTCTTTTTTTATGAGAAGAAAAAATTTATTTGAAAAAGTTTTTAGATTTTGAATTTACTGCCTTAATTTTTAACTTTAGGTGTCCTTATAAAAGTGAGGGGCAAGCAAAAACAAGTTAAAATATTTTAGGAGGTAAACAACTATGAAACTAAAAGAATGGGTTGATATTTGGCTTAACAAATATACAAAGTTTGCGGTGAAACTCCGCACTTATGAAAGGTATAAATATATCATAGAAAAGCACATAAATCCTAAACTTGGAGAGTTAGATTTAGATGACTTATTGGCAGTGACACTTCAAGACTATGTTTTGTCGGAACTTGAAAGTGGAAACCTTATTTCATCAAAAGGGCTTGCTAACAATTCAGTGATTGGAATTGTGAATGTTTTGAAAAGTGCATTGAAATTGGCAAAATCACTTGAAATTTGTGCAGTGGACAACTCGGATAAAATCAAATTGCCAATGGCGACCGAAAAACCTGTGACTGCTTTTGAAAAGTGGGAACAGGAGAAATTAGAAAAATATTGCTTGTCTTCAAACAAAACAAACTATTTAGGTATTGTTATTTGTCTTTACACAGGTATAAGACTCGGCGAGCTTTTAGCATTAACTTGGAATGATATAGACTTAAAAAGTGGAATTATGACAATATCAAAAACGGCCTATAGAATCAAACAGAATGGGAAACCGCAAGTTGTTATTGACAAGCCTAAGACTAAAAATTCAAGCAGGCTAATTCCACTGTCTAAACAACTTTTAGAGATTTTGAAAAGGGCAAAGAGAATTTCAAATTCTGATTTTGTTTTGTCCACAAGAACTGGGGGAATTGTTGGAACTCGGGCTTATCAAAAGACTTATGAGAGAATTTTAAAGAAACTTGATATTCCTTACAAAAACTTCCACTCGCTTCGTCACACTTTTGCAACTCGTGCTATTGAAATGGGTATGGATGTTAAAACCCTGTCAGAAATTCTTGGACATAAAAATCCTGTTATCACACTACAAAGATACACACATTCAATGCTTTCATATAAAACAGAGATGATGAACAAGATGGGAAAAATGTTAAGCACAATATAATCTTCATTTTCTTCCAACAGTTTTCGTTAAGGTATGTTATAATAGAACTGATGAGAATAATCAAGTATTATGACAGAATTCACAGACAGTTTATTGACCTTGAAGTCACTGACGAAGTGGCTAAGTTTTTAATGAGAAATGATAAGTGGCTTAGAAGACAACAAATAAAATACGATTATTACACAGTTTCACTTGATATTCCTGTTTATAATGATGATGAAGATGGAGTGACACTTGCAGAAACAATTGAAGAAAAACATAGCGAAGAAGATTACTATATTGATGAACAAAAGAAAAAGTTGTTTAAATTAGTTTGGAAAATTGTGGGTAGACTTGATGACAAACAACAAAAACTGATTTATGATTTGTTTGTGGAAGAAAAATCTCAAAAGCAAATTGCAAAAGAATTTGGAGTTAGTACAAGTGGAGTTTCTCAAATGAAAGACACCACACTCTTACATTTAAGATATCATTTTTACACAGACAAAGAGTTTATGCAGACAGATATCTACAAACGGAACAAGAGAGAATTTGATTTTGATTTAGTTCAAGTTGCAAAAGAGATTAACAAAAACGAGTATTTTAGCATTGACCTTAAGGCTGTCGCAAATTTGGTTAAAGACAACACGCAAATTTTGAAAATGTTAACCAGTTTGGGAATTGATATTGACGAAAAGCAAAAAGAATTGTTAAGTTCTATGAACCGAGTTGTAAAGAAATTTATTGAAAATATAGACACATCAAAAGGGACTTTTTTGAATGTCCCTTTAAATATAGAAATTCCAGATGACTGGAAAAACAATAAATAATTGCAGGTTAAAAGACAACTGAGCTGGTTGTTTTTTTGTTTGCCCTAAAACTTGCAATATTTGAAAATCAAAAATTTAAAAGGAGGAATTATGACAAAACCATTGCTAACAAAAGAAAATCTAATAAGAATTAAAGATGAAAAAGTTTTTAATAAACTTAATGAGAAGTATGGGAAATTTTACAGAGATATGCATATATCAAAAAACAAATTTTTCAATGACATATTAAAAATTGGAATTGAAGTTTTTGAGAAACAAGAGAAAGATAACTGGGCTTTAAAGAATGAAAAACAAATTATTTTAGATGCTATTCACGAGCACACAAAACGAATGAATTACTTTATAAAATTTAGCAAACCATTCATCAAAAACACTTATGCAAATGTTGAAATTTTGCAAGAAATGTTAAGGCAAATATATAATTATTTTCTATTAAAAATGGATAGAACAGAAAAAGAATATTTTGAAAATCACTTTG
>CAMMTJ010000005.1 GCA_946499835.1 uncultured Bacillota bacterium | reverse complement strand
GATCGCCAAGGACTGACAAGTCCTGCGTATGAAGCGCAAGCGCAATTAAACCGATGATCGGTTGACAGCCGAGCGCGAACAACTTAATATGTGCCTCAATAGCTCAGCGGTAGAGCGTGAGGCTGATCGCCAAGGACTGACAAGTCCTGCGTATGAAGCGCAAGCGCAATTAAACCGATAATCGGTTGACGGCCGAGCGCGAACAACTTAATATATGCCTCAATAGCTCAGCGGTAGAGCGCTCGGCTGTTAACCGATAGGTCGTAGGTTCGAATCCTACTTGAGGCGCCAGGAAAATAAAAGGATGTAGCGGTTTTCAAAAATAAAATTTATGTTTTGACACTCATTTTGACACTCAAAATTTCAGAAGAACTACAAACCTCTTAAACAAAAAAACTAGGATCTTTCCTAGTTTTTTATTTTGATAAAAACTTATCTTGACATAATAAGTTTATTTAGTTATAATAAAACTCTAAATTAAGGAGTTCAAATGAAAAAACAAAAGCCTGCTTTTTCTATCGCTCACTATCTTAAAAAATATAAATTGCCAATAACAATGGTGGTTATATCAACTATCTTAATCACTGTGCTTGCAGTTTTGACACCTATTTACACGGCAAATGCTATTGAAATTTTGACTTTGCCAAATGCCAATTATTGGGAAGCAATCAAACTCTTTATCTTTGTGCTTGCCTGCAATCTTGCAGTCCATTTGCTAAATCATCTGAACAATGCGGTTTACAACATTTATTCAAGGAGGCTTGGAAAACAAATTTCGATGGATTTGATTTCTAGGTCTTTCAATATCACATCTCAATCTTATGCAAATCATAACAGTGGTGATTTTGCTCAAAGAATATTGTCTGAACCACAGGCTATAATAAACCAATTGTTTTCTTTCATTGGCATTTTGTCAAACATAATTTCTGTGACTGCAATCATTGTATATGTATTTGTGTTAAATTATATCGTTGGGCTATGCTTAATTACAATAGTTGCTATTGTATCGATAATTGATATGTTTAGAATAAAAAAGACATGGCCATTGCGTCAAAAAGATCGAGAAGCATATGCCAAAGTGCATGCAATTGTCTATGAAACAATTAAAAGTGAAAAAGATGTCAAAACCTCAAACTTGGAAAATAAATTGCGTTCAGCCGTAAATTTGCAGATGACTGAATATCAAAAAACATCCAACAAAAAAGAGTTAACAAATCTAAACTGGCGACTTCTTTTGAAAATCTTTCGCGACTTAATGATTTATGCAACTCTTATTCTTGGCATAATATTTCTTGAAAAATCTATTATAACAATTTCTGCTTTTATGCTTATCTACTCATATCAAGGGCGTTTTGTTTCGCTTGCCTCATGCATTTCGCAAGTTGGAGATATTGTTTCAAATATCTCTCTTTCAAAAAAGCGTATGAATGAACTTTTTGAAGATTTTGAATATGAAGAAGAAAAGTTTGGCGATATTTCTCTTGAAAATGTTAAAGGCGACATAAAGTTTGAAAATGTGACTTTTAATTATAAAGACTATGAATTTGTCAAAGACAAAAAGCAAACCGTCATTGACAAAAAACTCAAATATCAAACGCCAGTGCTTCAAGACTTATCATTTCACATAAAACCAAGCACCACCGTTGCTTTTGTTGGCAAGAGTGGCTCTGGAAAGTCCACGATATTGAGTCTCATTTCAAAAATGCTGGAAGTTGATGATGGCAAAGTGCTAATTGATGATGTGGATATCAAAGATCTTGACAAACAAACCCTGCGAAGTTCAATCTCTCTGCTCAATCAATTCCCTTACATTTTCAATATGTCTATAAAAGACAACTTGAAAATGGCAAAAGAAGATGCAACAGATGAAGAAATTGACAAAGCCATTGAAAACAGTTTTTTGAAAGAATTTGTTGACTCCTTGCCAAATGGGCTTGACACTATTGTTGGTGAGAGTGGAATAAAACTCTCTGGTGGTCAAAAACAGCGACTTGCTATTGCAAGAGCCTTGTTAAGAAAAACAAGCATAATCATTTTTGATGAAAGCACGAGTTCACTTGACAACCTTGCACAAGAACACATCAAAAAATGTATTGACAATTTGAAAGGAAAAAGCACTATTGTCATCGTTGCACACAGACTTTCGACCATAAAAAATGTTGACAACATATTCTTCCTAGAAAATGGTAAAATTGTGGATGAAGGCACTTTTGACAGGCTTTGCAAGAAGAATAAAGAATTTGAAAGACTGTTTGAGATTGAAAATTTGACAAATGATTTGGAAGAAAATTGATTTTTCTTCCTTTTTGTTTTGTTTTGGTGATATTTTGTGCTAATATTCTTACAAAAAGGAGTGAAAAAATGAATCCTGAAATTTTCGGTTGGCAACACCTTGTTTATCTTGCAGTATGCCTGATAATATCAATCGCTTCTCTTGTTTGCATAAAAATTTTTGTTAAAGATGAAAAAAAGCAAGATATTATTGTCCGTTGTATTGGTGGACTCTTGCTTGCCATGATTGTTTGGAACAGAATTGCCATCGCCATCAGCAACAAAAATGGCTGGAACCTTATACCAGATTCCTTTTGTGGCATGAGCAGTCTTGTTTTGGCACTCTCTTGTATATTGGGCAAGAGAAACAACGCCGTCCTTCACTTCGTGGTTTATCTTGCACTGCTTGGTGATATTTTGACTGTTTTCTATCCAGACTTTATTGGACAGAACCCTTCTTTCTTCTATCCAAACACCATTTCAGGACTTCTTCACCACACGATTGGACTTGTCCTTTGCATTCTTCTATTTATGACTGGCTGGTTTAAGCCAGATTGGCACAAATGGCCAAATCTTGTTGTTGGATTTTTGGCACACATAACTCTTGGTGCTTTTCTCATTTCAGTGCTTGGTTATGACAATGCTTTCTATATCAACTCACCAATACTTTCAGGCACTCCACTAACCGTTTGGGTGCTTGCTCCAATTTTCGCCATTCTTTATGTTGTTTTCATGGTATGCTATTATCTCATATCAAACAAACTCTCTCAAAAAAAGAAATCAAAAACTGAAGAAAAGGAAAAACAGGCTTGACACCTGTTTTTTTTGTTTTGAGATAGTTTTTGATTGTGCTAAACTTTTTGTGCGAGGTAATTTATGCAAAGCAGATTGGAAAATATAAAAGTTGTTGCCAAAAAGGCAGGCTTTGAGGAGTCTGATATTTTTTGTTATGGAAATTATATAGCAAAGGTTAATCCTAAACTTGGGAAAAAACAAGGCAAACTTGTGCTTGTCACCGCTATGACGTCAAACAAAACTGGCATTGGAAAAACAACCATTTCTATTGGACTTGCGGACGCATTGAATATGCTTGGAAAAAAGGCTATGCTCGCCCTTCGAGAGCCTTCGCTCGGCCCTGTCTTTGGCATTAAAGGTGGTGCAACTGGCGGTGGAAAATCTTCTATTGAGCCAAGCGAAGAGATCAATCTTCATTTTACTGGTGATTTTCATGCCGTGACAGAAGCCACAAACCTGCTCGCCTCGATAGTTGACAATCACATATATCAAGGCAACGCTCTTGATCTTGACACTGACAAGATACTGGTAAGGCGTTGTCTTGACGTCAATGACAGAAGTTTGCGAGAAATTGTTTACTCAATCAAAGGCAAAAAAGTTAAAACCGGCTTTGACATAACCTCCGCCAGTGAAATCATGGCGATAATGTGTCTGAGCAAAGATTTGTCTGATTTGAAAAATAGGCTTGGCAATATTATGGTGGGAAGAGACTGCAAAAACCAGCCTATTTATGCAAAAGACTTGAAAGCGGAAGATGCCCTTGCCATTTTGCTTAAAGATGCCTTAAAACCAAATCTTGTGCAGTCGCTTTCAGGCACGCCTGCCCTTGTGCATATGGGACCTTTTGCAAATATTGCACATGGTTGCAACAGCGTTATTGCCACCAGCCTTGCCTTAGCCCATTCAGACTTTGCCATAACAGAGGCAGGCTTTGGCAGTGACCTCGGTGGTGAAAAGTTTTGTGACATAACCTCTCGCGTTTTGGGTAAGTCGCCTGATGGATGCGTTTTGGTGGTCACAATCTCGGCAATCAAAGAGCAAGGACAAGGCGACATAGCAAAAGGTTTTGAAAATGTGAAAAAACATATCTCAAACATGAGAGATGTGTTCGGCTTGCCTGTTGTGGTTGCAATAAACAAACATAAAGATGACAAAGTGCAAGAGTTAGGGCAAGTTGAAAAATGTTTGAAAGAAGAAAATATTTCTTATGCAATTTCCACACCTTTTGAAGATGGTGGAAAGGGTTGCAAAGATCTTGCTGTCTTGGTCGAAAAAATTTGCTCGCAGAAAAAGAATTTTTGCTATGTCTGGGACTGGAAGGACGACATCAAAACAAGAGTTGAAAAGATCGCAACAAAGATTTATGGAGCAAAAACTGTCAAATTTTCACCTCTTGCAAAAAGAAAACTTGAAGAGGCAGAAAAGCACCCTGACTATTTTGTCAACATCGCAAAAACGCAATCATCTCTCTCTGATGATAAAAATCTTTTGGGCGCTCCCAAAGATTTTGATTTGCACATCTCTGATTTGCAGATAAGACATGGTGCAAAAATGATAAATTTTATTGCAGGCGATATTTTTCTTATGCCTGGGCTTGGCAAAAATTCAAACTATCAAAACATGAATATAGACAAAAATGGAAAAACAAAAGGGATAAAATAAAAAGCAGGCGTTAGTCTGCTTTTATATTATTATCTGCACACCTTCTTTGATAACTTCAAAATGGAAACTTCCCTCAAATGCTTTTTCACCATCAATATTTATCACCGCATCTGGCGGAGTTTCAAGGTCAAATGAGGAAAGTTTAAGTTTGATAAAGTCTTTCCCTGCCTTTCTTCCTATTCCTCGCAAAAACATTGACAGCACCTTGGCAATGCCAGATGGAGAGACAATTTCTTTTTTCTCTTTCACCAGCACGATATCAACAAACCCATCTTGCAAAGAGGCTTTTTTGTTTACTGGAAATGATGCAACATATCTTGAATTTGAAATCAAAAGCATAGCGCAACTCGTTTCAATCTCACCGCCTTCAAAAGTCAGTTTGATTGGAATAGATTTGGTTGTGAACATCTTTTTTGCACCATGAAAAGCATAGGCAACTTTGCCAAAACGCTTTTTATCTTTCTGGTTGGTGTGATAACTTGTCTCTGTGAAGAGCCCAGCACAACAAACATAAATTCCATAATGCTCACCCGCTTTGAAGATATCATGTGCAAAAGGCTTGCCGTTTATGATGTGATCAAGTGCTTTGTCAAGTTTCTTTGGAATAGCCAAACTGTGTGCCACATCGTTGACCGTGCCTGCTGGCAAATAGCCTATCATTGGCCTGTTCTCTTTTTCAGCAATGCCACTGACAACTTCACTCAGTGTGCCATCTCCGCCTGCACAAACAAGCACATCATATTTGCCACACGCACTCTGTGCAATTTCTTTTGCATGCCCCACTCTTTCGGTCTGCATAACATCAACAACAGAAAACTTTTGTGAAAGTTTTTTCACAATAAAGTCTTGTTTTTTCTTAAACTTGCCCTTTCCACTGTTTGGATTGTAAACAAAAAGACATTTCATAGTCTTATTCTACACATTTATCGACAAAAAAGTCAATTTTTTTGTAAATAGCTTTTATTTTTTTGCAAATATAAATCTTTTTGCTTTGAAAAAAAGATAAAACATTGTAAAATGACATTATGAAAGATTTTGTAAAGAACAAATATGTCATTTTTGTTTTTCAATGCTTTATGGTGGCTTTTGGTGCATTTATTATGGGCTTTGCCTTTCGCACCTTCTTTATCCCAACTGGTATAACTCCTTCCGGTTTCTCAGGTCTTGCAAAAATAATTTCTGACCTGCTTGCAAAGATAAATATTCTTTTGTCACCTTCTATCATCTTTATCATTATCAATATTGGTTGCTTCATTTTGGCTATTCTCATGTTTGGCCTCAAATTTTCAATTCTTTCTACTGTGGGCATTTTGAGTTATTCTCTTTTTATGGATGTGGCATATGTGGAAAGCGTGGCAACAATTATTGAAAGTGAATATTTGCTCACTGCAATCATTGGTGGAGCAATTATGGGCATTGGCTATGGCATAACCTTCCGTTTTGGAGGCTCAACTGGTGGAAGTGATATCGTGGCAATGGCAATAAACAAAAAAGTGCCAAAAATCAAAACCGGTCAATGCCAATTTTGTATAAACATGGTCGTTTTGCTTCTTTCAATTGTATGTTATGGTCTTGATTTGGCTTTCTATGTGCTTATTGCTATGTTTATAAGTGGACAAATCACAGATATTATGCTCAATGGTATAAAGACAGTCCGTGCAGTTTACATAATATGTTCACGAGAAGAAGAAATCTCAAAGAAAATCATGACCACTTTTGGTCAAGGTGTAACAAAAATCGATGCAACGGGAATGTTCTCTCATCAAGAAAAGAGCGTGCTTTTGGCTCTTGTTGCCACTCATCAAGCACCTTTTGTGAAAAATATCGTCATGCAAATTGAACCAAATGCTATTGTGTTTTCAACCTCTGTGACTGAGGCAATGGGTGAAAAAGCTTTCTTAAAAGTCAAAGAGCAAGAAAAAATCAAATCAGTGCGCACGACAATAAAGTCAAAACTTAAACTCAAACGCAAAGAGTTTGACGAAATCAAAGCAATGAAAAAGTTGAAGAAAAAGACTTTCCATTTGAGTGGAAGCAAATCGCAACCTGCCATAATTGACTTTGATGCTTTCGTATCTGAACCGGAAAATGAAACTCTTGTGATAAAAGAAGAAAAACAGAAAAGCCCAAAGACAAAAAAATGAGGATTTCTCCTCATTTTTATTTTGCTTTTTTGCAATATGACTTTTCCACAATCCAGTTGACCATTTTTGTTGGCAAAAACCTTACAAGTGGTGTCACGCATTTATACCAAAATCCTACCGACACTTTGAGCGGTGGGTTTTTCTTTGTGATTGCTTTGCAGATGACCTTAACCACCCCTTCTGGACCTTTTCCAGTTTGTTCGTCCTTTTCAACTTTTTTGATTGACAGGGCAACTGACTTTGAATATTCATCATCTGTTTTGCCACCTTCAATCTTGCGGTTTGCAGTAAAGCCTGTCTTTATATCCCCCGGCATAACAACGCTCACTTTGATTCCAAATGGCTTAACTTCATTGGCAAGCGCTCTTGAAAATATATCCACGCCTGCTTTTGTGGCTGAATAAACCGCTTGATATGGCAGAGGGACAATTCCGCCTATTGAAGAGATATTGATTATTCTTCCATCTTTTGATTGTTTGAGATAAGGTATTGCTTTTGCAGAAAGATTTATCACTGCTGAAAGATTGGTGTCAACAAGGTCATAAATTGACTTTGTTTGAGTGGTGCAAATCGCACCTGCAATTCCATAGCCTGCATTGTTGACAAAAACATCAAGCCTGCCCTCTTTTTCAAAGACTTCTTTCAAAATTTGTTCCATCTTTTCACTATCATTGACATCACATTCATAGCAAACAAAGCCTTTCTCTTGACATTTGCTTCTTGCAACGCCATAAACTATGGCACCAAGCGATGTCAGTTTGTTTGCCAAAGCAAGTCCTATGCCACTGCTTGCACCTGTGATAAAAACAACCTTTCCTGCAATTTTGTTTTTCATTTCACAACCCTTGCACATGCCACAGCCAAAGCACCTGAGCCGATGTGACAAGCGATTGAAAGTGGAAGTGGCACCATTGGCCCAATTTTAACATTTGGAAAAGCCTCTTGCACTTGCTTTTTGAACTCTTCCGCCTTGCCCACACAATTTGTGTAAGCCATTTCAATTTCAATTTCGCCATTTGCCACAAACTCAGCAAAGCGAGTTTCGAAGTCATGTTTCATGGCTCCTATCATTTTTATTCTTGCCACTTTTTCATTCATAACTTTTGCATATTGATCAAGTTTTCCACCTTGAATTTGAAGCACTGGCTTGATTTTCAAAAGCGTTCCAATTGCAGCGGCAGCAGGAGTGATACGACCACCTTTTTTGAGATATTTGAGAGTGTCAACCATGATATATATGCTTGAATCTGATTGAGTTTCTTCAAGTTCTTGTCTTATCTCTTCGCCGTCATAACCTTTCTTTGCAAGAGTGAGTGCATCAAGAACAGATTGTCTGAGAGTGATTGAAATGCGTCTGTTGTCAACAACTACAACGCGTCCATTATATTCCTTTGCATAATTTTTTGCACTGTTGCAAGACTCGCTCAGTGCACTTGACATAGGGATGTGAACGATTTGGTCATAATTTTTGAGAAGTTCATCCCACAGTTCGGTCACCTGCCCAACTGAAGGTTGTGACGTTGAGATGTCCGCACCCGCAAGCAGTTTTTCATAAAAGCCTTCTTGTGTCAAGTTGACATCTTCAAAAAATTCCTCTCCGTCAACGATAAAAGGCATTGGAATGACATAAACATCTTTTAATTCTTTTGCCTCTTGTTGCGTTATATTTGAATTGCTGTCTGTGACTACTGCAATCTTTTTCATAAAAATTTTGTCTCCTTTTCTCAGTAGTGGGCACAAGCCCTCATACTCCATATTCTAGCATAAGCACAAGAGTATTTCCAAACTTTTTGCCACTGTTGCAAGAAAAAATTTAACGTCCAATTTTTTGCCAACTTTGCTTTAATTTTGGTTGCGAAAAACTGGCAAAATGGGTTATAATTTTTTTGTATTTTGGAGGGACTTTCAAATGAAAACAAAAGAAAATGTCGGTTTTGACAATGAACTGTATCTTAAACTGCAAAGCGAGAATATTTTGAAAAGAATCAAAAAGTTTTCAAAACTTTATCTCGAATTTGGCGGAAAATTGTTTGATGATTATCACGCCGCTCGTGTGCTTCCTGGCTTTGACCCAAACATCAAAACAAAACTTCTTTTGAAACTCAAAGATAAGGCAGAAATCATTTTCTGCATAAGCGCAAATGCAATTGAGAAAAACAAAATCCGTGCCGATCTTGGACTGGGTTATGATGATGAAATGCTCAGAGTCATTGACAACTTGCGCGAAATTGGACTTTATGTCTCTTCAATCGTTATCACCCTTTTCAAAGGGCAACCAAGTGCTCAAAAGTTTGCTCAAAAACTTCAAAATAGAGGCGAAAAGGTATATTTTCATAACTATACAAAAGGTTATCCAAATGAAGTCAATGTCATCGTTTCTGATGAAGGCTATGGTGCAAATCCATACATTGAAACTTCACGTCCTCTTGTCGTTGTGACAGCGCCTGGCCCATCAAGTGGAAAACTTGCCACCTGTCTTAGCCAAATGTATCATGATTACAAAAAAGGCATCAAGTCAGGCTATGCAAAATTTGAGACCTTCCCTGTTTGGAACTTGCCACTCAAACATCCTGTCAACATTGCTTATGAATCAGCAACGGCTGACCTGAAAGATATCAATCAAATCGACCCATTCCATTTCAATGCTTATGGAAAACTCGCTGTCAACTATAACCGCGACATTGAAGTTTTTCCAGTGCTAAGCAACATCCTCAAAAAGATCACTGGCAAAGAAATTTACAAGTCGCCAACCGATATGGGTGTCAACATGGTTGCATCAGCAATCACAAATGACAAGGTTGTGCAAGAGGCTTCAAAGAAAGAGATCGTCAGAAGATTTCTCCATGCAGAGTGTGACTATAAAAAAGGACAAGTTTCTTTTGACACTGTTGAGCGCACTCAATATCTCATGGCAGAACTTGACCTTGATATAGATTATCTCAAAGTGACAAAGGTGGCAAAGAAGACTGCAAAAGAAAGCGGTTATCCTTGCGTTGCACTTGAACTCCCAAATGGTGAAATCGTGACAGGAAAAACAAAAAAGGTTATCTCGGCAAGCGGTGCCGTTCTTCTCAACGCACTTCGCACACTTGCAAACCTTGGTGATGACTTTGATGTCATTTCTGACAACGTCCTTTTCCCAATCATGAATTTAAGAAGAGATTATCTTCACACAAAATGCAGTGTGCTGACTGCCGATGACGTGCTTGTCGCTCTTGCAATTTGCTCTTCATCCAACCCAAAAGCCAAAAAGGCACTTGAATGTCTTCCTCGTCTTGAAGGTTGTGAAGCACATTGCACATATATGCTTTCACCTGCCGAAGAGATGACGCTGAAAAAACTTAAAATCAACATCACCTGCCAGCCTCAATATCTCAACAATCATCTTTTCCAAGACTAATTTGCTTATATCAAAAAAAGGCGACCGATATGGTCGTCTTTTATAAATGTATTCTAAATGGATTTTCTTTGCAAATTTGACTGAATGGATGGGTCATCACAAGATCTCCAATAGAGTTTACTGTAAATCTTGTTTTTGTCTTTTGATAAGAAGCATCGCAACCAGGATTCAAACAAACAAAGCGAGGTTTTCTTGTCAACATCAAATATGACCAGATTGCAGGTCTTATTACTGCGGGGATGGCAGGCTCTGTGAAAATCGACTTGTTTCCACACACAGGACACTCTTTGCCAGGCACGGGCACTGCAGCAAGTTTTATTGCATCAACTTCCATTTGTTTTTTTTGTTCTTCGCTCATAGCTTTAACCTTTCTAAATAATGCCTTCAATGCCATTTTCTTTTCTCCTATTTTTATTATACCCCATTTTTTTCAAGTTTTGCAAATGATTTTATGCATAAAAAAAACGCCTTTTCTTAAAGGCGATTTTTTAGTCGATCCAAAGCACTCTGTCAATCAAAATCAATGTGATGATGTCAACGAGCCAGAAAATAACTGGGCATAAGATGAGCATCAAAACTGCAAGCACGATGCCAAGAGCGTTGCCTTTTGAAATTGATCTGCAAAGTCTGTAAATTGCCCAAACAATGTCAAGCACAGGCAATGCAAGGATAACTTTAACCCATTTTGGCAATGAATCGAAAGCCTTAACCAATGACTTCATGACCTAACCCCCTCCTTTTTTAAAATTTTTGCATCTAACCACTATTATACTATGATGCTCGGAAAATTGTTAATCATTTTTTCTTTGTCTGTTTTTGTCTAATCTGTCAAATTAGATCCCCATTCCACCTTCCTGTCCAGATCCTGAACCGTCTAGGTCAGACAAATTCTTCCCTTTCTTTTGTTGTTTTTCTTCTTGTTTTTGAGGTTGATTTTCCTGTGTTGGCTGTTGTTCTCGAACAGGTTCAAAAATTGCATTTGTGATAATCCGTATCCGTCTTTTTCTGCTGGTAGGATTGGTCATGGCTGCTTGATTTGCCATTCTCGCTTCGCTTTCCTTCTTGCGTTTTTCTTCTGCCTCACGAAGAGTTGTTGGAGTCTCACGCACAAAGTTTTCAGCGCATGAATTTATCATCTTTTCAAGAAGAGAGAGTTGATCTTTTGCAAGATCTGCTGGAATATCTTTGCTTCCCCTATAAGAAAGCCCTGCCGTCATAGACATTTGAGAAGATTTTGAAATATATTCAGCCCAAACTCCATTCAAAGAGCGAAGCCATTGTCCTTTTGTCCAATTGTTGTATTTTTTGAGAAGTTCGCCATCTCTATCCATGACTGCTTTTGTGATTTCGTCAGCAACTTGTCTATCTTCCAAGAAATAAGCATCTTTGAGAGGCTCTTTGTCAACTCCATATTTTTCAGCAATCTTTTCAATCACATATTGACGAGGATTGCTCTTGTCATAAGTCTCTTGATCATATGGCAAAGAAAGTTCTTCTCTTATCAAAAAGTTTACCATTCCGCCATAAAGATTTGTCATTGAAGATTTTTCATCAAGAGCCTCATCTCGAAGAGCATAAAAGTTTTTGCGAATCTTGTCTTCACCTTTGCCAAACGCTCTTGCCCATTTTCTTGATTGTGTTGAGCGTCCTTCTGCCATTTTTTGTGCAGACTGCATTTCGCCAAGAAGAGAACGATCTTTGATCTGTCCTTCAACCCCTTGATATTTTCTTTTGAGTTTGTCAAGTTCTTCCTCTTCAAGCACACTTTCCATAACCCTGTCGTCAAGCGAGCATACAATTTTTGTTTGCCCCTTGTCACCATTTCTGCCCGATCTTCCTTTGAGTTGATCATCAATACGTCTGCTCATGTTCAATTCACATCCAAGCACAAACAGTCCACCGGCATTTTCAACTTCTTTCTTTTCCTTTTCAACTTGTTCTTGGAAGAATGCTTTCAATTCTTGGAAACGCTCTTGCAATGCACGGACTTTTTCATCTTCACTTTCAATCAAACTTTCTGCTTTTGCAATTTGCTCTTCGCTGTATCCTTCTTTGAGAAGTGCTTCGCGAGCCATAAATTCACTGTTTCCACCAAGCAAGATATCTGTTCCACGACCCGCCATGTTTGTTGCAACAGTGATTGCACCTTTTCTTCCTGCTTGCGCCACAATAAAGTCTTCATCTTGGGCTTGTCTTTCATCTTTGTCATTTGCAGTTATGCCTGCCGAAACTCTGGCGTTAAGAACATTATGGTCAAGCCCAAATTGTTTAAGCAAATCAGAGATCATAAGTGAATCTTCAACGCTTGTCACACCAATCAAAATTGGCTGTCCTTTTTCATGACATTCAACCACTTGTGTAATGATTGCAATCAACTTTTCTCTTTGGTCTGCATAAACCTCGATCCCTAAGTCTTCTCTTTTTCTTTCTCTATTGAGCGGAATTTGCACAACTGGCATATCATAGCCTTCTTCAAATTCGATTGCATCTGTGCTTGCAGTTCCTGTCATTCCACACTTATGTTTGTAAAGGTCAAAAAGCCCTTGAATTGTTATCTTTGCCGCATACTTTGTTTCAGGTGTGATTGAAACACCTTCTTTTGCTTGCAATGCTTGATGAAGTCCGTCTGAATATTCTCGTCCAGAAAGCACCCTACCAATAGATCCACCGACAATTTCAATCTTGTCATCTGTCACAATATATTCACGATCTTTTTCGAAAAGATATTCTGCCTTCAACGCGTTTGAAATATAATCTCTCAAAATCGCCTTGTCTATGTCAACTTCACCCTCTTCTTCCGCATCCTGATCACCATACAGTCCTTCTACGCCAAAAAACTTTTCCGCTCTATCCATACCTTCATCGGTCAGAGCAACATAAAAACTATCAAGGGCAAGTTCAACATCTTCTGCCTTCAAAGAGTCAACAAACTCCTTTGCTTTTTTGAGAAGATTTTCATCTCTCTTTTCCTTTCCTGCACTGATAACAAGTGGGGTCATTCCCTCGTCAAGAAGGACATTGTCCACTTCGTCAATAACTGCAAAATTGCAACCTTGCAAAACTTGTGTGTCTTTTGACAAAGCCATATTGTCACGCAAATAGTCAAAGCCGACTTCTGTGCAAGTTGTGTAAGTTACATTTTTTCTGTAAGCCTTCTGCTTGTCTTCTGTCTTCATTCTTGCTGTCGAAACGCCACAAGTCATACCAAGAAACTCAAACACTTTTCCTGCCATTTCGCTGTCACGTTTTGCAAGATATTCATTGGCTGTTATCACATGAACGTTCTCACCTGTCAAAGCATAGAGATATGTTGGCAAAAGTGCCATAAGAGTTTTGCCTTCCCCTGTTGCCATTTCTGCGATATTGCCATCATACAAAGCACAAGCACCAAGCACTTGGACTGGATATTGTTCTTTGCCAAGCACACGACGAGAAGCCTCACGCATAAGTGCATAAGCCTCATACTTGACATTGTCGAGTTTTTCACCATTTTTTACTCTTTCTTGAAGAGATTTTGCCCTCATTTGAAGAGTTTGGTTGTCCATTTGTTTGAAGTCATCTGCAATAGACAAAATTTTGCAAGTATCTTTCACATAATGCTTGCCTAGTCCCTTTGCATCTGGAATTTGTTTTCTATATTTTTTCCACTCATTTGATTTGAGTTTTTCCTCTATTGTCACAAATCCCCCCTTTTGTTAATAATATTATATATCATTTTTATTTCAAAGTCAATATTGAGGGAATTTTTACAAAAAAAAGAAGGCTCTTTTTTTGCCTTCTTTTTTATACGCACATTGGAATAATCACGCCAACAATCACAAGCAACAAGCAAAGCACGTAGAGAATTTTCCATACCACTTCTTTTGGACGGACATATCTCCAAGCAAGCACTGCAACGATGCAAACCATGATTGCTGTTGCTACGCCTTGGATTGCAAGCACTGCAACTGCAAGATCTTGGCTTACGAGTGAAAGAATCATTGAAACCACATACAAAAGTGCAACGGCAATAAGCATCCACATGCTGATTTTGTTGAGACCCCAAACGCTTCTTTTTGTTGTTGATTTTGTTGATTTTGAAGATTTGTTTGCCATACTCCTTATCCTCCTTGATTTAATTATACATTAACTTTCTCTTCATGCCAAACAAATTTGCTTCTTTACTGCAAAAATACAGAATTTTTCTTTGCCCTGACTTTCTTTATGACAAAATATGTAATCTGAGCAATAGCATACATTCCTCCGCCAACAGCGACGATGTATAAAAGACTTGAAGAAAGACTCATTCCTGTCAGCAACGTCCCAATAAAGAAACTATAAAACAGTTGACTTATATTTCTCACAACAAAGAGGTTTGAATAGGCATCCACCTGTTCTTTTTCTGGCACCGTCTGTCTGATATAGTCTTTCGCGCCAATCTTGAATGGTTCGTTGAAAAAAGGAAGCAATACACTGACAATGATAACCATAATTTGCAATGCCAACAAATTGTCCACCAAAAGAAATATGATTGCCATGGCAAGCAAGATTGCAAGATAGAATAACGGAACGATTGTGATGAAAAGTTTTGCCTTATGTTTGAAAAACTTGAAAACCTCACAAGAAGCGCTTTTGACAATGGATACTCCAAAACTTATCCACCCAATCGCTGTGGCGCTGAACAAAACTTCTTGGAATAACAGTTGTTTGATGTTGCTTTCAAGCATGATAAGTCCATAAAAACTTGTTGAAATCAAAAGGAGATAAATCATTGCAAGCCCAACAGTCTTTTTCTTTTTTGCTTTTTGAGGAATCTCTTCCTCTTTTGGTGGAAGAGTCTGCTCTGGCAGATTGCCTGCAAACTTTTCTTCATCTCTTATCACAAAAGACAAAATGACGCCAACCACACTTGCCATAACTGCAAAAGACATTGTCAAATAGGCATTGACATCAAACAGATAACCAAGTCCAATTGAAGCGACTGCGTTGATGATATAATAAACGCCTGCGCCTCGCCCTTCAAGTCTTGAAAATTCACCATCCTTGCCTTCCACTTTCAAATTATTGATTGCCAAAACGGAAACGTTTGGAACAAGAAATATTGCCCCTATTGCATACAAACAATAGTTAAGATACAAAAGAACCACATTTTCATAAATTAAGATGCCTGCTGTAAAAGCAAGAAAACAAAACATGCCTAGTCTGACAGAAGCAAGAGGGCCTATCTTTTTTGCCACCAAGTTAAAAGGATATTGAAGTAAAATTGGCACAAGAGCAACCACCGCACTTGTGTACATTATCTCTGCTTCCGAAAAGCCTTTGATTTGTGTCAAAAATAGCACGCTGAAAGAATAAAAGAAAACAAGATCCCAAGAAAACACACGAAACAGGGCAAGGATCTTGTTGCTGCGTAATTTCATCTTTTGTTTGGATTTCATAGTTAAAGTATAAATAATAAAATTTTGTAAGTCAAACTAAACAGCCTTTTTGTTGACTAAACGGACAAAAAGCGTTATACTCTTTGTATGCTTGAAATCAAAAACCTATCTTTTTCTGTCCAAGAGAACGGAAAAAGCAAAGAAATACTCAAAAATATCAATTTGTCGCTTGCTCAAAACAAACTCTATGTGATCACTGGACAAAACGGAAGCGGAAAAAGCACTCTTGTCAAAATCATAATGGGGATCTTGTCGCAAACGAGTGGACAAATCTTTTTTGGCGGAAAAGACATTTCATCAATGCCTATACATGAAAGGGCAAGACTTGGAATATCTTTTGCCTTTCAGTCTCCTGTCACCTTTAAGGGCTTGAAAGTGAAAGAACTTTTGGATATAGCCTCTGGCCAAAAGAATAGTTTGTCACAGAATTGTGACTATCTTTCAAAGGTTGGATTGTGCGCAAGAGATTATATAGACAGATACATAGACGACAAACTCAGCGGTGGCGAACTCAAACGTATTGAACTTGCCATGGCTTTGTCACGCAAAGGCAAACTCAACATCTTTGACGAACCTGAGGCAGGAATAGACCTGTGGAGTTTTGACAAACTTGTGAGTCTTTTCTCCTCTGTCAAAGGGACAACTCTTATCGTCAGCCATCAAAGAAAAATTTTGGAAATTGCCGATAAGATTATACTCATGAAAAATGGAGAAATTGTCAAAGTTGGAGGCAAAGAAGAAATCTTGCCTTTGACCACAAACTCTTCTTGCACCAAACTGCGAGGTGAAAATGAATAAGATAGACAAAAAACTGCTTGAACAAATTGCCGACCTCCACTCCACACCTACTGGCGTGTTTAATATAAGAAAAAATGGTGAGGCTGTTGCAAGACATAGCGATGCAGAAATTGAAATTGTGCCAAAAAAAGGCAAAAGTGGCATTGATATTATTGTAAAAAATGGGGTAAAAAACAAAAGTGTGCATATACCTGTTATTGTGACCAAGGGAGGCTTTACCGATCTTGTTTACAACACCTTCTATATCGGCGATGACGCCGATGTGGTCATCATCGCAGGTTGCGGTATTGACAATCCAACCTGTCATGACAGTGAGCACAATGGCATTCACACCTTTTATGTTGGAAAAAATGCACACGTCAAATATGTTGAAAAACATTTTGGTTCTGGAATTGGCAAAGGCGGAAAAATTTTGAACCCTGTGACAAACTTGCATCTTGGCGAAAATTCTTTCGTGGAAATTGACACTTTGCAAATTGGTGGTGTTGACAGTTCTTTAAGGACAACAAATGCCACTTTGGACGACAAGGCAAAACTTGTCATCAAGGAAAACATTTTGACGACTGACAATCAGCAAGCAAAGACAAAATTCAAGGTCAATTTGAAAGGAAAAGATTGCTCTGTTGAAGTTGTCAGCCACAGCGTTGCAAAAGACTCATCTCGTCAAGAATTTTTATCCAACCTTGTTGGTGAAAATGAGTGCTTTGGACATGTCGAATGTGACGGAATTTTGCTTGGCGATGCACAAATGATCTCTATTCCAAAAATAACTGCAAAATGCGTGGAAGCATCTCTTGTTCACGAAGCAGCCATTGGAAAGATTGCTGGTGACGAACTTGTCAAACTTATGACTTTGGGACTAAGTCAAGAAGAAGCAGAAAAAGTGATAATTCAAGGCTTTTTGATGGGATAAAAATAAGGAGGATTTATGCTTGAAATAAAGTCTTTGTCAAAAATTTATGGTTCAAAAAATGGTGAAAGCAAAAAGGCTGTGGACAACTTGACTCTTTCAATAGATGGCGGTCAAATTATGGCATTTATTGGTCACAATGGTGCAGGAAAAACCACGACCTTAAAGGCGATTGCTGGAATAATCGATTTTGATGAAGGTCAAATTTTGATCGATGGCATCGACATAAAAAAAGAACCCATGAAAGCAAAGATGGAGATTGCATATTTGCCTGATAATCCGCAACTCTTTGAACATTCGCGTGGAATTGAGCAGATAAACTTTATCTGTGACGTCTTTGGAGTCAGCGAAAAAGAGCGAGAAGCAAAAACAGAGTTCTACGCAAAAAGGCTTGGTATTTATGACGATCTTGGTGGAAAAATATCCACTTACAGTCATGGTATGAAACAAAAACTTGCAATAGTTTGTGCACTTGTCCACAATCCAAAAGTTTTGCTTATGGACGAGCCTTTTGTTGGGCTTGATCCAGTGAGTAGCCATGAACTTAAAGAAATCTTAAAAGAAAAATCTTCGACTGGCGTGGCTATCTTTTATTCAACCCATGTTTTGGAGGTTGCAGAAAAGTTGTGCTCACACGTTGCAATAATAAAAAAAGGAAAGTTGCTTTGCTTAGGCAAAATGGATGAAATAAGAGGCAATAAAGACCTTGAACAACTTTTCTTGGAGATAGAAAATGAGAAAAACGACAACTGATTTGATCAAGATCTATCTCAAACAAACATTTTCATCCTTTGGCAACTCGAAAAAAGTCTCTCCTCTTTGGAAAAACGCTTTGTTTTTTATATGCCTTATGATTTTTGTTGCAGCCGCTCTTGGCTCTTCTTTTTACGGAATAGCCCAGCAGTTTGCCTCAGCAGGCATGGTGGAAATGGTTTTGGTGGTTGGGCTTATCTTTTCGGCATTTATGACGCTTATGTTCACAGTGTTTGAGCAACAGGCTGTCTTTTTTCGTGCAAAAGATTTTGAGATGTTATCACCCCTGCCAATTAAACCTGTGCAAATAGTAGTGGCAAAATTTGCAAGTTCTTATCTCAACTGTCTGTTTTTCTCAACCGCCTCATCTTTTCCAGTCTTTGTGGTATATTTCTGCTTTGCACCAATATCGATAGTTCCCATCATCTATTGCATAATCTCTTTGTTTTTGTTGCCATCATTTATTATGCTTATAGGAAATGCTTTGGGTTTCTTAATAAGTCTTTTGACAGCAAAGATGAAAAACAAAAACATGGTTACCACAATCTTTTCACTGGTTTTGACGATTGGACTTGTTGTTTTCATATCACTTTCATCTTCTGGTTCTTTAACCTCACTTTTCACAAGCGGAGAAATTCCTCTATGGATAAAAATTGTCTTGCCATATATCTGGCCATTATTTGAAAGCATAACAGCGGGCACCTTCCTCTTCTTCTTAATGTTTTTGGGCATTTGTTTTGTCTGCCTTGCTTTGAGCGTAACTCTCAGCACTTTCGCTTTCAATCGAAGCAGTTTGTCAGACAAATCATCATCAAGCAAAAAGATTTCTATCACATACAAATCTCGTCCTGTTTTTTCAACGCTTCTCAAAAAGGAATTTAAGACATTTTTCAATATGCCAATCTATTGCACAAACTGTTTTATGGGCGCAATAATGACCATTGTCTTGGCACTCATTTTATCTCTAACCACACAAGATGTGCCAAGCGAACTCGCCCCAATGTTTGCAGTAATATTTTCCATGTGTGCAATATGTTGTTTTGGAAGTGCCCTTCCAACATATGTCACTTTCAATGTGGATGGCCCAAACATAGAGACGACCAAAAGTCTTCCAATTTCTTTTGAAAAAATTGCGCTGAGCAAAATAATATTTTCAGTAGTTTTATACTTGCCATTTATTGTGATTGCAAACATACTTTTCTTTTCAATCTCAGGCGGAGAAATCTTGATGATCATTTTTTCTTTGCTGACGCAAATTTCTTCTCTCGTTGCTATGGTGACTGTCGGACTTTATATAAATCTCAAATATCCAAAAGTCAACTGGACAACTGAAACTCAGGCTGTCAAACAATCTATCTCTGTTTTTTATGGCGTAATGGTCGCTTTCGCTCTTTCACTGTTGCCATTTGCAATAGTTATGATTTTTCCACAGATCCTTTCAATACTTGCCCCTTGGATTTTCATGTTGATTCATATAGGCATAACCCTTGTTTTGTTTGCAACATTTTCCATACTTCTCAAAAAACAAGGCAATTCTCTTTATCTCAAATTATAAAGCCAACTTGACAAGCAAGGATTTGTGGTTGTATAATAATTTCAAAGGAATATTATGAAAGACTTAGATTTTTTGCAACAACAAATGCTAGACTTTTTGAGAAAGTCGCCAATCCACAAATACAACCCACAATTTGTGCATAATCGCTTGATACCTATGGCAAGTGAGGCATATTTATTGGCAAAAGAACGTGGGCTTGACTGTGAAAATGTTTTTTATACGACAATTTTTCGCCACATAAGAAAAATAGAAAGTTCAGAAGAGAAACTCGGTTGCATAGACTATCTTAAAAAATACAAGGTTTTGGATAAACTTGGAATAAAAAATCAAGACAAAATTTATGAAATTTTGTGGGCCAACACCCAGTTTCTTGATGACCCCAATGCAAACTGCATAACAGATGCAACTCTTGCTGTTGAATATGCGTATTTAAGCAAAAGAATAAACAATAAAGGCCATGAAAATTTTGTCACAATTTCAAAAACATTGCTCGACCGATATAATAACTTGAAAAAATTGTTATCTTTCTCTACCCAAGAATATAAAAGCATTTATCAACCAAAAATCAAATTACTTGACAAAATCATCTCTCAAAAAAGTGTTGACAATCAAAAAAACAATGCCAAACTTAAAACTTACCTAATAGTTTTGAAAGGCGGTCATGTTGGCAAAGGGAAATATTATCCCCTTCAAGTCATAAAACACGCCACAACGAAAAAAGATGCCGTGTTATCCGCTTTGGCAACTGGTAGAGTCAAACGTGATGATCCAGGAGTTGTTCTTTCTATTAAAGAAGTCTCTTACATCACAGGCAAAAAAATAGCAAAAAGAAATGAGCATGATCCTTACTTGAAAGCAAATGGACGTGCAAGTCGCAAAGCGGTTATGCCAATTATTGAAAGAAAAATTTGTGTCGATCCTTGCTACAAGCCTCTCAAAATTTCAAAAAATTCAGAGACTATTCGAGAAAGTCGCACATATACTGAAATTTATGGCATAAGAAACAAAAAGAAATATTCAAAATTTCATTATAAACCTGCACTGGAACTGACAGAAGAAGATATAAACGAGGCGATGAAGCAAGGTCTTTCATAAACACCTATATTTAATAGACTTTTGTTGAAAAAACTCTTTGTTTTGGAGGAAAGTTATGGCGAAAGATAAAATAGATTGGGATGAAAAAAATAGAGAACTTATTGCCAAGGCTCAAACTTTTTCACGAGAAAATCCAAATGAAAAAAATCCATTTGTTGAAGAACTTTATATCTTCAACAAGCCTCTCATTCACTCTTTCGTCTATAAGGCAGCGCCAAGAATTAAAGGTTACCCCGCCTATACAGAAGACGATGTTTTGCAAGAGTTTGCCATGAAATTTTCCAACCTTGTAAAAAATTTTGACTTAACAAAAAATGTGAAATTTTCATCTTTTATCCATATGACTGTCAAAAATGTTGTCGACCGAATTTATAGAAAAGAAAATACCAATGGTTCAAGAGTTTTGAATGAAAGCATTTCTTTGCAAAAAGAAATTGGGAAAGAAGACGATGGTTTACTGCAAGACATAATCCCTGACCCCGAAAGTTTGGAAGACTTTGAAAATGCTGACAAAAGAGTTTATTTGCGAAATTTTCTTAAAAAACTTTCAGTCTGTTTAACTCCAAAAAAATATGATGTTTTTATGCAGATACTGCAAAACGGACAAGCCAAGGTTGCAAAAAAATACAAAAAATCAGCAGCTGCGATTTCTTTCCTTTATGTGCAAACCATGAACCAAATCAAAAGTTGGGGTTCTCTTTCAAAACCACCTGAATCACAAAAAAATTATAACATAAACAATGCTATGGGTATGTATCTTTATGGCGATAGATACTCTCCACTGATTTTCAAATTTCTGCCTGACTGTGAAAAAGTAAGACTTATGAGCAAAGAATTTTTGTCATTGTATGCACAAAAGAAAATAGACAAAGATTCATTATATTCTCACCTTTGTCGCAAAGTATTCACTCCAAAAGAGGCTCAACATTTTTCTTTTATCACTGAAAACTGTCTGCCAAGAATTTTGTGCAAGGGCATATACAAAAAAAATATAGACAGTCTTGAAAAAGGCATACTTGACAAACTATATTTTTTAAGAAGTTATGACAAAACGCTTGGCATACTAAATTATCACCAAACAGAACAATCTGGGAAAAATGCAAACCTTTTGCATATCAACTTCAACCCAACAGTCCTCAAAAAACAATCACAACCTTTCTTTGAAAGTTATTTCAAAAAATATGAAAAATTGAAGAGTGAAAACGTTCTCTCACTTGGCAATTTTTCTAGGACGTTTTCATTGTCAATACTTTCTACTTTGAAACTCAAAAGAGAAGGTTTATCAAAATTGGCAGAAAAAAAGACTTCTGGCTCAGCACCAATCACTGATGAAGAATGGAAAGAGGCAAACAGCCCTCAAATGTGCGAACTGGCAATAGAAGCAATAAGCCTTTCTCCTTTGAGGAAAATGTAACTTTTTGCTTATGGGAAAACAAGAGGCTTTTTTAGCCTCTCTTTTTTGTTGCTTTTTGACAAAGATTGGTCTATAATATGAATATATAATAACAACTAAAATTTTTGTTGGGGGAAACAGATATGATTGGTGAAGAAAAAGTAATTATTGTTGACCACCTCACAAAAGACTATGGTCATGGTCGTGGTGTTTTTGATGTTTCCTTTATTGTCCATAAGGGTGAAGTTTTCGGATTTCTTGGCCCAAATGGTGCTGGAAAAAGCACTGCTATTCGTCATATTATGGGCTTTTCTCGTCCTCAATCTGGGCAAACTTTGGTCAATGGGCTTGAATCTTTTGGCAACTATTATAAACTGCTTGAAGATGTGGGCTATTTGCCCGGCGAAATCGCCTTGCCAGAAGGTTTGACAGGCTGGGAATTTATTCAAATGATGAGTGACTTGCGTCACTGCAAAGATAGAAAAAGACTTGACTATTTGCTTGAAAAGTTTGAACTTAATCCTGCTGGCGAAACAAAAAAAATGAGTTTGGGAGATAAGCGAAAACTTGCAATCGTCACAGCCTTTATGGCAGACCCAAATGTTCTCATACTTGACGAGCCTACAAGTGGACTTGACCCTGTAATGCAACAAGTTTTTATTGACTTTATCAAAGAAGAAAAAAAGAGGGGCAAGACAATCTTGCTTTCAAGCCATATGTTTAATGAAGTTGAAGCCACTTGTGACAGAATTTCAATCATTAAAGATGGGCGTATCGTTTCCACCTTTGACACCAATGACATAAAACATAACCAAGACAAAAACTTTAAGGTGCAATTTAAGGACAAAAAGAATTATCAAAAATTTGTCGCCTCTTTGCCTAGAAAAAGAAAAGATGCCTTGACCGTTAAGACCCCTTCAATTTCTTCTTGTGACAACAAAGGCTTGTGGGCTGTGGTGGCAATAAATGACAAGTTTGTTGACAAATTTATTTCCCTTCTTGGCGAATACGATATTGCAAAATTTGAAGAAATAAAGTTTACTATCGAAGATTATTTCATGCAATTTTATCATGAAGACAAAAAGTTTGGAGGTGTGCTATGAAAAAAGAAATTGTCATTGATGTTGAACACCTCACAAAAGATTATGGTATGGGACGAGGCATTTTTGATGTCACTTTCAACGTCCATAAAGGAGAAGTCTTCGGTTTTGTCGGCACAAACGGCAGTGGAAAAACAACAACTATTCGACACATTATGGGCTTTTTGAAGGCAGAACAGGGAGAAGTCAAAGTGCTTGATATGGATGCCTGGAAAGACGGTCCAAAAATAAAAGAATTTGTGGAATATGTGCCTGGGGAAATCGCTTTTCCAGACCTTAACAATGGTATCACCTTTCTCAAAAATCAAGCCGAACTTTTGGGACTTAAAAATATGGATTATGCCAACTCACTTATTTCCAGACTGCAACTTGACCCTTCGGCAAATCTTAAACGAATGAGCAAAGGTATGAAACAAAAAACAGCGATTGTGGCAGCACTTATGGCAGACAAAGATATTCTTATCTTGGACGAGCCAACCACTGGACTTGACCCACTTATGCGAGAAACTTTTCTTGAAATAATTTTGGAAGAAAAGAAAAAAGGTAAAACAATTTTGATGTCCAGTCAAATGTTTGACGAACTTGAAATGACTTGTGACAGAGTGGCTCTTATCTTGGACGGAAAGATAATTGACATTGCAGACATAGAAAAATTGCAAAACCCTGCTTTCAAACTGTATAAAATAGAGTTTACAAATGAGCAGGACTATAAAAAATTCAAAAATCTTAAATTTGAAGTGGTGAGAGACCAACCACAATACACGCAGGTGACAATAAAAATCGCTACCACCTCTCTAAATCACCTGTTCAATGTGCTTAAAAACTATCATCTGAAATTTATAAGCGAAGTTAAACAAAATCTTGAAAGGCATTTCAAAGAAATTTTGCTCAACAAGCGCAAGGTGAAAATTGTCACCAGCAAAGAACTGGATAAGACAAAGAGAGAGCGAAAAAGGGAAAGAAAAACTCTTAAAAAAGAATATGAAAAACAAAAGGAGGACAAAAAATGATAAACAAGGCACTTTTCAAACAGTCATGCAAAGCAAACTGGGTCAAATGGCTTTCAGTAACCATTGCCACTTGCACTATGCTTGCAATTGTCATTATTGTGCTTGGCAATCTTGGAATAAATGACATCAGAGATTCTCTCAAAGATGTCTTCACACAAGCCGACCAAGAAGCCGTCTTGAAAGAAAATTCTGTTGATAGTTATGACCTTTATTTGACTTCTGTCGATGGATCAAATCAAATTGTTGTAGGCATTGGACAAATGTTTGACTCATATGACAACGCAAAAGAGGAATACGAGACGGCAACAGGCTCCCCTGCAACAGGTGATGCACTGGTCGCAATCCAAACTCAAATTGCACAAGGTATGGTATCTCAATTTGAAGGCATGCTTGAAGGCACAGGTTTCACATCAGAACAACTTCAAGCGTTGATAGTTGGGCAACTCGCAGCCTATGACAGCGACCCAGCAGCAGAAACGAACTTTATAAATCTCATCAAAATGTTTCTTCCAAACATGCTTCCACAGCAAATAGCCTCTCAGGCTAAGGAGCAGGCTCTTGCAAATGGTGCAACAGAGGAAGAGGCAACTGCAACAGAAGAACAAGTGCTTGCCCTTGCTACTGTCGCAGTAAATGACTATATTACTCAATCAGGGTCACCAACATTTGTTTATTCAACTGCACTATTTGAATCAAATGCAGCCCAGTATGTAAATCAAATGATGTATGACTCAGTTTACAACCTCCAAATCTCACAAGGCGTTGAAGAAGATGAGGCAAACATCAATGCAACAGCAGTCAAAGTCATCTCAAACACTGCAATTTCAACTTATCAACTCTGGCAACATGAATATTCGGCTGACGGAAGTTTGACAGATGACGAAAAAGCACTCGCAAAAACTGAGGCAACCAAGTCAATCTCTGACCAAATTCCAGAAAAAGTCGCTGTCGCACTTGAAGAACTGGGAAATATGGATGTGTATGGGCTTATTATCGGTTCAATCTTCTATCGCATCGCAGGACTTCTTCTTCCAATGGTGTTCGTCATCATGACAGCAAACAGTTTGCTTGCAGGTCAAGTTGACTCTGGCTCAATGGCATATGTGCTTTCAACACCAACCAAGAGAAGAACAGTTTCTGTCACACAAATGACTTACCTTCTCTTCGCACTCTTCTCTATGTTTGCACTTCTCACAGTTGTCAGTGTGATTGCCGTTTGGATAGTCGGAGGCAACAACTTTGCAATCAACTTCTCTGAAATATTGCTCTTCAATCTTGGTGCATTCTTGACCATGTTTGCCATTGCCGGTTTTTGCTTTATGTGTTCTGCAATTTTCAACAGAACAAAACATTCTCTTTCAATCGGTGGTGGACTTACAATCTTCTCACTTGTCTGCACAATTCTTGGACTGTTTGGTTCTTCCGTTGTGCCAAGCGCAATGAGAATTTCTCAAATGAATTTCTTCAACTATCTCTCAATCATAACCTTCTTTGACACCACAGATATTTTGACAGGCTCAATGGATTGGCTGTGGAAATTCGGAATCTTGCTCGCTGTCGGCATTGTGACAATAATCATCGGCGTCTTCCGATTTGATAAAAAAGATTTGCCACTATAAAATTAAATCAAAAAAAACGCTTCAAATTGAAGCGTTTTTTGTTTTGCATTCTTTGCAGAGCCCAAAGAGTTCCACCTCTTGCTCTTCTATTTCAAATCCACCAAAATTTTGCTTAAAGTCTTGCAAAAAGATCTTTTCGCTTGGCAAGTCAAAAATCTTGCCACAATTTTTGCAAACGATATGCACATGGTTTGGTCTATAAAAATCATAGTGAGCAACATTGTCTTTTGTCAAAAGTTTTCGCACTTGCCCTGCACTGACCATATCAGACAGAATGCGATAAATGCTTGCCCTTCCAATTTTTACCCCCTCCTGCAAAGCCTGATCTTGAATATCTTGTGCTGTTGGATGATCATAACGTTTTTGCAAAAGTGACAGAACAAATTCTTTCTGCTTTGTCTTTCTCATTATTTTTTCTCACGCTTAAAGCAGATGAACCAATCAAGACAATATTGATCTGCCGCCTTACTTTCAACTCTTTCCTTTGCAACGCCACAAGAACCAGCGGTTGGAATAATCACATCTTGTCCTGGACGCCAATCGGCAGGAGTTGCAACGCCATCCTTGTCAGCCTTTTGAAGAGCAATGATGATTCTTTTGATTTCATCAAAGTTTCTTCCTGTTGAAAGTGGATAATAGAGAATTGTTCTGATCTTTGCTTGTGGGTCAATGACAAACACTGCTCGAACGGCTTGTGTTGTTGAAGCACCCGGTTGGATCATGCCATATTTGTTTGCAATCTCCATTTTGATATCTTCAATAAGTGGAAATTTAACTTCAATGTGCTTTTTGCCGTTCCATTCAAGTTCTTGAATTTTTCTAAGCCAAGCAATGTGAGAATAGAGGCTGTCCACACTGAGCCCAATAAGTTCTGTGTTGAGCGCCTTAAACTCATCCATCATAGAGCCGAAAGTCATAAACTCTGTTGTGCAAACTGGTGTGAAGTCTGCTGGGTGTGAAAACAAAATCACCCATTTTCCTTTATAGTCCTCTGGAAAGTTGATTTCCCCTTGTGTTGTCACTGCATGAAATGCAGGTGCGTCGTCGCCAATAAGAGGCATTCTTGTTTGTTCCATAATTTATCTCCTTTTATTTTTTTTATTGAGACTTAATCTCAATAATATTGTAACATACTTGTTTGTCTTATCAAAACGATTTTCAACATTTTTCAAAAAAAGTCAACAAAAAAAGAGGCCTTTGCCTCTCTTCTTTATTCTTCATCTTTCTTTTCTGGTTCTTCTTGTTTATCCTCAACCACTTTTGCTTCTGTCACTTTTTCCTTCTTTTTAGGTGGAAATGCAACAAGGAGAATAAAGGTGAGGTAGGTGATAAATTGCCCAATGAGTGTAATCAGTGTGAATACCAAGGTAAATGCTATAAATTCATAAGATGATGAAAATGTGCATGCTGTGTTAAAGATCAAGATAAGTCCCAAAAGTGCAGTGAAAACAAGGGTGACAATAAACGCCTTCTTTGTTTCTTTGCGAAGTTCTTCATCTTGGCTCTTTGCAATCACATAACCACCTACGATAGCATATGCGATAAAGTTGATGTATCCACTAAGCCAAATAAGAATTTTGATCCACTTTTTGTCCCAAATTTTATCCATATCTTCCTCCAATAAATTAAAATTTGTTTTTGAAAAAAACATCTTTCATCTTATATAATATACCAAAAACCGATATTTTGCAACAGGAAATGTCTATTTTCTTTTATTCTGCTCACTTTTTCCCTTTTCATTTAACAAAAGAAGTTGCTTTTTGCAATAAGGACATCCGCTTTCCACATCTACTGCACCTTTTTTCTTTACAAACTTGACAGCCTCATCAAACAAGTCTCGCGCAACTCCTCTTCCGCGAAATTCTGGCAGAACATAGACTCCTTCCAAATTGCCTGTCACCTTGCCACCATCCTCTCTCAGCGCACATTCAATAAATCCTGCTGGCACATTTTCAACCTTGGCCACAAGAACTCCAATTTTGTTGTTTGCAAGGCGTGGAGCAAATTCTTTTTCCATCATCTTCTCATCTCCGCCCCAAATCTTAACGGCAAGATCACAAACAACCGCCAAATCTTTTTTCTTCGCCTGAAAAACCATACCCCCTCCTTTCAAAAATTATATCATAACAATATAGATTATTAAAACAAAAAAAGAGAAGTGTTGGAAAAGACTCCTCTTTTTGTCTCATCTTTATAAAAATATTCTTTAATTCTAATTACTTGTTTGTTGTAAAAACAATCTTCTTTGCATTTGCCTCATTGCTTCAAGTCGCGACCAACTCGAAGTGTAAGGAGAGTTGCGTTTGGTCGCGAGAGGCGAAAACAAATGTCAGTGCGTAGTTTTTGCTTTTTCAAAAAAAAAGCACCATGGCAGTATGTCATCCTCTATGCAGTCACACAAAATCTTCTTTGCGAGGGCTTCACTGCAAAATCACAATAAATGCGATAGCATATTTTGAAAAGAGAAAACTGAGCGCCACCGCCGTAACGGCTCGAATAGAGCCTAGGCAGAAGCGCAGTTTTTTCTCTTGTGTCGACTAACAACAAAGTCGATTTTTTGATTTCTCAACATTGATTTCGCGACATTACATAATTGATCACGAATACTTGTTATCTTCTAAAACTTTAAATGTAAAATTTATTTGTTTAAAGTTTTTTTCTAATGCTTTATTAAATTCACTTTTTGTCAATTCTGTTACAATCTCTTTAACTTTTTGATTAAGGGCTTTGCTAAAATTAGTTTTTTCTCCTACAATTTTATATCCTACTTTTTTTTGCATTTTCCAAGAGATTTCGTTAAATTCGAAATAACCATTCTGCAATTTTTTCAAAGACAAATTTTCAAAAGCAAACTTTGCTCTCGCTATCCAAACCTCCGTCCCATATCCTTTTCCCAAATATTTTTCATTTATCCAAATTCCACCCTTTCCAATCATATTGTGTTTATCAACTAATATAGCAGTTCCACCAATAACCTTGTTTTCATTTTTTAATTGAATTGCAAAATAATAATTTTCTTCATCATTATTTCTATGTTTTTCAATAAAGCATATTGCATCTTGTTTTGTATACGGAAACTTGACAGTTAAGTTTTTTGTAACATTAAAGTTATTCAATCCTTCAACATTATCTTCAATGTCAGACATTTTCCATTCTCTTAAAATCAATCTATCAGTTTCAATAATCATTTTCTTAACCTCAATGAAATTTATACCACCTATGCGGAATGTCATCCGCTGCGCAGTCACACAAAATCTTCTTTGCGAAAACTTCAATGCAAACTCACAATAAATGCGCTAGCATTTTTGTGAAAAGAGAAAACTGAGCGCCACCGTCTTGCCGATGACAAAGTCCGCAGGCTGACCTAAGTGCAATTTTTCCTCTGGTGCAGAAGATGGGAGTTGAACCCACACGATATTGCTATCACAGGTACCTGAAACCTGCGCGTCTGCCATTCCGCCACTTCTGCAAAGAAAAGTGCAATTTCTTGCACTTTGATTTTTCTATTTTATACCTTTTCTCTCTCGCTGTCAAGAAGTTTTGAAAATTGTGAAGGCTCTCAAAATCTTCCTCCACCACCTCCGCCGTGGCCACCACCGGAAAAGCCTCCGCCTCCTCCAAAGCCTCGACCACCAAATTTGCCACTTGCTCCATATTTTATCGCCGTCCCAATAACAGTGGTAAGCAAACTTCTTGTTGCAATCATTCCGATAGCAGCAAATCTTGCATTGAGAAGATGAGAAGCCAGCAATATGCCTGCAATATTTATGCCGATGTCAGAGGTTTGTTCAAGAGTCGCCTTTATATCTTCAAATTTTTCCATGTATACATCACTCACTCCAAGCGCATAGGCATAAGGCAATATATCATAGAAGAGTTTTGGATTTTCTTCCACCTGCATTTCCATTTTCTTTTTTTCAGTCAAAAGAATGTATTTTCTTAGTCCTCTCACCCTTCCAAGCATAAGCGCACCTTCTTTGGTATATTTTTCCACCAAAGAAAAACCAATACATGTCAAAAGAAGTGAAAGAGAGAGAATAAATCTTGTTCCAAATGGATCATATGGAAAATATTGGAAAAAGAAATTGTATCCCACAAAGCCGGCGATATAGAAAAGAGTAAAGAATATCAAACAAAGAACTTTTTTGACTTTTGAAAAATTGTCTTTGTTTTTGTCATAAATGGCATAACACAAAACGCCAATAAGCATACTCCAAGCAAAGAGAAATTTGTAGAAGATATTAAGTTCGCTGTTTGTTTGCAAGCCAAGTTTTACAGCAAAAGCCATAATTGTAATATATACCAAAACTGCCACAAAGGAGAGTATTTTCATATTGTCCACAAAAAACTGCTTAAATCTGCTCTCAACCTGCACCTTTGCACTGTTTCCAGCAACTGCCGTAGTGTTGCCTAGGCTTGAAACAAGCACCTCTTTTTGTTCGCTTGCAAATATGCCAGCAAAGAACTTTTTTTCATGAGTTGTTGCATTTTCTGGCAAGTCTTTAAGTTTTGTCAGCACAACGTCTTTGTCTTTCTCTTCAATTTTCAAATAGCCTTTTGACGCCCAGTAAACAATAAGCGCCGTTAAGTCTTTGTTTTGGACGCAACCATCAATAAGAAAGCCTGCCTCTGTTGGAGTTATGCCGTCTGGCGCTGAAAATTCAACCACTTCTATAACTCTGTTTTTCTTACGATAACGCCAAATGACAATTATGCCGATAACCAATAGAATAAGCGCTATCACAAGGAAAATGGCGTCAGTTGTGTAGTTGTAAGGCACATCGAAATAGCCTTGTTCAAAGAAAGTTTGCACTGTGACTGCTGTGCCATATTCAAGGTCAGAATATTGTCCAGATATGGTGTTCCCTTCAAATGTCAGTTTTGTGCCTGTCCCATCTTCTCCATAAGCACCAACATAAACAAAATATTCTTGCCCTGTCAAGTCAGTTTTGTCTGGAAAAGTGATTTGATAAGAAAACTCTTCAATCTCCGTTGTCCATCCCGAGCCAAGCACATTATAATAAAAACTATCTTTGCTTCCATCTCTGTCATCGCCAAGTGAAATGGTATAAGAGAGAGAATAGTTTTCAGTGAAATCTGCCTGATAAGAAGAATTGCCAATATACAAAACAAGATAATCTCCATATTCTTCACTATCAACGAGATAGACGTTTTCACTTTCCTTAACTTTCAAATTTGAGATTGTGTAATCATAAATTTCAGTTTTGACATTTCCCTTTTCATCGACATTTGACACATAACCTTGCAAAGGAAGATTTCTGACAAGCCCACGAGAGGAAAGACTGAAATATGCAGTGATACTTTCTTGCACATCGATTGAGTTGTCTTCATTGACCTGCATTGTTACGCTGTAATTTTCAATGACAAAGCCGTCATCTTTCTGTAATTGCGTAAAGTTTGATGATGGCACAAAGGCAAGAATTGCAAGAATGATGAGTGCTGGAATTGTGATAAAAATTGCGCTTAATATTTTTTTCATAAAACCTCACATAAGAAAAGCAGGCAGGCCTTTCTGCCTGCCTGCAAAAGATTAAAATTGAACTTTCACATTTTTGCGTTGTTCAACATCCTCAATCTCATAAAGAGGCTTTTTGACGAATTTGAACCAACCTGCAATAATTGAACTTGGGAAAACTTCTCTTTTGATGTTGTATTCTTTGACAACTGCATTGTAATACTTTCTTGAAGATGTGATTTCCTCTTCAATTTGTCTGAGTGAATTCATCATTTCAGTAAAATGTTTGTCTGCTTTGAGTTCTGGATAATTTTCAGAAACAGCAAACAAAGATTTGAGTGTGCCTGACAAGATGTTTTCATTTTTGATTTGTTCTTCTGCTGACTTAGAATTCATTGCCATGTTTCTGGCTTGAATAACTGCTTCCAAAGTTTTGTTTTCATGCTTTGCATAACCTTTTACAGTTTCAACAAGGTTTGGAATAAGGTCATATCTCTTTTTGAGATAAACATCCATTGTTGAGAAAGCCTCATCACAATCATTTCTCATTCTAATAAATTTGTTGTATGTCGCCCATATCCAAGCAATGATTGCGATCAAAAGGATTCCAACAACACCGCCCACAACTATGCCGACAATAGCACCTGTGCTCATAATCACCTCCGTAATAATTATATTGTAGCATAAACAAAAAAATTTACGAAACAAAATGCACCTATTTGTTCGTAAATTTGTTCGTAAATTTTTTCTAATTTTTGTCTATTTGCCCAGCATATCAAGTGCAAGATCCCTTTGATGTTTAAGTTCTCGTCGAAATGAAGAAAAATAGTCTTTTTGGCATGTCAATTCATTTTGATTATACTCACCATTCTCTTCAATTTTCATAACATCATGCCTGATTGCATTTGCTCCATTTTTATCCCTTATGTGATAGATCCCTTGCAGAGTGTGTTTTTTGGTGTCAAAGAGGTTGAAGACCTCTCTTTTGCTCATTTTTTTGCGTGAGACGATGTTCATAAAAAGATCGTCAATGGAAATCTCTTTTTTCCTTATAAACACCGTTGTGTCTTTGAGCAGATCCAGCCATGATTCTGCAAGTCCGATACCTCCGCCATATCTTTTTGTGTCTGAAATCTCTGGAATATATGCCTTCTCGTCAGTTTGAGTTTTTCCTTGTTTTACCGCGCAGTCATCAATCATTTGCTTAAACACTGCAAGATATTCAAGTGCGATTGACTCGACTTTGACATCTTTTCTCAGATCGCCAAGTTCGGAAAGCGCCATCTTGACTTTTTGCAAATTGTCAAAATCTCTGCTGACAAGACAATTGACTCTTTTGCCATATTTATCCAAAAAATAGTTGACTGTGTCAATCAGTTTTTTGTTTATAAAATATGCATGATGAACGCTCGATGGCGAAAAATATATGTATCTTGTGTGGTCTGGATTGAAAATCAGTCCCTGTGCATCTGACAAGGAAACTCTTTTCACTGGCAAGGTTTGAAAAGTCCTGCCGTCAACCACGCTTTGGGCACGATAGAGCGTTGATAATGTCAATTTTTCTTCCATATCAACTCACCTAGCCATTTTTCACTTCAATCATATATGCGGTTGGCACATCTTCAACTTTTACCTTTTCAGAAATCTCAACTCCTGCAATGGCATAAATTTCATTGCCGTCAGCAAGCACTGGCAAAAAATTTCGTTTGCGCTGTGGTATTTTTTTGTCGATAAGAAAACTTTTGAGTTTTTTCTTTCCACCGCCAAATTTTTCAAACACGTCTCCGTCTTCTCTAAAACGCCATGACGCCGTCTTTGGCACTTTGCGATAGTCAAGATAAAGCACCCCTTCTTTTGGCGTGAAATCTTTGACACGTCTGACAATCACCTTTCCAAAAGAAGGCACTTCAAATTCACCGCACTTGAAAGGCTCAGAGAAGGTCACTTCTTCCACATGGCGATTGTAAATTGTCAAATAGTCATATTCTTTTATCGCAATCGCTTCAAAAGGAAGATAAATTCTCTTGCCGTTTTCCCCTTTGGTTGCAAGTTCTTTGATTGCCTCAATGTGCTTTCTTTCAATATCTCTTGTTATGCCAATTCGCTTAAAAACTTTGAAAAGTATTCTGTTTACGATTGGGCTTTGGTAGAGAAAGTAACTCAGTGGCACTCTTGCCACCTTGTCTTCAAACATAACAGCATCTATGTGTGCCATTGAATTTATAAACTCATCATCTTCTGCAATAGATTTTGCAAACGATGTGATTGCATCAATGGCGTTAGGCCATCTTTTGACAACCTCACGCATAAGCACATTGCGCACAAAATTGCGATTGTAAGTGTTGTCAGCATTTGTTTCATCATCAACATAGTCAATTCTATTTTCACTCAGCCAGTCATAAATTTCTTGCTTTGATGTGTTGAGCATTGGTCTGATATAGACATTGTCGCGAATTGCTTCCATGCCTTTTGCACCGCTCATGCCCGCTCCTCTGAAAAGGTGCATAAGAATTGTTTCTGCTTGGTCAGATTTTTGATGAGCAAGAGCAATTTTATCTACAAGTCCTTTTTTGAGAAGTGCCTCAAACACTCCATATCTTCCTTCTCTTGCCGCTGATTCAAGACTTATTCCTCTGTCTTTTGCAATCTTTGGTGCGTCTATGCGAAACTTGTAAAAACGCACGCCCATTTCACGCGCCTTTGCCCTTACAAAATCTGCATCATCACTGCTGTTTTCTCGTATAGAGTGGTCAACATGAATTGCCACAACTTCAATATCATACTTTTCTTGATTTTGTGCCAAAAATGAAAGAAGAGCCATTGAATCACTTCCTCCACTGCATCCAACACCGATAACATCACCAGCCTTGATCATCTTTGTCTGTTCAATAAATTTTTCCACCGATTGCATAAAAAACTCCGTTAATATATATTTTTAAGGCAAAAAACAATTATTTTTGCCAAAAGTGTCTTATTTATTATATATCAATTATTTTATAAGTGCAATAACAAACATGAAAAAATATTGAAAAAACAAGAAAAAACAGCAAAAGAATGCTGTTTTTCTTTCAATTTGCAAAAATTTTGATAACAAGTGCTGTCATATCGTCAACTGCATGGCCATTGTTGTTTGCAAGCGCTTTGTCGAGAAGTGCGTTTGCAAACTCTTGCGGATTGGTTGTTTTGAGAGTGCACAGGAAATCTTTCATTTCGCTGTCACTTCCAAAAGAATCATTTATGCCATCACTTGCAAGCACGATCATGTCCTTTTCACAAAGCACAATTTTCTTGATTTGCGCCTTTCCTTCTTGAAGCACACCAACTGGCAATGCCCCGCCTTCAATAATCTTGCACTCCTCCTCGCCTTTGACAAAGGAAGAAGGTGCACCCATTTTTATGCAATCGGCTATTCCATTTTTGAGGTCAACCACGCATACATCAATGGTTGAAAAGACATCGTCTTTTTCAAGGTTTAACAGTTTGTTTACGCTTGACAAAATAAGTTCATTGTCAAAGCCTGCTTTGTAAAAGTTTTCAATAAGGCCGATTGTTGTGTCACTTTTTTCATTTGCCTTTTCTCCACTTCCCATGCCATCGCAAATTGCAAACAAAAATTTGTCGCCGTCAAGTTTGATAATGCTGTGGCAGTCGCCAGAAATGTTTGAGCCAGTTTTTCTGTGGATTGCAACTCCAAAAATGGCATCATATCTTGGCGATGTTTTCAAGTTGACATTGACAAGTCCTGAACGCGATGATGGGTAGGCCTCATACACAGCCATAGGACAAGAGCATACTTTGCTGACCACTTGGGCAAGCCGTGGTCTGCTTGCATCCTCCGCCCTTACCACAAGGCTTGCCATAACAGTGCGAGCATCCTTGTCATACACAACGGCATCCGAGCAGAAGATGTTGTTGTAAGAAAGTTCATCAATAATTTTGCTCTCTTGTGCAGAGTTGAAGGAAATCAAACTGTCAACCTCATTTGAAAGTGATCGCATGATTTGAGCAATTCCGCCAAGTTGATCAGAGATGAGCATTTTGCTTATGTCCACATTGGAAACAAGACTTTGATAGTTTTTGTATTGATTTGTGAGAGTGTTGATCTCACTCATCAAATTGTTGACTCTTCCACAACGGGAAGTGAGATAACTTGGAAGATCAAGCAAAGTTATTCTTCCCCTATCCATTGAGATCTTGATAAGTTCACAAAACATCTTTTTCGTTTCGCCACAAAACGTGCGGTGACAGTGTTTTGCCTCTGGACAATTTTTGCACACAGAGCCCTTGACCTCTTCAAACAGAAGTTCTTGCACCTGACTAGGCGAAAGGCTTTCTTTTATCAATTTTTTGAAAACTTCGTTCATATCCAAAAAGACTTCGCTTAGGTTATCAAGCCTGCGTTTAAGCACTTCTCTGTTTCGGTTGATAACATTTTTGACTGCCATTCGATCATTGTTTGTGGACAAAAGCACACTGACTTTGTCATACCACTTCTTTGGCAAAAGGAAGAATATAAGCGCACCTGCAATGACTGGTGCAAACTGCAAAATGCCAAAAGAATAATATAGTTTGAAATAAAATCCGACAACTGTCTCACAGGCAATCACTGCTAAGGCTGGAAAAATCCTTTTTTGAGTTTTGAAAGCCACAATTGAAAGCGCCCAAAGAATAATTGGTGTGACATAAACTGGGTTGTTTTCATGCACAAGAGTGCCAAGAGCAAGCACGGCAGAAATAAGAGCGGTATAAGCAGATTTTGAAGTGTAAGAGATTGACAAAAGAGAAAAGACCACAAAAAGTTTGAGAAAGGAAAAGCCATACAGGTCACAAGAGTAAAGTCCATCGCTGAGAGCCATGAGCACGATTGCACCACAAATCAGTTCACCTGATGTCAACTTGAAGGCAAAGCCCCTGATTATAATTGGCTCAAAGATATGACAGCACGCCCAGAAGAACAAGCCTCCACCAATTAAGGATGCGACTATGATAAAAGGGCTGACTCCTCCAAGCGCTTGAAAAACCACAGTCGCCGTTTGACTTAGGATGCAATAAATGAGAAGTTCCCACTTTTTGATGTTCTTTTTAAGCAAGATATGTATATAATATGGCACAACAAGAAAGAGAGCACAAACCACCGAGCCGATCGCACTTTCAAAAGAAAAATTGACGGCAAGAGTCGCCCCGATGTATGCAGGAGCAAGAAGCCACACCTTTTGATTTGCCCAAGCAAGTGCAAAGAGCATTGAAAAGGCAAAAGGATAAACCACCCCGCCAATAGAGGCAAAGTTAAGAAGTGCAAAAAGGGCAAAAAAGAGGATAAACATCACAAGAAAATAAAGTTTGCTTTTCATAAAACTTCCTTTTCTTCAAGTATAACTCTCAAAAAAAATCTTGCATAAGTGAAGATTGTCCACTTTTGCAAGATGCTATCAAATTTTGTCATTTGTTTTTTTCAATCAGTTCAAGAATAGTTTTTATCGTCTTTTCAAGATCTATGTTTTCTATGACTGCATCATAGTCTTTCTTGTGAGCCCTCTCTTCTTCCGCTCGTGACAGACGGGCTTTTATTCGCTCCTCTTCTTCCCCTCGCCCTCTAAGCCTTTCTGCCAAAACGTCATCTGGCGCGTCAAGAAAGATTGAAAGCACCTTTGCCTTTCCCTTCAAAAAACCTCTGACTTTTTTGTTGCCATAAACATCGATGTCTTTGATATAGTCTTTTTCACGATCCTCACTTGCTTTCAAAAGCGAATCTTTCAAAATGCCATACATGTTTCCATGCACCTGTTGCGTTTCAAAAAAATCGCCATTTTTTTCTCTGCGAGCAAACTCCTCTTTGGTCATATAGATATAGTTTGCATCCTTCTCACTATTTCTGCGAGTTCTGGTTGTGCCAGAAAGCATAAAAGAAAGATTTTTTCTCCTTTCAAGAAGGTTTGCAATAACCGTATTCTTCCCCACCCCCGAAACTCCAGATAAAAGTATTAACATTTTTCTCTCCTTTTTTATTTTCCTATTGCCTTAAAAATCAACTGCCTTAGTTTGGTGCTATAACAATCAATCGAAATGTTATGATCAATTGCATGCCCAAGTCTTTTTCTTTCTATCACTCCAAACTTCTTGTGAAAGTCACTGCCACCACTCCACTCCATGTTGTTTTCTTTGACAAAATCAAGATAGATTTTTTCATATTCTTTTGTTTGACGATTGTTGAAAACCTCAACGCCATCAAGTCCCATTTTCTTTAACTGCAAAATAATGCTCTTCAACTCTTGTTCGTTGTCTAAAAACGCCAAATATTTGTTTGGATGCGCAAGAATGGAAAGGGCACCACTCTTTTTGACAAGAGAGAAAAACTTTTTGGCTGGATAAAAATATCCAAGTTTATCTGGAAGTGGCTTTGTAAATTTGAAAAAGGCTTGTCGTGGAGAGGTTGCAAGTCCCTGCTCCATCAAAAAATTGTTTAAGCGCACTTTGTCAAGATAGGTGTTATTGTTTATAAAGTCTTCAACTGCCTTTTTGTCAAACTTCAATCGGTAAAGTTTTTCAAGAGTGCTTATCAGTTTTTTGAAAAATTTGATGTCATCTTTTCTGACAACCTTGAGGTATTTTTTTAAGGCAGGACAATCGTCAAAATCATACATCAAAACATGATAATGTTTTCCCATAAAATCAACATTACATTCCATGCCCTTGACAAGACCAATCCCGTATGTTTGAACCCCATCGAGATTTTTATATGCTTCAATGCTGTTATGGTCTGTAATAGACGCAACTGACACTTTTTGTTTGTGAAGATTGTCAAAAAGTTGTTGCAAGGTGCATCCACCATCTGAAAAATTGGTATGCATATGAAGGTCAATGATAAGATTATCTTTGGTGTTTTTCATTATTTCTCCCACTTAGAGTATAGAAACTTGAAAAATTTTTGTCAAGATTTTGAAAGAGAGGTGTCACTACATTTGAAAATATGTGATAATGCCGTAAAGCAAACTATAACAAAACTTTTGCCGATATTCTCTGCTTTGCAACAATTTTTCTTCGCTTGGATTGCTTAAAAAACCACACTCAACCAAAACACCAGCCTTATCGGTGCAGTTCAAAACAAAGTAATCACCAACTGTGCAATAATCTCTTGCACTTTCAAAATCTCGTGAAAGTGAGGTTGTGACCGATTCTGCCAGTGCCTGCCCAGCCTCATTGCCTTTCCCGTAAAAAACCTGCGCCCCTTCTGCTGATGGAAGAGGAAAGCCGTTCATATGCAAACTTATCACAATGTCTGCATCACTTTCATCAATAATCTTTTTTCTTTTTTCCATCTCGCTACGCTTTTTGTTTGGAGCGTTTTCATCATAAAGTCCATTCATATTTTCTCTTGTCATAACCACACCAAAACCAAAACTTTCACACATTTGTTTTAAGGTGATGGCATAGTCGAGATTAAGCTGACTTTCTATCGCTCCGCCGCTGCCCACCGTGCCACCATCACGCCCGCCATGGCCGGCATCAATGACAATAATGTGTTCAGGTTTTGGCATATTCGTCTCAACCCCACGCACTGCAAAAAAAATAAGAACAACAGAAAGTATAAGCAAAATCGCCAAACAACAAACAATCATTTTCTTTTTTATTACAATAAATCGCATATGGTAATATATTATTCAATTTTGATATATATCACCGATAACTTGCATATTGACAATTTTGTCATATTATGATAAAATTCGAATGGAGGTTGAAATGGGGATAACAAGTATTACTGAGATTTTGAAACAAGATTTTGAGTGGACAGATGATGATATCAAAAGGAAAGAAGCATCTCTTCCATCGCTTTTATATCTCAAAAAAGAAAAAATTTCGAAAAAAACTGACTTTTATAAACCAACATTTAACTTAACACAAAGAGACTTTATCAAAATGGTTAAGACCTTGCCTGCCATTTTAAGTTATAGTAATAAAAGTGTTTTGGAAAAGGCTAAGTTTTATCAAGAAACTTTTGGCCTAACACAAAGCGAATTTAACAAAACGATTAAAACTTATCCTACTCTTTTATGTTTGAAAAATAAAAGCGTGAAAGAAAAAATTGACTTTTATCAAGGAACTTTTAACTTAACACGAGAAGAAGCAAACAAAATGATAAAATCTCAACCTTCTCTTTTATTTTTGAAAAAGAAAAATGTTTTGGAAAAAGTTAACTTTTATAAAGACACTTTCAACTTAACACAAGACCAAATTTCCAAAATGATTAAATCCTCTCCTACCCTTTTGGGTCTCAATAGTGAAAATGTTTTGGAAAAGGCTAAGTTTTATAAAGAGACTTTTGACTTATCACAAGATGAATTCAGCAAAATATTCAAATCTTTGCCTTCCATTCTAAATTTGAATGATGAAAGTGTGTTACAAAAGACTAAATTTTATAAAGAGACTTTTGGCTTGACACAAGATGAGTTCAACAAAATGCTTAAAATTTCACCTTCTCTTTTATGTTATGCTAATGAAGGGCTTAAAAACAAGAAGGAAATTTTTGATAAGATTAAGTTAAGCAAAGATGATATAATTAAAAATCCTTCAATGTTGGCAACACCTTCCAAAGGTTTTATTTTCAAATATATGCTTTTATATGTTGCTTTTGGCAACAAAAAATTCCTTGATAAAAAATTCTGGAGCATGACAAGCGAAAGAAAATTTTGGGCAAGATATTCTCAAATGAACCAAACTGATAAAATGAGGCCTGACGATGTATTTCTTGGTGAAAAAAACTTTCAAAAAAAATATGGAGTTGAGAGCATTAAACTTATGGAAAAGTTTCCAATCACAAAAGAAGTTGTGGAATTTGTGAATAGCGAATATGACAAACTCACAGAAATAAATGACGATAAAAAACTTGAAGTTAAATTGGAAGATTTGCAAAAAAGTGCAGAAAGAGGAGAATGATATGCAGAAAGATTTGGAAAATTTTTTACTGCAAATGAAATTTACTAAAAATGAGATTGAAGATATGAAAAATATTGCTCCAACCCTTGATGTTACCACGCTGAAAGAAGTTAAAGGTGTGATGCGAGTTTTAAGTTGTTATGGCTTTCCAAAAGAAGATTTGCCAGACCTTTTCTGTCAAAACCCTAATGTTATGACAATGGACGAAAATGTGTTGATGAATGAACTTGACAAACTCATCCTGCAAAAGATTGATATTGAAGAATATCTAAAAAACAATCCTTTTGCAATTTGAAATTAAATAAAAAACAAAAGCATATCGACCGATATGCTTTTTTGTATTTATAAAGATATTATAAAATTTATTATTTTTTCAAATAGTTTTTATCTAATTTGAAATATTCTGCTACAAATTTTATAAAATATAAACCTGTATCTGTAATTGTATCATCTATATCTATTCCTATCTTCATGATTTTTATTTTATAATGTTGTTTATCTTAGATAGAATATCGCTATATACTTTTTCTACAGCCTCTTCTTTGCCTTCAATCGCAACTACTTGAGTTTGTGGTCTTATATAGTCATCTATCTCAAAAGTTACACCTTCCTTTTTGAATATATATCTTGTTCTTAAATTATCTGCTGCGACATAAAATTCAAGAACCTCTAACATAGATAAAACAATCTTTTTGGTCTCTTCTGTTAACTCCATTGGAATTGACTCACTAGAAATATTCAAATCTTTTCGTTTGCTACCTACATTTTTGCAATCAAAAACTATTCTTTCTTTACCTTCTCCAACCGTTTCAGTAGTAATTCTTGCGATAATGTGGTCGCTATTGCTATTTTCATAAACCACTCTATTTTGAGTAACAGCATCAAACTCTGTATATCCATTTTGTTTGCAATATTCTAAATATGGAAGTATTGACTTTACTTTAAAACTGTGTTCGTATTCTTTCATTTTTAAACTCCTTTAATTTTTTATATATTCTAATTTTTGATTTGAAGATATCTATACATATAATAATACATATCTCTCAATTTTCCAATAAAATATTAAATAAGTATATAATTGTTTTTTCAAAATCATAATCTTTTTGCCATTCTTCCAATGTGATAATTTTTCTGCCCGTTTTATCATTTTTAATAATTCCTATTTCTTCGCAAACGTCTATCACCCACGCCCCCGTGCTAAAATAAAAGAAAAAAAAGGAGATTTTAATATGACAAGAGAATATGCCAAACGTGATCTGAAGGCAAGATGCGATTGTATCAGAGCCGCAAAAATAGGTTTGCATTTTATGCTTGGAAAGGCGGAAATGCAATAACAATTTTTAGATATCTTTCAACGAAACCAAAGCATATCGACCGATATGCTTTTTTGTTTGTCTTGCAAAGAAGGGATTGAAAAGAGGGGCTTCTTGCCATTTATAGTTATACTTTTCTTTCTCACTTTTCCACAATTTTGGGTCAAGTTATCCACATTTTTTTGTCGAGTTATCCACATAATAGGCACAGTTATCCACATTTTTATGGGCAGTTATCCACATAAAATGGAGAGTTATCCACATAGATTTTCTAAGAAATTAACTTGACAAACACCTTTGTTTTGGCAATAATTGAGTTATGAAAACTTTGCTTGCGTGCATTCTTTTAGTTACCAGTTTTGCCTCAACGGTTTCAGGTGGACAGAGCCTATCAGTTGTGGCAACTTTTGTCAATTTGTATGCCTCGCCTTCTTTTGAAACAGTGCTTGCAGACGCCTCTGGACAGGCTTATACTTTTGAACATGGAACAATATTCCAAGCAATTGAAGAAAATGGCGATTTCATTCTTGTCAGAGCAGATGTTGAAGATCAGACAATAGAGGGATACGTTTACAAATATTACGTCACAACAAATGAGAATGGGCAAGATGTTTATCCTGTTTTCAACGGATCGGTCACTCTTGATGGCGCGATCATTTATGACATCAATGGAAATCCAACTCAGCACATCGCAAAACTTGGGCAAGGCATAACCATTTACGGCGGTTTTGATGACCAAAATGAGTTTACCTCTCTTGCAATAGTTTTGGAAGATGGATCCCTCTTCTATGGCATGATGAGAACGCAAGATATTGCACCTTATGGCATAAGCGGTGCACTAATCGCATCAATAACCATAATTGTCGCCCTTGTCACTATTATTCTGTCAGTGATTTTCATCCGGAAAAAACGCTCCAAAAAGAAATAATTGGCAGTCTTTCTTGAAGAAGACAAATCTCCTTTGTAAAATGCTTGCAAAGGAGTTTTTTTATGGACAAATTTCAAATGTTATCAAACAGCGTTGAACAACTTGAAAAAGAACTTTGGGCTCTTGTCAAAAAGAGTTTGCCAGCGCTTAAAGAAGAACTTACCGCTCTTATTTCACAAGGCACAACGACTGAGGCTATCAAATCGGCAGTGCTCTCTTTTTTGGATGAACTGCTCTCTTCTCAGCAGACAATCAAGGATATCAAAAGCAGGCTGACAAATCTTGAACTAGCGGACAGCAGTATGCAGGAGGATCTTGACACTCTTACTAATACTACTAGCAATCATACAAGCCAAATAACTGATCTATCTTCTTCTCTCTCAACCCTTTCTCAATCACTATCCACCCTTTCTTCTTCTATATCCACTCTTGAAAGTGACCTAGAAGATGCAGAAGAAGCGATCTCTGCCAACACCACAAGCATTGGCACACTTTCCACAACGCTTGAAAACACAAGATCATCATTGACTGCGATAGCCCAACGAGTTACAACAGCCGAAGGTGAGATTGACGAAATTCAAACATCTCTGCAAGGGCATGACACGTCAATAACGGCTTTGCAAACATCTCTTTCAGGGTTATCTGATCAAGTCGAAAGCGCCCAAGGCTCGATATCTTCAATCTCCGAGCAAGTGAACGATCTTGACAGCACGCTTGAAAGCACAAGATCTTCTCTCACATCTGTTGCTCAAAGGGTGACCACAGCCGAAGGTGAGATTGACTCTTTGCAGTCAACAACTTCTTCTCACTCATCAAGCATATCTGCCATGCAAACAGATATAGACTCTCTTGAAAGCGAAGTTTCTGCACTGGACGGAGATTTGAGCAGTCTGTCAAGTGAAGTTGACACTTTGGACACTACGCTGGAAAGCACCAGAGCCTCACTCACCTCAGTCTCTCAAAGAATGACGACTTGTGAAAACAAGGTCAACACCTGCGAGACGACTGTCGGCAATATGGAAGATGATGTTTCTTCTTTTTCAACCACTCTTGAAAGCACGCGTGCCAGTTTGACATCAATTGCCCAACGTGTCACCGCTTGTGAGAATGAAATCGACTCTCTTGGCGGTGGCGGAAGTGGTGGCGGTGGCGAAACTGTTGAACTGCTCTATGACAAAGATGATCCAGATCACAACAACAACTGCCCAGATGGAATGACTGGATCAAAAACGCTTGTCATTGATTATGCAAAATACAAAAAACTTCGTGTTTATGCTTGCGTAAAAAACTATTACGCCTACACAGAAATGCCTTTACATGGCGCAATCACCGATGGTGTCATTCTGTCCACTGACGCAACTGGACTGAATTGCTATCTTGTCCATTTGAGAGCCACAGAGGCTCAAAATCGTTTTGCTGTCTTTTACACAATTATCTTGTCAAGATCTTCTGGCTCTGTGACGATGAGCAGTGTGTATTATCAAGATGCAGACATTTATGTTTATCGTGTGGAAGGAGTTTATTAAAAAAAAACGCAAATCTCTTTGCGTTTTATACAATGCTAAGTTCGCCAGTTGTAAAGCCATAAATCATAAGCCCAATAGACAAAAAGTAGAACAGAACTGCAAAACAAGCGTTAATTTTTGGCCATGGTGAGCCAACACGAATGTCTTGATAGGTGATATTGCTCATAAAGATTGCACCCATAACATAGCCAAGACTTATCATAAGAAGCCATTTGTTAAGGTCAGTCAAAAAGTATAGCAAAACGATTGCAACTCCCATAAGAGAGAAAATCAAGCCATAAATTCTTGAACGCGTAAATTTTTTCTTCAAATATGTTTTATAAGCAGACATATCTCCCCTCACTTTTCTTATATTTTAACAAAATAAACATTTTGTTGTCAAACGTTTCTTAAAAAGAAGGAATATATTTGTCGCTTGCCGAGTCCTCATCTTGCACGAACCCTTTGTCAAGCCCCAATTTTAAGGCATGAGCAAGCACAGTCTTAAATTCCAAGGAAGAAATCTTTCTCTTCTTTTCTCCTCGTCCTGTTGGCGTAAACTGCCTCATAAGACTTAAAATAGGTTTCCCCATTTTTGCAATTTCATCAAGCACCGCCATGCTGTCACGCACCTCATCTGGCAAAACAAGATGACGCACAATCACTCCTCTTTTGAGAACACCGTCTTCAATTTTATCTTGCCTTGACTTTATCATAAAACTTATCGCCTGCCTTGCCACATCAAAATAATCGTCAGCAAAAGACAACCTTTTTGATAGTTCTTTTGAGTGATATTTGAAATCTACCAAAAACACATCGATGAAAGACAGTCCTTCAAGCGTTTCCACCTTTTCATAGCCACTGCTGTTCCAAACCACTGGCACTGGCGGTTTGAAAATAGAAAAAGCCTCTTTGAGTAGCGATGAAAAATGAGTCGGTGTGACAAGGTCAAGGCTGTCATATTTTGAATAGTCAAATTTTTTCAAAAAGGATGCAAACTCCTCTGGTGAATAACTTTCCCCTTTGCCGATATGAGATATTTGAAAGTTTTGACAATAGTTGCATCTCAAACTGCAACCAGAAAAAAATATAGCAAGCGCCCCTTTCTTTCCAGAAATGAGTGGCTCTTCCCACATAAAATTTTCTATCACTTTTGCCACACGAATGCGACTGCCTTCTCTGCAAAAGCCTTTCTCTTTTTCTCTGTCAACGCCACAATTCCTTGGGCAGTCAAAACACTTTTCCATACAAGTATTATACACCACCCTGCCCCTTCTTTCCAATAAAAAGACAATAAAAAAAAGAAGGCGTCCCTTCATTTCTCGTCAATAAGTCATTTGATGGCTATTATTGTAATTCCTGGGTTTGCTCGTCCCAAATCTTCGTCGCCAGATATCGACTTGTCCGCTTGCAAAATTTCCCATGCGTCCTTATCAAAAACATCCCACTTGTCGCCTGCGAAATAGTTTTTGATAAACCCGTTTCTCTTCCATTGTCTCAACTTTTGTCTAAGTGCAATCAGTATCTTTCCACCCTTGCCGTGAGAACCATATCCATGAAGCACTTTGATGGCAACGCATCCATCAAAAGCACACTTTTCAATTTCAATCTCAACCATGGCAAGCGCTTGATCGGTGCTGACAAAATCTTCTTTGAGATTTAATACTTTGAGCATATTCCTTTCCTTTATCCTAAGAAAGTTTAGCACAAGTTTGTTTTGCAGTCAAGTTTATCCTTCCATAAGCATTTTGTCTGCTATGAGGGCGATGAGTTCACCATTTGTAGGCTTTTCATTGCTACTATAAATTTTAAGTCCAAAAAGATTATTGATGTTTTCAATTTTGCCTCTATTCCAAGCCACTTCTATGGCATGACGCATGCCTCTTTCCACTTTTGAAGAACTGGTTGAAAATCTTTCGGCTATCGTTGGATAAAGTCTTTTTGTGATTGATCCAATTATTTCAGGCTCTTCAATGGCAAGTTTGACAGCCTCTCTCAAAAATTGATAACCTTTGATATGTGCTGGGATGCCGATAGTGATAAATATGTTTGAAATCTTTTCTTCCAAAACTTTTTCACCCTTTTCCTTTGATTTTTGAGGCTTTGTCAAATCGATGATTCTTTGTTCAAGATTTTCAGGTGAAATTGGCTTAACCATGAAATAACTCACACCTTCTTTGATTGCTTTTGCCACAAATCCACTGTGTGAAAGGTTTGAGATAAAGATCACTTTTGGCATACTTTTGCCGAGCGAACTTTTGAGTTTTTCAAGCACCATAAATCCGTCCATGCCAGAGAGAAGAACTTCCATAACAAGAAAGTCTGGCAATGTTTTTTCAACATCTTTGACAACCTCTTCTCCAACCACGCTTTTCCCAACAACTTCAAACTTGTCATTGTTTGAAAAGTATGAAAAAAGTTTTTCATCTTCTGCATTATCCGCAAAATAGATACGGAATTTTTTGTCATTTTTGTTTTCCATTTTTTGCTCCTTTATATTTTCTGTGATCACCTTTTTTAAGATAACACATTTTTACGACAAAGGAAATTATACTGCCTGCAAGTCTTGGGCGTTTCTTGTCGAAGAGGGTAAAATTTGGTCGAAAGACAAAGATAGGATAAAGAATGAAGAATTTTCTCATATATTTTGTGAGTTTTTGTTTTAGAGAATATTGCATAAAAAAAGGCTGTCCACCTTTCTTTTTGACGAAAAGTGTCAGCCTGAAAAATCAAAAATTATTCCTCGTCATCTTCAACAACTGGCATAACTTTGTTTTTGCCAATAAGCTGGTAAGGTCCAATATGTTCAGGTGAGCCTGCTTGAATGCGATACATATAGATGCTCTCATCAGTCTCATACTCTACAGAATCTTCCCCTTCTTCAACCTCAACAGGTTCATATTGAGCATAGAAATAGATATATCCATCAACGAAAGCATATTCGCCTGAAACAATGCTGGTCATTGTGACAAGAGTTTCTTGTTTGTATTCTCCACCATTCTCAATGAAAGTAACCCTTCCAATTGATGTTGAGTTTGAGAAGTAGACATAGTCGCCACTGACGAACAAAATATCTTCAAAGTTGCTTGACGTGAGAATTGGAACGGCATCTCTTGCGTTATCTGCCTTATACATGAGATTTGATGAAGAGCCCACAAAGACATATCCTGCTCTTGGCGTGCCATCTGCAACTCTGTAAATGTTTGACATTGAAGATGTTGGATGGAAAACATCACTCTCTGAGCCCAAAATTTTGTCGCTTGCCAGCAGATCGGTTTTATAAACTTGTGTCACTGTCTTTGACGTGTAAGTATAGAAAAGTTGATCATCAATTTTTGCAAGCAGATCTGTGGTTGAGCCAAAGTTTTCAACAGAATAATTTGTTGTCTGTTTTGTTGCATAGTCATAAGCAAAAACGTTTGAGGTTGACTGACCAAGTTCTGGCGTTTTTGTGTAGAATACAGATTTGATTTGGCTGTTTTCATCACTATCAACAACGGCTGAGGTTGCATTTTCAACAACAACTTCTCTTGAACCAAGGCTGTCGCCGATTGGCATAACGCTTATATCATATTCTGTTGTATCTGATGAAACGTCCCTATCTGTTTCCGCATAAGTGATGATGTATGCTCTTCCGTCAGAGCCCTCAACTGCGGTGATAAATGATGAGGAGTCATATCTTGTTGTGAAGAGTTCTTGCACGCCGTCACCATTGAATCTCACCCTGAAAACACTCACACGGGTGTAATCATTTTCAAGAGATGCTGTTTGGTGCTGGTTTGCTGATGTGAAATAAAGATAGTTTTGATATGCAAACATATATTGGTTTTCATAACCTACCGCTTTGTCATTGACCTTTTCAACATCATTTGGTGCTTCTTGATTTGATGATGCTCCTATGCCGTCTGAAAGGTTGATGCGTGAAAGATATCCTGTCTCTGCCGCCGTTTGATAGTTGAAACTTGTCCCATCACCAACTTCGGTATAACCATTTGCATAATAAAGATAATCTCCCACCTTGACACCATTGCCACCGAAGAAGGTTATATCTTCAAAATATATATTATTGCCATTTTCATCAAGCACGTTGCCAACAGTTGCACAACCTGTCAAAATAAGTGGAAGTGCAAGAATTGCAAAGCATGCTTTTGCCAAATTCTTTCTTTTCATAAAATTCTCCGTTAAATTTAGTCCTTTTGACAATAAAGTTTACAACAAAAGTTCTTGTTATGTCAAATATATTTTTGTTTTTGCCCTTTTTTGAAAAGTTAAACCTCTTCAATCAAAACCAGTTTGTTTTCGGTGAGGTCACAAGAGGTCAAATAGTAAGGCAAATCATCCTTGAAAAACTTCAACGCAATATTTTTGTAGCCGTGAAGATGCCCAAAGACAACAGCGCTTACGCCATAATCTTTGATAAGAGATGAAAATTGACTGTCTTCTCTCTTAAAGTTGACTGGCGGATAGTGCATCATGCAAACGATCTTGTCCCTCTCATCAGTGCACAATTTCTTTGCACTGTTGAGGCTCATTTCAAGCCTTATAACCTCACGTGCCAAAATTTTTTGATCTTCTGGTGATATCTCACTGTTTTTCTCTGGCACGCTCCAACCTCTTGTCCCACAAATGACGATATTGCCAAACTTCATGGCGTCATTTTGAATAACATAAAACCCTTCTGGAACAAACTTTCGCACCGCCGAGATGCTTTTCCACCAATAGTCATGATTGCCTCTTATGATGACTTTTTTGCCAGGAAGTTGGCTTAAAAGTTCAAAGTCGCTCTTTGTGTTTTCAAGATTCATCGCCCAAGAAAAGTCGCCAGCAAGAAGCACAAGGTCTTCCTCTGTCACCTTCTCTTTCCAGTCAGCGAAAATCTTGTCAATATACCCTTCCCATGCAGGCCCAAAGATATCCATAGGCTTTGGATTGTGCAGAGAAAGATGAAGGTCGCTTATTGCAAAGACCTTCATCACAAATTCCTCAAAACTTCTTGAACAAGACGCATATCGCACTTGCCGTTGTAATTTGCCTTAAAGTGTTTCATGACTGATGGAATGCTCTTGTCATCAAGTGAATTTATGATATCGGCAATTTCCTGCTTTGAAAGCATTTTTGGCAAAAACTTTTCTAATGTGGCAATTTGAGTTGTGATTTTTTCCACTTCCTCATTGTTGCCAACTTTTGCATAGTTTTCTTTTTCTTCGCTGAGTTCTTTTATTGTCTTTTGCAAGATGTTTGACACGTCAGCGTCATCAATTTCTTGCCCTTTTTCTCTTTTTTTGATTACTTCAAGCATAAGTTTGTTGAGCACGACACTGTAAATGCTTCTTGCAACAGCATCTTTGTTTTTCATAGCCTCAACGTTGGCTTTCTTTATTTGATCATACAACATAATTTTTTCTCCTTAAATGATAAATGGATCGCATTTGAGCAAGTTTTCAAGATTGAAAGTTTTTCCATCAGTAAGTATTTCCAGTTTCTTTTTAAGTCTTTGTGGATCATAGCTGAGAAAAGATGGGTTTGTCACCATGAAAATTGAAATGTCCTCAACTGGATAGCCAAAATGAACAACAAGTTCGATATTCTTTCTCATTCTCTCTTCATCAAGCACAGAAACGGATGGAAAAATACTTTTTATGGTTTCAAAATCATATTTGCTAAGACCATACTCTTCAAATACCTTTGGCATAATCACACCTCCCCCATTTCAACTTCTTTTTTCGCTCTTGCACTATGTCCACCCGCCACAATAACTTTGATTTCTTCTTCATCCAAAGTTATTGGAACTTTTGGGAATTTTTCATGATAATTCAAAATAATTTCTTGTGCAACATCGTTGTCAAATGGGAAATCTTTCATCAGGCTTTGCGTGTTTAACCCTGTTTTTTCTTCAAAATATTTGTTTGTTTGTAAAATCAAAGATGTTCTCACTTGCCTGTTCGCACTTTTCAGTCCTTCTGCTCTTGCATATAACACACTTGGCCTGTGCAAATAAAATCTTCTCTTCATAAAGGATGATGGGTCAGCACTATATTGTGACAAAATCATATAGTTGAACTTCAATTTTTCAGGCGATGCTGTCAAAATGAAATTGTCATTGAGGACATATTTCTTGCTTCCAAAAACCTGTTCAATGGCATCTGCCTTTTTTGACAAACTTTCTTTTGCCATGCCGAAAATGTAAGTATTATTGAAAATAACGTCTCTGCATTCATTTTCATTGAGTCCAAAAGTTTCTTTCAAAAATGCTTTTCTATCCAAAAGATCTTTCTCGCTCCTGCAAAGAATTTGCAAATTTTTGGCCATCAATTCTTTGCTTGAAACGCCTGCTGGACACAAGTTTTCCTTGACAAACTTCTTTTTTTCTTGGATATTTTTTAGGCTATAACTAAAAATTCTTGGAAAAGATGTGACGGTATCAAAAATTTGTTTTTCATCTGCGCCAAGACCATTTTTTAAGTTCTCACACACTTCCTTCATATGTGGCACTGTGTAAGAAAAAATCTTGGAAAATTTTTTTGACATTTTCACAATTTCAGAATTAGTCATGCCAAGTCCTCTGAAAAACTCCATACGAGATGCAAGTTCTTCATTGCTCAGCGGAGCAAGATTTTCCTTGTCCACCATCTTTTTTGCAAGTTCTTCTGAAAAACCAACTTGTTCAACCAAATATTTGATATTTGCTTCTCTTTGATTTGAAGCCCTTTTCCTTTTTCTTTCATTCACCTCGTTTAAGGTTTGTGTGTTTTTTTCATATCCTGCCATAGCACCCTCTCTTTGATATATTTTATCATAGCGCTTGATTTTTTTCAAGCAACTTTGTGTCAATTGTTGCCTTTTTTGCCTTTTAATAATAGACAAAACAAAGAAAAGCACTTTTTTCTTGCAAAAAATCATTGACTTTGCTCTCACAAATAGATATAATAAAAAGCGTCCACTTGATATATGGCAGCATAGCTCAGCTGGCTAGAGCGCATGATTCATACTCATGAGGTCACTGGTTCGATCCCAGTTGCTGCTACCAAGAAAATAAAGCGAAGTGATAAACTTCCTTTTTTTATTGCACTATGCACTTTTAAGGGAGCGAACCAGTGCCACTGGTCCCCAGTGCGAATAAAATGAGCACAGGGGTGAAATTCGGGGTCCCCAATGCGAATGAAGTGAGCATAGGGGTAAGGTCCCAGTTGCTGCTACCAAAAAAAACAAAGCGAAGTGATAAACTTCGCGTTTTTTTATTAGTTTATACTTGTAGTTTTACATACGTTTACTATATATCGTCAATGTTTTTAGAGTAAGTTTGTTAAAATTGTTTACGATATATCATGAGGTGACGCTGTGAAATTGGAAGAAGCGATTTCAAAAAGAATTTTATCTTTATGCAAAGAAAGAGGTTTGTCAATCAACAAACTTGCCTCTATGGCAGGATTTTCTTCTTCTACTATTTCTTCAATATTGTATGGACAAAGCAAAAATACTGGGGCAAGGACTATTCTTGACATTTGCGAAGCACTTGACATGACCATTTATGACTTTTACAATGACCCTTTGTTCAAATCACGCGATATCGAAGGCAGTTATTGATTTTTATTTGAGTTTTATATAAAATTGGTTTATGCAAAAGATGAGTAAAAGTAAAGTTGCAATTGTTGTGACAAATTGTATATTGTTTGTTGGTGGCATTGTTGCCATCCTTTTATTGTTCTTATTGCCACCGAAGAAGACAAGTTCGCCACAAGATTTCACTTTGTCTGCATCGGACATTACTATTGAGGTTGGAAGTGTGGTTGCCGTCCCTTATTCATGTTCAATAGATGATGCAAGCATAACTTTTGAAAGTTCTGATCCTTCAATTGCACGCATTGTTTCTTCTCGCATCTTGGGTGTCAGTGCTGGTGAGACCACCATAACGATAACTGCAACTTATGAGGGAATGGCCCGCACGGCAAGTCTAACCGTCGTTGTCAACGATGTCTATTCAATCAATATCGTGCCGATTGAAAATTGTTCTTATTCTGATGGAATAATCACGTACACCGATGGCGCTCAATTTTCTTACTCTTTTGTAGGCGATGACGGAAGTTCTGTCACCGGACTTGATGTGACAATTTCTTCATCTGGAATCACATTCACCAAAATACTTTCAAACATTTTCCTGACTTCTCACACCTCTGGCACAATAACCTTTTCATGTGAAAGTATTTCCTTTTATCAAACTTTTACTGTGATTTATTCGCCATCATAAAATTTTTGAACAAAAAAACGGCATCCGCCGTTTTTTATTTTAAGAGCAATGCAAGTTTGTCACATTTTTCTTCATCCATGTCAGGCACGCCTTCAAGACGATATTTTATGCCAAGATCTTTATATTTCATGACGCCTATTGTCTTGTATGGCAAAAGTTCCACCTTTTCCACATTTGGCACACCATCCGCAAACTTTTTGAGTGCTTTGACGTGCTTTTCGTCATCATTTATTCCTGGGACAATGACTTGCCTGAGCCAAAAACGTTTTTTCTTTTTGATCGCCTGAGCCAAAAAGGTTTCAAACCTATCCATTGGCTGTCCAGTGAGATCTTTATATTCATCTTTGTCAACCGCCTTGATGTCCAGTATAACAAGATCGACATAGTCCAAAATTTCATCATAGTCACCAAAGCCCACGCCTGCCGTATCAAGCGCTGTGTTTATGCCTCTTGCTTTGCACTCTTTCAAACATTCCAGCAAGAATTGTGGTTGCAAAAGCGGTTCTCCTCCTGAAAAAGTCATGCCACCCTCTTCACCATAATAAGCTTTGAATTTTTCAGCCTTGTCCACAAGTTTTTTTGCACTGATAAGTTCACTTTTTCCATCAATTTCCCAAGTCTCTGGATTGTGACAATATTTGCAACGAAGCATGCAACCTTGCAAAAAGACAACATATCTTATGCCTGGCCCATCAACCAATCCCATTGACTCAACACTGTTGACTTTGCCCAGCACATCTTTTTTTGTGCAATCAATCACTAGGTCACAGTCAAATTTAAGGTCTTTGTTTATGTCATTTTTTATTCCAACGCTTTTCATGCCAAGACTTTTTCCAAGAGCCAAAATTGAAATGGAATCTTCAAACAGAACAATCTCTTTTGGTGAAAAAGATGTGCAACTCTTCACCTCTTTCAAAAATTGGTCCTTTTTTATTTTCAAAGTGTCCATAGAATATATTTTTTCAAACTTATCTTCTATCTTTTTGCTTTTCAAGACCTGCCTGATGGTATTTTCATCTTGATTTGATGCAATGATATAGTGAGCGTCTGGGAAAAGTTTTGTTATTGAATGAAAATAATCAAAAATCTTCACATCTTTTTTCTTCAACATCTGCAATGAAAATTTTTGTTTGTCTTTTATTGCTTTTTCTTTATCAATTTTTCCCCATGTGGAAATCTCTTGATATATATCCACATCTCTTTTCCCAACAAAGTGTTGAAAATCTTCTCTTGTGAATGTTCTTTCAGGAAAAAGCCCTTCAATAACTTTTTTGTGTGAAAGAAAATGACAGGGCTCACTGTTAAGCAAAGTCCCGTCAAAGTCAAATATAAACACATTTCTTTGCCAAGAATCTATCTTTTGAAGAAATTGCTCCATTATTTTATCCTCTCATGGAAAGTTCTGGCGATAACTTCCTCTTGGTGTGCACGAGAAAGTTTGACAAAGTTTACTGCATATCCTGAAACTCTGATTGTGAGTGTTGGATATTTTTCTGGGTGATTCATAGCATCAACAAGTTTTTCTCTGTCAAGCACATTGACATTGATATGTTGTGCGCCTTGAATGAAATAGCCGTCAAGGATTGAAACAAGGTTTTTCACTCTTGATTTCATATCATGACCAAGCGCGTTTGGAATGATTGAGAATGTGTTTGAAATTCCGTCTTGACAGCAGTCAGCATAAGGAATTTTTGCTACTGAGTTGAGAGATGCAAGTGCGCCAGAGCAGTCTCTTCCGTGCATTGGGTTTGCACCAGGGGCAAATGCACATCCTGCCTTTCTTCCATCAGGTGTGTTTCCTGTCTTTTTGCCATACATAACATTTGATGTGATTGTAAGGGCAGAAAGTGTATGGATTGCACCACGATAAAGTTTGTGCTTTTTAAGTGCTGCAATAAAGTGTTTGACAATCTCAACTGCGATTTCGTCAACACGATCATCATCATTTCCATATTTAGGGAAATCGCCTTCAACTTTGAAGTCAACAGCGATGCCTTGCTCATTGCGGATAGGTTCAACCTTTGCATACTTGATTGCAGAAAGTGAATCTGCCGCAACTGAAAGACCAGCCATACCAAATGCCATAAGTCTTTCAACATTTGTGTCATGAAGTGCCATTTGTCCTGCTTCATATGCATATTTGTCGTGCATATAGTGAATGATGTTCATTGCATCAACATAAGTTTTTGCAACTTTGTCAAGTGTGGCAAAATATGCCTTTTTCACTTTTTCATAATCAAGCACTTTTCCGCTCATCTTTGCAACGCCAGCAACAACAAGTTTGCCACTCTTTTCATCTCTGCCCTCGTTGATTGAGTAAAGAAGAGATTTCGCCAAGTTGCATCTTGCACCAAAAAATTGCATTTGTTTTCCAACTTTCATTGCAGATACGCAACACGCAATCGCATAGTCATTGCCATAAATTGGACGCATAACATCATCGCTTTCATACTGAATTGAATCGGTGAGAATTGAGATCTTTGCGCAATATTTTTTGAAGTTTTCTGGCAAACGAGTTGACCAAAGCACTGTGAGGTTAGGCTCTGGTGAACTGTCGAGATTGATGAGGCAGTGCAAGAATCTGAAAGAGTTTTTTGTGACAAGACTCTTCTTGTCGTCTGCCATACCGGCTATACTTTCAGTTACCCAAGTTGGGTCACCTGCGAAGATTTCATCATACTCAGGTGTGCGAAGGTGACGAACAAGACGAAGTTTGATTGTGAATTGGTCAACAAGTTCTTGTGCGCCCACCTCATCAAGCAAGCCTTTTTTCATATCTCTTTCAACATAGATATCAAGGAAGGTTGAAACTCTTCCAAGACTCATTGCTGCACCATTATTTTCTTTTACTGCTGCAAGGTATGCAAAATATGTCCATTGGAAAGCCTCACGAGCATTTGTTGCAGGCTTTGAAATGTCATAGCCATAACCTTTTGCCATAGCCTTGATTTGTTCAAGTGCTCTGATTTGTTCAGAGAGTTCTTCACGATGTCTGATGCCCTCTTCTGTTGAAACGTCAAGCATTTGAGGGAGAAGAAGATCTTTTTTCTTCTCTTCAATAAGACGATCAATTCCGTAAAGAGCAACACGTCTATAATCACCAATAATTCTTCCTCTGCCATAAGCATCTGGAAGTCCTGTCAAAAGTCCTGCACTTCTTGCGGCACGAATGTCAGGTGTGTAAGCATCGAAAACACCGTCGTTGTGTGTTTTTCTCATGCCTGATGTGAAAATTTTCTCCATAGCAGGATCCATGTGTTTGCCATAAGCAGCAAGAGCCTGCATTGCCATTCTGATTCCACCATATGGGTTGACAATTCTTTTGAGAGGCTTGTCTGTTTGAAGTCCAACAACCACCTCATTTCTCTTGTCAATATATCCTGGCTTGAAAGTGTTGATGCCGGACATGATTTTAAGTTCAACATCCAAAAGTCCTTTTTTTCTTTCAAGAGCCAAAAGTTTTTCACATTTTGACCAAACCTTCTTTGTCTTGGCACTGATGCCAGCAAGGAAAGAGTCGTCTCCACGATATTCGGTATAGTTTTTCAAAATGAAGTCTGAAACATTGATTTGGCTTTTCCAGTCTTCACCTTTGAAGCCTTTCCATGCAATGTCATTTTTGTCAATTTCTTTTGTCATTTTTCTCCTCCGTTTTTAGCATTGACATTATATCATAATACTTTTTTATAAAGCAAATGTTTCATACCAGTTACTCAAAAAAAACGAAAAAATTTTTCCGTTTTTCACTCGTCAAACTGAGAGACCTTTTCAAGAAGAGCCTCCTCCGCCTTCTCTTTGTCATCGCCTCCGCCTTCAACATCGTTCTCTTGCGCTCCGCCCTCGTCATCTTTGCCCTTTTCTTCACTTGGCTCGTTGACAATGACTGTCTCTTTTTCTTCTCCCTTTTCAAGTTCCACTTCTATTGTCTGCTCTTCATTTTCAAGATTTGCAAGAAAATCATAAACTTTGTCAAGAGTTCCATCTAGGTCAAGATAGAAACATCTTCCATTATAGGTGCCACCATTTCCCCTGATTATGTTGACACCATGCATATCTTTTTGCACATGAACAAGCAGTTCGTCAAAAGGCATTCCGCTCGCTTCCATAGTTTGCTCATAGACAAACTTAACCCATATTCCGCTTTTAAGTTCTTCACAAGTCAGTTTGTGAATTGACACACCAAAGGCTGGCATTTGCCTTGCTCCAACAAGCGCTTCAACAAAAAGAGTGTCAAACTCAGCCTTTGACTCTTCACTCATCACTATTTCCTGTCCATCATTGTAAACTTTGACCATTTGCGCCTCACCAAATATGTCAGGCAAAAGTCCTGCCTGAGAACATAATATAATAGGCGCTATCATAAATAAAAACAAAAGTTTTTGCATAACTCTCTCCTTAAAACACTTTTAGTTTGTTTAAGGAAAGGCTTTTTATTCTTGATTAGCGCCTAAAATTTTTTATTTATTTTTGTATTTTTTGTCGAACTTTTGTTGTCCGCACCAAACTTTCATAACCAGTTTCTTTGGAAGCATGCTCACAAGCCTAACTTGACTTCTTGCAATAAAGCCACAAATTGAAAGTTCTTTTCTTTTTCTTGCATCTTTCATGGCTTTGTGCACAACATCTTCCGGCTTATACATAGCGACAAACTTTGTGATAACATCTCTGTCTGTCTTAATGGCTGTTGCTCTGTCAAAAAATGGTGTCTTTGTCCAGAAAGGACATACGCATGTGACTGAAATTTTTCTGCTTTTAAGTTCAACATTAAGTGCTCTTGAATATGACACCACAAATGCCTTTGTTGCGGCATAGACATTGATATATGGCGTTGGTTGAAAGCCTGCCACAGAGGCAATTTGCAAAATTCTTGCACCCTCACTCATATATGGAAGAGCGTGCTCTGTAACCTCAACGAGAGCCTTACAGTTGAGGTCAATCATGTTTGCTGACTGTGAAATTTCAATCTCATCATATCTTCCAAACTTGCCAAAACCAGAAGCGTTGACAAGATATCTTATCTCTGGCTTTTCTTTTTCCAGTTTTTCTTGCAAAGCCTTTATGCTTTCATCTTTTGTAAGGTCAAACGCAAATACTTTGAACGGTGTTTTTGTTTCACTTTTCACCTTTTCAAGTTTGTCTTTATTCATTGCAATTCCCCAAATCTCATCAAGACCAAGAGAGTCAATCTCTCTGACAAACTCTCTTCCCATTCCAGATGAAGCCCCTGTGACAAGTGCAATCTTTTTCATTTTTCACCTCTTATCTTTTTTTCTATCTCAGTTGTTTTGTCTTGACCGTTCTGTCCTCTTTCAACAACAATCTCACCCATATCAGGCTTATCAATCTCCACCTGTGATATTTGAGGAGAATCAACTTTCAATGGTTCAATATCTGGATGCCCAAGCACAATCTTGCCTTCATCTTCAATCTTTTCTTCATCAAAGTTGAGTTGCACTCCTGTCTTTTCTTGCATCTGAGTTGTCATATCTGTCTGTTCAAGTTTTTCTTCCAACTCCTCAATTTGCTCTTGCAACTGCTCTACCTTGCTCTCCACAATCTCTTGTTCAGGAGTGGTATCTTCTGCCTTGTCTCCATAAACATCCCCAAGTTTTTTAAGAGAGATTTCTCCAAGTTTTGGTTTTCTTCTCTTTTCTCTCAGTCTGTTTTGTCTGAGTTTTTCTTCAAATGAGCCATCACTTTGCTCATGCCTTTCTTCTGCATTTCCACGTTTTGCATATGATGATAAAATTGCGCCCACAAAACACAGCACAAGCCCAAGCAAGAAAAGAATCATAGGCAAAATTTTCTGAGCACGCGTGCTTTCAATCTCTGTCGCCATAAGCACAAACCAAACAAAACAAGAAACAAACATCGCAAGTCCGGCAAGTCCAATGACAATCCCAGAAATTTGCAAATCTCTTTTCAACTTTTTCTTTTTTTCAGCGTTTTGGGCTGACATATCTTTTTCTTGAAAGTTTTCCATAATCTTTTGTTTGCCTCCACACTTTGAAATAGTATAGCAAAAAAATAACTTTTACGCAAGAATAAAGAGGCGGGAAAGATAATTTTGAAAAACAAGAACAAAATCGACTTGCAAAATTTGAGATTTGCTTGTATAATGTGACTATGCTCTTGCGGATATGGCGGAATTGGCAGACGCGCTGGATTTAGGTTCCAGTCCGAAAGGGTGCAGGTTCAAGTCCTGTTATCCGCACCAAGAGAAAAAACTGCGCTTCGGTCAGCCTGCGGACTTTGTCCTCGGCAAGACGGTGGCGCTTGTTTTTTCTCTCTTCACAAAAATGCTTCCGCATTTATTGTGAGTTTGCAATGAAGAAGATTCAAAGAAGATTTTTTTGTGTGACTGTGCATTTGTTTTCACCTCTCTCGCGACCAGACGCAACTCTTGTTACACTTCGCGTTGGTCGCGACTTAAAACAATGAGGAAAACGCAAAGAAGACGGTTTTTGTGACTGCGCTTCGGTCAGCCTTCGGATTGAATTTGCCTTTTCCTTTTCCCTTGTCAAAACACTTTGAAAATTTTTGTTTTTGTTGTATAAATGATTTATTAAAAGGAATTGCGTATGAAAGAAATTGATTTGGAAACATGGGAACGCAAGGATATCTTCAATTTATACTACCAATTTGACATCCCTCAAATCTCACTTTGCACGCCACTTGAAGTGACAAAGGTTTATAACTTTGCAGAGTCGAAAGGCTTGTCTTTCTACTTCTGTCTGAGTCATGTGTTTTATACCGCGCTTTTGAAAATTGAAGAATTTATGATACGCTCAATCAATGGCAAGATTGTTGTTGAGGATGGTAAGTTTGCCAACCTTTGCGTGATGAAACAAGGTGAAGATATTTTCAAAATAGTCAACAGCAAATATTATCCAGACATTGAAAAGTTTTGCAAAGAGACAAAAAAGAAAATGCAATCTCAAAAAACTTTTCTTGAGCCTATGCCTTCTGGCGCAAGAAAAAGTCAAGTGATCGCCTATATGTCTTGCACTCCTTGGTTTGAGTTTTCACACATCACTCATCCACAAGACGTGCAACGCAACTCTTTCATTCCGCATATTAGTTTTGACAAAATGAAAATAAATGAAAAGTGTCAGCGCTGGGTAAACGTTTCTATTCAAGTCAATCATGCTGCCATTGATGGCTCGCTTATTGGCAAACTACTCGACGAAGTAAAATCGATAATAAACAATTTATAAGCAAGTTGTTTCAACCAACGAAAGTCTTTTTATTTGATGCAAATGGTGTTTTGCATCTTTTTTTATTTGACAAATTTTGAGAAAAGATATACAACTTAAAAAAAGGAGTTGTTATGAAAAAACGCATTTCAAATTTCTTTAAGGATTTCAAAAAGTTTATCAGTCGTGGCAATGTCCTTGACCTCGCTGTCGCTCTCGTTGTTGGAACTGCTTTCACCAAAATTGTCAATAGCCTTGTCAATGATCTTATTATGCCTTTTGTTTGCGCAATATTTGGCACTGCAACTGTTGATGATTTGTATTTCGTGGTCAATGGAGCCCAAATTTTCTATGGCAAATTTATCCAAGCAATCATAGATTTTTTACTTGTTGCCTTTATTCTCTTTCTTATTTTAAGGGTTGTGATGAATGCCAGCAATGCTTTCAAGAGAACTTTGTCTGAACAGCCAACAAAGGCAGAGAAAAAGATTTTGAAAGAGCGTGGCGTAAATATGAAAGACCACAAAGTTGTGATTGCAGAAACTGCCCGTCTTCGTGAAGAAAACAAAACTCCACCTCCACCACCAAAACCAACACAGGAAGAACTTCTTGCACAAATTTTGGAAGAACTTCAAAAACAAAATGCAAAAGAGGCTGTCCTTGTGACAGAAGAGAAAAAGGAGGAAAAATAGTTTTTTGGTTTGCAACCTCTTTGCAAACCTTTTTTTGTTTTGCAAAATGAAAACTTTTTGATACAATTTTCTTAAACTGCACGGAGAAAAAAATGACTGACGGAAAAAAGAAACAACTCATTATCGCATTTGACATCGATGACACTATTGCAAGGTTTGGTCATCAACTTGTTGCTTTTGCACAAGTTTTTGACAAACAAAGATCAGTCCACAAAAAAGGTTTTGTCGATCATTACAAATACATTTCGCAAGGAATGTTCGGTTGGTCAAAAGAAGAATCGGACACCTTCCACGAAGACGCGATCGGCTTTGTTATACCTGACCTCCGTCCTATCAACAACGCGCTCCAACTGATAAGATTATTGAAAAAAGATGGGCACAAAATTTATTTTGTCAGCGCACGCACATTTGATAAACTTTCAACAAAGGCGCAGACTCTCACATGGCTTAAAGAACATGACGTGCCTTATGACAAACTGGTGCTTGGTAAAAATGTGAAAGGCCCAACTCTCAAAAAACTCAATGTGGACATCTTTATTGACGACCGCGCAGACCACTGTGTGTCAGCAGAAGAGAATGGCGTTTTTGCAATTCAAAAACCAGCCTATCGATGGAACGAACGTTTCCACAGAGCAATTGACTCTTGGGAAGAAGTCTATGATATTATACGCAAAAAGGCAGGCACAAAAGTTTTGATAGAACGCTATCCAATCATCTTTGACACCGATATGACAAATGAGATTGATGACGAACTTGCCCTGCCATATCTTCTCACTTTTGATAAAGCAAAAATTGAGGCAATAACCGTTGCTTTGCACTATGGAATACGCATACCTGATGTGGATATAGAAAAAGATGTGGAAAGATCTTTTGAAAAAACAAAACAACTCGTTTCAATGTGCAAACCAAAACTTCTCAAAAAGATTTACAGAGGACAAACTCAACTTCTTGGCTATGGCAAACAAGAGACTTCTGAGGCTGTCAAAAAAATCATTGAAATCTGTCGCAAACATGAAAAAGTCATCTTCATTTCAATCGGCGCGCCTGTCAACCTTGCCTATGCCCTGACGATTGCACCTGACATTGCAGACAAAATCAAACTCTTTTCACTTATGGGCGTTCTTATGCCAAATGGTATTGGCCCTGAAACAAATATGTCAACCAATCTTGTTGCAACCAGAAAAGTTTTCAAATGCATAAAAGACAAAACAATTTTCCCTATCTGCACAGGGCAAAACCTTGTCATAACAAAGGAAGATTTGCAAAAACGTGCAAAAAAGAGCAGTCTTTTCAAAGTGCTTGCGAAAGACTTCGAAGCAACAAACAAGCGTTTTGGTGGCAATATAAAATACAAGTCAATGTTTGATGTCGTTGTTCCATTTTATCTCAGTCGCCCTGTCATTTTTGACCAAATGAAATGTCATGCAAAAATGAACAACACCCACATTGTTTTCAAAGGAAAAGATAAAGCAACAATTATTTATCAAGTTGACCAAAACATTGTTTTGCAAGATTTTTATGAGAGGATGAAAAGATATGAAGATAAAGATAATAGGAAATAGTTGCACATGGACAAACCGTCCAAACCCACAATATCTTGTCAACGATGAAATGCTGATTGACACCCCTCAATCAAGCACCAAGTTTTTGTTTGGAAGTTATGATTTTGAAAAGCTCAAATATATTCTTATCACACACTTCCATTCTGACCACTTTGCCGACTTGCATATAATTTATGACGCACTCAAAAAGCGAACAAAAAATCTTGAAAAAGTCACTGTCGTTGGGCCAAAAACACTTTTCAAAAGGCTTATGGGAATGTTCAAAATCTTTGAACTTGGATACCGCAAAAAAAAAGATATTAAAGAAGTTTTCAATATAATAGAACTTAAAGATGGTGACAAACTTACTCTTGGTGATTATGAAATTGAGATGGTGAGGGTCAAACACAATGTCAAATATCCTTTTGGCTTTATCTTAAAACAAAAAGGCTCTTCAAAAACTATCGGCTTTTCAGGAGATAGTGCGATGTGTGACGGACTTATAAAAATAATCAAAATGAGCGACATTGTTTTCTTGGACTGTGTCATGAGCCCTGCAAACAACATTCACCTCTCTGCTGATGAGATCTTGCTTTTGCAGAAAGAGTTTAAGGGCAAAATGTTCTACTCAACTCATCATGTGCCAGATCAGTTGCCTGAAAAATATCAAGGAAAGATAATTTTGCCTCCAATAGGAAAAACTTACCAAATCAAGTGACAACAAAAATATTTTTGACATATCTTATTTTAGTTGCGCTTGCAGAAAAAATGTGTTATCATAATCATGACCATAAAGAGTGTGTTAGGGACAGCCCCTTTGACCACACAGCAACCTGCTTGCAAAGTAAGGTGCTAAAGGCTGACGCGATGGGAAAACTTTAACAAAACAAAAGCCTGTCGCAAGATGGGCTTTTTTTGAAACACTTTCTCTTGCAAAGCCTTCTTGAAAAAGGAGTGGTCAAATATGCTGAAAGGTTTGTTGAAAGATAACCTCGTCTGGATATATGTGAAAAAAGAACATTTTGAAAGATTTAAGCACTGCATTTCCACAAATGGCTATACGTGGATAAATGGTGAGTCTTTTCAGCCAGATCAGGAACAGTATCATCCTTACTATTCTCTTCATGGATCGGAAATAGCAAGGTTGAGCGAAAGTTTGTGGCAAGAAAACATTATCGGGAAAAACAAACTCTCTTTTGGCGTAATGATAGGAGAAGAAAATGAAAAAAATTGTAACCAGTGAAAGTGTCAATATTGGACACCCAGACAAAACTTGCGATGTGATTGCAGATTCTTTTCTTGATGAAGCACTTTCGCAAGATAAAGACAGCCAAATGGCGGTTGAATGTGCCATAAAAAACAACAAACTTTTTATCTATGGCGAAGCAACCACAAAGGCAAAAATTGACTATGAGGGTCTTGCACGCGCTGTGCTGAAAGATGTTGGATACAAAGAGGAATTTGATTTTGTCAAAGAACTCAGCCAGCAAAGTCCAGACATCAACAGGGCAGTTGTCAAAAGAAAGTTGTGCGCAAACGATCAAGGTATGGTTTATGGCTATGCGACCGATGAAACAGAAGAGTTGATGCCTTTGACAATAATGGTGGCGCATGCACTTATGAAAAGTTATGACAACTTCCGAAGATCGCGTGATGACTTTTTTGCCGATGCAAAAAGCCAAGCATCTGTTGAATACGATGGGCGCACTCCAAAAAAATTCACCACCATTTTGATCTCTGTTTCTCACAGCCCAAAACTTTCACACAGAAAGATTTGTTCTGTTATAAAAAAGCAGGTCATATTGCCAGTGCTTGAAAAGTATAAAAAATATCTGTCAAAAGACACCGAATTTATCATAAACCCAAGCGGGAAATTTACCATTTGGGGAAGTCATGGCGACAGCGGTTGCGTAGGGCGAAAGATTATTGTTGATTCATACGGCGGTGTCGGACGAGTTGGCGGAGGCTGTTTCTCTTCAAAAAATGCAACCAAAGTTGACAGGTCTGGGGCATATTATGCTCGCTATGTCGCAAAAAATATCGTTGCCCATCATTTGGCAAAAGAATGTGAAATTCAAGTAAGTTATGGCATAGGTCTTGAAAAGCCTATCTCACGATATATTGAATGCTTTGGCACAAACACAGTCCCTATGGAAAAGATAGAGGAATTTGTTGATGCAAATTTCGACTTTTCGCCTGATAATATAATCAAAGAACTCGATCTGTTGCGTCCTATCTACAAACAAACTGCCTGCTTTGGACATTTTGGCAGAGAAGAGTTTCCTTGGGAAAAAATAAAAAAGACAAAATAATAAAAAATAGGCTTTTGATTGCCTATTTTTATTTTTCTATTTCTTCCTCATATTTTTCTATTCTCACGCCAGCCTCATCAAAAAGTTGCAATGAAAATTGGTCTGGATAACCATCCTCATATACAACTCTTTTGATCCCTGCATTTATGATAAGTTTGCAACAAATGGTGCAAGGCTGATGAGTGCAATACAACGTCGCACCATCAACCTCAATGCCCAATTTTGCCGCTTGCATGAGCGCATTTTGTTCGGCGTGCGCTGCATAACATATCTCAGCATGAGTTCCGCTTGGAATTTGGAGTTTGTTACGCAAGCATTCCCCCTTTTCTTTGCAAGTTTCAATGCCTGATGGTGCACCGTTATAGCCAGTTGCAATTATTCTCTTGTCCCTAACAATAATTGCCCCAACATGCCTTCTCAAACAACTTGACCAAGTGCCAACAAGCCTTGTCATTTCAACAAATCTTGTGTCCCATTTGTTTGGATGACAGGTATAAACTGTTCCCTCTTTTTTCAAATCGCCATTCCATTGTTTGTCATCGTTATTCATATGCACCCCCCCCTCTTTTGTTATGTCAATTATATCACATCACTTTCCACTTTTCAACCTTTTTATTTTTACAAAAACATTGACAAAAAAGAAAAATTTGATATAGAATAAATTGTCTATGTAGAGATGGCCGAGTGGTTTAAGGCGCACGCTTGGAAAGCGTGTGAGGAATCCCCTCCGCAGGTTCGAATCCTGTTCTCTACGCCACTAGGAAAATTTCTGCGCTTTTGTCGTCTTGCGGACGCCGTCCTCAGATCGACCCTTGCGCTTGAAATTTTCCTCTTCACAAAAATGCTTTCGCATTTATTGTGATCCTTTGCTTTGGAGCATGTCAAAGAAGATTGGATATTCACGCTCAGGCAAGCCTGTCTTTCACCAGCCTTGCGTTTTCGCTAGAAAATTCCCTGTTTCACTCAAACACTCTCGTGTTTAGAGTGAGTTGCGTATAGAAATGACACATAGGAGTAAGTTATGCAAAAGATATGTAAAACTGCCATTTTTGATTTTCAAGAAAAAGACCAAGACTTGATAGATGAATTGTCCAAATTTTTGGATGAAAATGCAAAGATAGCCCTTGACTTTTTTGAAATAGAAATGCCAAAAGATAAAGTTCAAATCAACATTATTCCAAGCAAAGAAGAATTTGATAATGTTTTCAAAAGCAGCAGAAGCCTCTCAAAAGATTATCAAGTTCCAAGTTGGCTCCGAGGCACTTGCCGAGATGGAGTCATCACTTACCTTTCAATTCATGGCTATAACGGAACGACACATGCTTTTGATGAAAAAGACTATGAAAAAGCAATTGAAGATTACAAAAAGACAATCTTGCATGAATATGTGCATTTTATAAACGAAAATTTCAACAAACAAAAAAATTGCTCTTATACTGAAAGATATTTGGTTGAAGGAATTGCAACCTATTTGAGCGGTCAAAAAGAGGGGCAGAATCTTCAATTAACCGCTTCAAAAGAAAAAATTCTCAATCCTCGCAACTATTATTACAATGACTATTATTTACTTACAAAATATCTGGTTGAAAACTATGACAAGCCTTTTGTTTTGGAACTTTTTCAAAGCAGTCGCATGGCTCGTGACTTTTTGACAAATGAGTTATACGACAAAGCGCAAGGTCATTCCAATAAAACTCCTGAAAACTCAATCTAAACTTTGATTTTCCTAGATCTTTTCTACCTCTTGAAAAAAGATAGTTTTTTTGCTATAATAATTACAGCCTCGAAAAAAGGCAAACAATAAAAAAGGTAACACAAATGCGAGAAAAAATTTTTAAGCCCAGCAAAACAGAAGATTATGCAATCAGATTGATTCCTTACAATATGAGGAATATTTTATCAATCGGCATAAGCACAGGATGTTCTGCTGAGGTGCGTATGGCAAAACGTTATGCCTCTACTCGCATTATTGCCACAACTATTGACCCAGAAGGAAAAGATTATTCAAAAAGAGTGGTTGCAAAATATGGCTTAACAAAACAAATTCAAGTCAAACTTGAAGATGTGAGAGATCCAATGCCTTATCCAGATGAAATCTTTGACCTTGTTTATGCCCGTCTTGTTCTACATTATCTGACTTTTGCAGAGTTTGAAAAGGCTTTGGATGAAATTTATAGAGTCCTCAGACCAGGCGGATGGTTTTATATCGTTATGAGATCGATTAAAGAAAGACATCTTAAAAAAATGAACCCTTCTTACGATCCAAACACCAACCTTGTCACATACACGACTCCTTATGGTAAAACGCTTAAAAGACAGTTTTTTGATGAAGACGAACTTGTTGACATTTTGTCAGATCATGGATTCAAAATTGCACAGACAAAGACTTTTAGAGAAAAACTTTACATCGATTTCCAACGCACAAAAGAAAATAAATACAAAAACAAACTTATTGCAATTGTCGCTTACAAACCAAAACCAGATGGTGCATATATCGACTAAAAAAAGCATATCCACATGGGTATGCTTTTATTTTTCCTCTTTGGCATATTGCCTAGCAAGTTCTATATCCTTGCTTTTCATAAGATGAATTTTTTTGACAACTTCTTCATCTTCAAATTTCACTTTTAATGTAAAGACCGAACATTTTACATGCGTTAAAATTTCTTCTTCGCCATTTTCTTTGACATCTTTTTCCTGCCTAAAATCAAGTTCGTCTAGTGGCTCTTCACCATCGTAGTCAACTTCATGTTCTTCCTCAAAATGCAAAGCAAATTTCACTTTTCCTTTTGTCAAAATCTTGCTTTCAAAAACATCTTTCACATTCACAAAAACGATATTTTTACCAGCAGGAATCATGGCAAAATCGCCAAAATGATAAGCCTTGGCATTTCCAAATAGCGGTGAAATCTCTTCGCTAAGCGGATGATATGGAATGGCTTGCACAGCAAGTTCAAGAAGTTTTCCATATTGAAAATTTTTATCCAGATATTGAAAAGTTTGCTCACTTTTTATGATTTCTATATTTTTTTCTATCTGATCTTTGAATTTTTCATCTTTTTTGCCACTTTCCAAATATTTTTTTAGAAAATAGAAATTTCTGTCAATCTTCTTTATGCTTTCTATATTTTTACAAAAGTCATCCGCTTGAAATTCTTCCTTTTGCACAAATTTCAACTGATACTCTTCCGTTTTGCCAAAAACTTTTTTAGCAAGAGCATTGTATCGTTTGAGCAAGATCAAATTCATATAATACTCAGTTCCGTTCTTCCTTGCCCGAAGCACAGCAAAATAGATCATAAAAGCAAAGATCACGACAATTAAAACAATAAAAGCATAAATCATGAAAGACCCCTTTTACGTATGTTTTATAAGTTTATGCACACTTTGTGCCTTTTCTAAAAAAATTTTTAAGAAAAACTTTTAGAAAAATATATTGACATCAAAATGATTTAGAAAAAATAAATCAAATTTCAATGGTATAATGTGCTAGTATATGCTCTACAATCTTCTAGCATAAAAATATTATTATTTGCTAAAAACCTAACAGCAAATTTTTATTATATGTTATCCCTATGGTTATTTTTATATAACTAAATAATAAAGTATTTTTATTATATTTTTATAACCATAATAAACTTTTATGCTCATATGTCAAGCATTATTTTTTTATTTTATTAAAAATCTCAATTAAAATTCTTCGTTGTAAACTTCGAAGTAAGATTGTGGATGAGCACAAACAGGACAAACTTTAGGAGCAGTTGTTCCAACATGAATATGTCCACAGTTTCTGCAAATCCAAACAGTTTTCTTTGTCTTTTTGAATACTTTTCCTTCTTTGATAAGTTTTGAAAGAAGAGCATATCTTTCTTCATGACGTTTTTCGATTGCTGCAACGCCTTCGAATTTCTTAGCAATTTCTGTAAAACCTTCTGCTTTTGCATCTTTCGCCATTCTTACATACATTTCAACCCATTCACCATGTTCACCTGCAGCAGCATCAAGAAGATTTGTGTATGTGTCTGGAATCGCACCATCATGCAATTCTTTGAACCACATTTTTGCGTGTTCCTTTTCATTGTTTGCTGTTTCTTCAAAAATAGCAGCAACTTGTTCATAACCATCCTTTTTTGCTTGTGAAGCATAGAAAGTGTATTTATTTCTTGCTTGACTTTCGCCAGCAAAAGCCTCCATAAGATTTTTCTCAGTTTTTGATCCTTTAAGTTTCATATGATTTCCTCCTTGTCAAGATTATACCATATCTATATTTTTACTCAAAACAAAATTCAAAGATTTAGTTTGCATTTAAGGTCAATTTAATCTTTTAAGAGTCTTTGTTTCTAACTTTCACATATTCTTACAAATTACAAAAAAAATATTGTTTGTTTTCAAATATAAAAAGATTGTTGTTAAATTAAATACATGAGAATAAAAAAGAATAATCAAACCTGATACTTTGATTTTATAAGTTGATTTGTGCCTGGCGTTTATATATAAGATTATTTGTTATTTTTGCGACATTGTAATACATAAAGATAAACTTAAATAAGAAATATGTTATGCACGGTTTTAATCCAAAAACGATACTGAATTTTTGTAATCAACAATAAATAATCATATCAAAGTTATTTTTACATAACTACACAAACTATTATGATCTTTTATTAAAAGTAAGCTTATAACAGATATTGTAAATGTGTTCTAAGTGATCCTGACGTTTTATTTTTAATATAAACAAACATCTCATAGGGTGTCTACGGCATCAACCAAAATCTTCTAAGGATCAAATGGTTTTTCTCCCGGCCTTCAAGTTTGTAATTATCTTTTTGAAATTCGATTTTTGTCTATGAGGTTGTTTTATTTTCATTTGTCTATAACTTGCTTTTTAGAATTGCAAGACAACAAAAAGATCGTTTTTCTTATTATTTATCAACCCCTTTTTATTTACTCTTACCAAAGCATAACCTTTTTCCTACTTCGTTAGAAAATCTCATTGGTAATTTGCTTTTATATAAGATAGGTTGGAGAAATCCTCTTGTGCAATCTTTACTTTATTATATTTGCCTAACTTCTTACAATTTTAATTAACGCCTAACGCTTTGCAAACTAAATGAACTTACAAGCACTAAACTTAATCATAAACCAAGTTTCAAAAATAAAAAATCCGCGACCTTTTACAAGATCGCTAACAGTGGAAGGGCACAATGCCTACCAGTATTAGCCCCAGCGGATTACATTTTTATTATATTTAGTTTTTATGTTAAAATCAAGGTTTTTTAGGAGAAACATTATAATTTTGCAAAAAAAACAGTTATAATAGGTAAATATCTTCATTTTCTTAACTAAAACCCTATTTAATCAAATCTCTTCTAGCCTATTGCTTAGAAAAAGTGTCAAATATGGTGATTTTAATAAAAAAACTTAAAACTTTTATTAAAAGAGCAACACATAATCAATTATTTTTTTTGTAAAATCCATATAAAAATGTTTCACGTGAAACATTCAATACAAGCAATCGCGTATAAAACAACCCTTAATATCACTAACGCATTAAAAACACTCTTTGTTTTGATCAAAAAACACCTGTAAAACCATATTTCAAACAAAATCCTAAAATTTTTCAAAAAGTAAAACTTTATCTTTGTTTATCCAATATAAAAAATGTTTCACGTGAAACATTTTTACGATTATAAAACAACCCTTCCCACATGTTTTTCAAAATTTGTTAAATTGTATCAGTTGACTTTCACAAACAACACTTTATACCTTAAAAAAGACTGTTTTTTACTCATTTTTTCACGAGGGAATATTCGTCCAAAACAGTAAAAATCGATTTGAACGCGTTTTAGAGAAATTTTGAGGGTGCAAGGTGAAAATTGCGTGTTTTTAATAAAAAAAGACCTAAAATAGGCCTTTTTGGTAATAATTTTACTATTTTGATCTTTTGTTGTAATTTCTTAGATCTGCAAGAGTAATTTCTTTCTTTTTTAACAATTCAATCATGTCTGCAAGTCTGTCCAAATCATCTCTTGAATAATAATCAATATATATTCTTCCTTTATTGTCATTTCCTATTGCACTAACTTTGGTTGCAAACACTCTTTGCATATCTTGAATCAATTCTTTAAGTTCGAGCGATTGCTCTGACACTTTTGTAACTGCTTTTTTAGGTGGATTTAACACATTTTTAACCGCTTTTTCAAGATCACGCACGCTCATTTTTCCGTCTGCCGATTGACGCGCCAATTTAATTTGTTGATTTGCATCTTCAATTACAACAAGCGCTCTTGCATGCCCCGCAGAAAGTCTGCCATCTTCAACCATTTTTACAACTTCTGGGTAAAGAGTTAAAAGACGAAGAGTATTTGTGATGTTTGACCTACTTTTACCAATTCTATCAGCGACCGCTTCTTGCGTGAAGTTGTACTCTTCCATAAGTTGCTTGATCGCTCTTGCTGCTTCAATAGGATTAAGGTCTTCTCTTTGCAAGTTTTCTATCAAAGACACTTCCTTAACTTGCTTTTCTGTGTAGTTTTTAATTACAACTGGCACAACATTAAGTCCAGCAATGCGAGACGCACGCCATCTTCGTTCACCAGCAATAATCATATACTTGTCATCATCCTCTTTGTTTACCACAATCGGTTGAATGATACCATGCAACTTGATAGAGTTTGCCAGTTCTTGCAAAGCCTCTTCATCAAAATGCTTTCTAGGCTGATTTGGATTTGGATAAATTTTGTTTATATCAAGTTCTGTAACACCGTTTTGTTTTGATTGTGGCTTTGACTCAACAGGTTTTTGATTAGTTATAGTTTCAGAACCAATATCCTCATAAAAGCCAAAAAGCGACTCTAGTCCTCTTCCCAATCCTTTCTTTCCGCTCATCATTTCACCTCTCTCAACTTAATTTTTGTGTCTTTGGTTATGTTTTTATAACGAACTTTATTTCTGTTCAAAAACTCTTCCGCAAGTGACAGGTAAGCATCCGCACCTTTTGAATTTGGCTCATAAACCATAATAGGTTCGCCATGACTTGGCGCTTCTGCTAAACGAATGTTTCTTGGAATATATGTGAAATACACCTTTTTGCCAAAAAACTTCAAAATTTCATCACTTACCTGATTTGTAAGGTTGGATCTTTTGTCTTTCATTGTCATAACCACACCTTCAACATCAATAGAAGGATTTAAGTGGAACTTTATAAGCCTGATTGTGTTCATAAGTTGCGTTATACCCATCAAAGGGTAATATTCGCACTGCATTGGTATAATTACGCTGTCACAAGCCGTTAAAGCGTTCACAGTGATAAGTCCAAGCGATGGAGGGCAGTCTATCATAATGAAGTCGTATTTCTCTTTTAATGGCTCTAAAATGCCTTTCATAATCTTTTCTCTTTGTGGCATTTGAACCATTTCAAGTTCTGCTCCCGCTAGATCTACGGTAGACGGAAGAATATCAAGCCCATCAACCAAAGTTTGTTTGACAACCTCTTCCACTGTGCAATCGCCTGAAATGAGATCATAAACCGTTTTCATATCGCTATTTTTGTCAATTCCAAGCCCGCTTGTTGCATTGCCCTGTGGATCAAGATCTACAACAAGCACTTTCTTTCCCATTGCTGCGATGTATGCAGAAAGATTGATACAAGTTGTTGTTTTTCCAACGCCACCTTTTTGATTTGCAAACGCTATAATTTTTCCCATGTTTTACCTCGCAAGTTAATAATTTATTCGTCTAATTATATAATAACATAAAACAGCAAAAAATTAAAATAATTTGCTGTTTTTATTTATATTTTTAATAATTTTTAATTATTTTTTTTATTTATTTTTTTATGAGGAAATATTAAATAAAAAAATATAAAAATTTTATTTATTTTTTATTATTTTTTTGAAATACTGAAATAACTGTCAAGTGGTCACTATAAGGCAAATCAGGCATTTGGCAATCTTTTAAGATGTATCTTTTG
>CAMMTJ010000004.1 GCA_946499835.1 uncultured Bacillota bacterium | reverse complement strand
GTTTGCGACCTGGACTTGTCCGGGGTTCGCCATGCGGAGTAAGGGCAAAGATTTTTTTTTAATCTTTGCAAAGTCACCGGCAATAAAAAAAGACCGATATGGTCTAGTTTGGTGGACTGCCGGGGACGCGCAGTATGAGGCGCATGCCGGGAGGCAGGCAGATGCCGAATGGCCCAAACTGAAAGTTTGCGACCTGGACTTGTCCGGGGTTCGCCATGCGGAGTAAGGGCAAAGATTTTGTTAATCTTTGCAAAGTCTCCGGCAATAAAAAAAGACCGAGATGGTCTTTTTTTGGTGGACTGCCGGGGACTCGAACCCCGGACCCACTGATTAAGAGTCAGTTGCTCTACCAACTGAGCTAGCAGTCCAAAATCATATAATCAAGCCAATATTTAAGGTCTGAGCTTGTTGTCACAGACGGACCCACTGATTTAATTTCGCTTGCGCTCCATACGCAGGCTGTCGCCTTGGCGCTGCGTCAGTTGCATTTGCCAACTGAGCTAGCAGTCCATATAATCTCTGGATCTGTAACATTACACTTGTATATACAAAATTTTTTGTATCAAAAATTTTGCTCTATATAAGTTGCAAAAATAAATGTTACAGAGAGCATTATACATATTAAATAAGATTTTGTCAATTATTTTTAACAAAAAAATCAATCATCATCTTCATCGAGTGTTGCTGGGAGAGGAATTGTCCCATATGAACGCTCATAATCGTAGATATGACGTCTTATTATCATTTCGATTTCTTTGTTTTTTGTTCTGCCATTGAAATCAGCTATGTAAGAGAGTTTTGCCATCATAGTTTTTGGGATTCTGAGAGTGTATCTTGGGTAGTCTTTTTTCATATTTAAGCCTCCTAATTAGAATTATCTCAATTTTACGACTTGGAGCAAAAATAATGCATAAATGACGAAACAATGACGGCAAAAATCGGCAATAATTTACAAATTTATGTATAAAAAATTATTTTTCGCAAAAATATAACTATCATTTATAAATTTGCAAACTTTTTTGTTTTATTGTATAATTACCTTATGAAAGTAAGTGCAGGTATTTATAAAGGTCGCAAACTTGTTGAGAATAAATATGAACATATCAGGCCAACTGCTGATTTAGTCAAGCAGGCACTTTTTAACACGCTTGCAATCAAACTTTCTGGGGCACGGGTGCTTGATTTGTTTGCAGGGACGGGTGCACTTGGCATAGAAGCACTTTCACGTGGTGCTCAAGAGGTCGTTTTTGTTGATAAAGATAATAGAAGTGCCAAATTGATAAAACAAAACCTTGACAGTTTGGATGTTGAGGCGCAAGTTCTTTGCAAAGATTTTTCGCTTGCAATCAAGTTATTGTCAGGTAGGCAATTTGACATCATTTTGATAGATCCACCATACAAAAAAGGACTTTATGAAAAAGTGCTTTCTTTGATAGAAGAGGGCAAACTTCTTGCCGATGGTGGAGTGATTGTTTGTGAGCACGCAAAAGAGGATAAAATTGATCCTTTGACATTTGAAATAACAAATGAAAAAAGATATGGCACAAAAATGTTAACTTTCTTGCAATAAGCAAAAAGCATGACTTTCAAAGTCATGCTTTTTATATCTTAGGCTCGAAATTTTCAAATATCACATTGTCGCAATGTTTGACAACTTCCAAATATTCGCTTTGGCTTTTCACTGTCCAAGCAAGCAAGGGAAGTTTTTTGTATTTTGCCACAAATCTGTTTGGCAAGTTTTTTGCATCATATGATATGAAATCTGGTTTGCTGACCTTTTTGTTGAGTAGCATTCGTTTTAATGCATATTTTTGAAAAAATGGCATCTTTTTGTTTTTGAAGAAACTTGCAAGTTGACCTCTCAGGATGTTTGGTGCGTGCACGCGAAAGTATTGCAAGACAAAAGGGTTGAAAGATTGAATTGCCACTTGACCTTTGTAATTTGACAAAAGTTCGATAACCTTGTTCTCCAATTCTCCGACTTTGCTAGGGTTTTTGATTTCGATAAGGACAGGCGTTCTTCCAGCGATAAGTGAGAGTGCTTGTTCAAGAGTTGGAATCTTTTCTTTTGAGCCTTTGAGAGTAAGCATATCAAGATCTGATTTTTTGAGAAATTTGATATACCCATCGTTGTCAGTAAGTCTTGAAAGACATTCGTCATGAAAAACAACAACAGTTCCATCTGAAAGCATTTGCACATCAAGTTCTATTGCATATCCATTGTCAATCGCATTGGCAAAAGATGAGAGTGAGTTTTCAGGTCGCACTTTATCGTGCAGGCCTCTGTGCGCGATTGGAGTTTCAACCAGCCAAGTGTTAAACAAATTCATAATTTTTGTCCGCCTTTTTTATTTTTGATTTTTGGCAATGGGAGGGCAGTGGGAAGCCAAAAAATAATTTTTGATATGTGAATTATATCATATTTTCGCTTGCTTTCAAAACGAAAAGCACATTTATTTTTTATATTATATGACAAAATATTCACTTTTATCAAGACTCCTCATTTTGTTTGCAAAATGTAAGGTTTTTGGTTATAATATTTGCGATATGGATAGACTTGAAAAGATAAGAAATTTTTGTATTATTGCACATATTGACCATGGCAAAAGCACGCTTGCTGACAGGCTGATTGAAAGCACTGGCACGCTTGAAAAAAGGGATATGCAATCGCAACTTCTTGACAGTATGGAACTTGAACGAGAAAAGGGAATCACAATCAAATTGACACCTACTCGTATGGTTTATCATAGCCAAGGTGAGGAATATATTCTCAACCTTATTGACACACCAGGGCATGTCGATTTCACTTATGAAGTTTCACGCTCACTTGCCGCTTGCGAGGGGGCGATTCTTATTGTGGATGCTTCGCAAGGAGTGGAAGCACAGACGCTTGCAAATGCCTATCTTGCCATTGACAACAACCTTGAAATATTGCCAGTTATAAACAAGATTGACCTTCCTTCTGCAAGACCAGAAGAGGTGAAGAAGGAAATTGAAGATGTCGTTGGCATACCTGCAATGCACGCTCCTTGCATATCGGCAAAAGACGGCACTAATATTGATGCAGTGCTTGAAATGATCGTCAAAGAGTTTCCTTGTCCAAAAGGTGATGAAAATGGCAAACTTAAATGTTTGATATTTGACAGTTATTATGACAATTTCAAAGGAGCAATATGCCTTATACGCGTCTTTGATGGACAAGTCAGGGTGGGTGACAAAATCAAGATGATGCAGACAGGACGAGTCTTTGATGTGACAGAAGTTGGTGTCTTTGTGCCATATTCAAAGCCAGTTGATGTCTTGATGGCTGGTGATGTTGGATATCTCGCCGGTTCAATAAAAACAATCTCCGATGTCGCTGTTGGTGATACAATAACTAAGGCTGATGATCCAACGCAAGTGCCACTTCCGGGCTACAAAAAAGTGCAACCTGTGGTTTATTGTGGTATTTTTCCGGTTGATGGGGCGAAGTATAACGAACTCAAAGATGCACTTGAAAAACTCAAACTCAATGATGCCAGTTTGCAATATCAACCAGAGGTGTCTGAGGCGCTTGGTTTTGGTTTTCGTTGTGGCTTTTTGGGACTTTTACATCTTGAAATCATTACTGAACGAATTGAGCGAGAATTTAATCTTGACATCATCACGACAGCACCTGGGGTATATTACAAAGTGCACAAGACAAATGGCGAGATCTTGGAGGTTTCAAATCCTTCAAACTTGCCATCGCCAGTTGAAATAGATTTTATTGAAGAGCCAGTTGTTAAGGCGAGCATTTTCACTCCACCTGAATATGTGGGAGCGATTATGGAACTTTGCCAAGACAAACGAGGAATTTACAAAGACCTTGTCTATCTTGACAAATCTAGGGTGCGAGTTGATTATACTCTTCCGCTTGGCGAAATAATTTATGACTTTTTTGATAGCCTCAAATCACGCACAAAGGGTTATGCAAGTTTTGACTATGAGATTGCAGGCTTTGAAAAAAGTGACCTTGTGAGAGTTGATATTCTCTTAAATGGTGAAAAATGTGATGCACTTTCACTTATTGTGCATAAAGATAAGGCTTATGCAAGAGGTAGAGCGATTGCAGAAAAACTCAAAAAAATCATTCCAAGACAACTTTTTGAAGTGCCTATTCAGGCTGCTATTGGCAATAAGATTATCGCAAGAGAAACTATCTCTGCAATGAGAAAGGATGTCCTTGCAAAGTGTTATGGCGGTGACATAACAAGAAAACGTAAACTTCTTGAAAAACAAAAAGAAGGCAAGAAAAAGATGAGACAAATTGGTTCTGTGGAAATTCCATCAGAGGCCTTTATGTCGATTTTGAAACTTAACGATGATGAATAAAACATTTTCAATTTATGTGCATATTCCGTTTTGTCAAAGCAAATGCATCTATTGCGACTTTGCCTCTTTTGTTGTGCCGGAAGACAAAGTGAAAAAATATTTTGACGCGTTATGCCAAGAAATTGAAAGGTGTGAATTTTCTGGCAAAGCAAAAACTGTCTATTTTGGCGGAGGCACGCCATCATGTGTTGATGCTGAAAATATTGAAAGAGTGCTTTTGAAACTTAAAGAGAAGTTTGACTTTGATGAGGCTTGTGAAATTTCTATTGAATGCAATCCAGCAAGTGCGGACAAAAGCAAACTGGAAAGATACAGAAAAATGGGGATCAACCGCATTTCTTTTGGGGTGCAATCACTAAATGATAACCAGTTGGCTTTTTTGGGCAGAAGACATAAAAGCGTGGATGCACTTGAAAGCATTGCTCTGGCAAAAGAAGTGGGGTTTGAAAACATTTCCGCCGATCTTTTGCTTGGTCTTCCCAAGTCTTCTGCAAGCGAGATTTGTGAATTTTGTGGCAGGCTTATTGAAAGTGGCGTCACTCATATATCTGCATATATGTTGCAGGTGGAAGAAGGCACGCCTCTTGCAAAAATGGTGGGGCAGGGAAAGGCTATTTTGCCAAGTGATGATATGACTGCTGACATCTATGAAAAAGTGACAAACAAACTTGATGAGAACAATTTTGAAAGATATGAAATCTCAAATTTTGCAAAAAAAGGTTTTGAATGCAAACATAATTTGGCTTATTGGCAAGGTAAGGACTATCTTGGTTTTGGACTTGGTGCTGTTGGTTGCGAGAACGGCGTGAGAAAAATGAATGGCAAGACTTTTGATGACTATTATGACGGAAAAGCATACCAAGAAAAACTGACTTTGCAAGAACAAATTGAGGAAATTATCATGCTTGGCTTGCGCACAAAATATGGTTTTGAAATAGAAAAATTAAAGGCGCTAGGCTATAATATATCAAAAAATGACAACTATAAAAAGTTTTTAAGTCAAGGCATAATAAAAGAAAAAGATGGCTTTGTCGCCATCAATAAAAATTATTTTGGTGTCAGCAATGAAATAATTGTGAAACTTTTTCCGTGATTACTTTTTCAAAAATTCGTCAATCTCATGACAGCCGTTCACAAGTTTTGCAACATATTCATCAATATATCTTTCTCGTGTCATATCTTCTGGTTTGTTTGCCATAGAAAATGTTGAAGTGTCAAAACATCTTGGGTTTGCACTGGTGATTGAAACTTTTTCTTTGACAATTTCTTCTTCTTTATTTTTTTGTAGTTTTGCTGTTTTTTTCAAGTTTGACAAGTCAATCAAAGTTTGCCATAATGCAGGTTGTTCTGATTTTGGTGTGTTTTTCATCATTTCAGTTGCAGCCTTTCTATCAATATTGCCATTTTCATCAAATATATTTCTAAAATCACATTTTTTTTCGTCCATATTTTCTCTCCAATGCAAAGATTATATCACCAACTTTTTTCTAAGTCAATGAGAATTTTTGAAAAAATGCTTGCTTTATAAAAAGTTTTGTGGTATTATATCTTTGTAAAGTAAAAGTGCTTTACAAATTGTGATATGAAGATTGAAGAAAATGTTTTGCTGTGCAAACTATTTGATGCCTATGGGCCACTATTAAGTCAAACACAGAGAGAGGTGATTGGCGACTTTCTTTTGTATGACCTCACTGGAAGTGAAATTGCACTCAACAGAAACATTTCTCGTCAGGCAGTCAAAGACACAATCACAAAAGCAGTCGCAAAACTTGAACACTTTGAAAATCTTTTGCATTTTGTGGAAAAGTTTGAGTTGGTCACAAAAGAAAATGAAAGACTGAAAAATCAAACTAAAAGGAGGGAAGAATAATGGCATTGTTTTCATCTTTATCTGAAAAATTCAATCATATTTTTTCCAAACTCACAAAAAGGGGAAGGCTTACCGAACTTGAAATCAAAGAAGCGATGAGAGAGGTGCGTATTGCTCTTTTGGAAGCCGATGTCAACTATATGGTTGCCAAAGATTTCGTCAAAACTGTGTCTGAAAAGGCTGTTGGCGATGAAGTGCTCAAAAGTTTGACGCCGGCACAACAAGTCATCAAAATTGTGCGTGATGAATTGACAACTCTTATGTCTTCAAACAGCCAAAAACTTATGGTGTCACCAGCGCCACCAACAGTTATCATGATGTGTGGGCTTCAAGGTGCAGGCAAGACAACCATGTGTGCAAAACTTGGTGCACATCTCAAAAAGTCTGGCAAAAGGTCACTGCTTGTTGCTTGTGATATTTATAGACCTGCGGCAATCAATCAACTTCAAGTGGTTGGCAAGCAGGCGGGAGTGGATGTTTTTGAAAAGGGGACACAAAATCCTGTCAAAACGGCAAAGCAAGCAGTGGAGCATGCAAAGAAGCAAGGTTATGACACAGTCATAATCGACACAGCCGGCAGACTTCATATAAATGAAGAACTGATGAGAGAACTTCAAGACATCAAAAAAGAAGTTTCTCCAACAGAGATTTTGCTTGTTGTTGATGCGATGACAGGGCAAGACGCTGTCACAGTTGCTCAAAGTTTTGATCGTGACCTTGATATTACTGGTGTTGTTTTGACCAAGATGGACGGCGACACTCGTGGCGGTGCAGCCCTTTCAATCAAGGCAATCACCGGCAAACCAATCAAATTCACAGGTATTGGTGAAAAGATTGGCGATATCGAGCCATTTTATCCAGACCGTATTGCAAGCAGAATACTTGGCATGGGTGATGTGCTTTCACTTATTGAAAAGGCACAAGAGGCTGTGACAGAGGAAGAGGCAAAGGCACTTGAAAAGAAATTTAGAGAAAATTCTTTCACCTTTGATGACTATCTTTCTCAAATTGAAAATCTTAAAAAAATGGGATCTATAAAAGACTTGCTTGGCATGATACCGGGGCTGGGTGGAAAAATCAAAAACCTTGACATTGATGAAAATCAAATTTTGGTCAACAAAGCAATCATTCAATCTATGACCAAAGAGGAAAGACAAAATCCAGATATTATCAAAGCGAGCAGAAGACAGAGAATTGCCAAGGGAAGTGGCACTTCTGTTCAGCAGGTCAACCAACTTCTCAAACAATTTGAGCAATCAAAAGAAATGATGAAACAATTCAAAAATGGTCGTGGATTCAGACCAAAATTCTAGTCGTAATATCGCAGGCGTTATGCCTGAACAAGATATTAAATCTATAAAGGAGGAAATTATGGCAGTAAAAATCAGACTTACAAGACTTGGTGACAAAAAATCTCCATTTTACAGAGTTATCGTGGCAGATTCTCGTTCTCCAAGAGATGGGAAGTTTATCGACATGATCGGAACTTACAACCCACTTACTGATCCTGCAACAATCAAGATTGATGCTGACAAAGCAAAACAATGGCTTGCTAACGGTGCAAAACCAACAGAAACTGCAAAGCAACTTCTTGTAAAAAGCGGAATTGAGGTAAAATAAGGAGAGAATTTATGGAAGAACTTGTCAAATATATCGTCAAAAGTCTTGTTAAAGACGAAGACGCTGTCGAAGTTTCTATGGAAGAAACAGAGACGGAAGTTACCATTTTCGTTAAAGTCAACCCTGACGATATGGGAAAGATTATCGGTAAGGGCGGAAAGATTGCATCAAGCATAAGAACGATTGTAAAATCTATGCTTGCAAAATCTCGCAAGAAAGTCTTTGTCAAATTTGGTGAATAATGTCTTTGATTGAAGTGGCAAAAATTGTCAAACCACAGGGCATTCGCGGGGAAGTCAAAGCGCAGATTTCCACAAATGTGAATGCGGTGTTCAATGGAATGGAAGAGGCCTATGTTGAAGGGAAGAAGTTTGAAATTTCAAACATTTCTCTTCGACAAGGTTTTTTGTATGTCAAATTTGAAGGCATTGACGATCGCAATATGGCAGAGTCGTTGCGAGGCAAGAGAATAATGCTCGACAAAGATCTTATCAAAAATGCACTTGAAGAGGATGAACTTCTTGTTGATGACCTTATAGGCATGGTTCTTTATGACAAAGAGGGCAATCTTGTGGGACAAATTGTTGATGTCGAAAACTATGGTGCGACTTTCAACTTTATCATTGATTGCAACGGCAGAACTGTTCAAACACCTTTTGTTGATGGTGTTTTTGATCGAGATGGAGACACTCTTGTTGTCAACAAGGATAAGTTTGACGAGGTGAGCGTATGGTGATCGACATATTGACACTTTTTCCTGAAAGTTTTGCTCCACTCGGTGAGAGTATAATCAAACGAGCACAAGAGAGTGGAAAAATAAAGATAAATATCATCAATATAAGAGATTTTTCACAGGACAAGCATAAAAAATGTGATGACTATCCTTTTGGTGGCGGAGCAGGAATGCTTATGATGGCTCAGCCTGTGTGTGACGCAGTGGAAAGCGTGCTGGATGAGAAAAGCCACATAGTTATGGCAAGCCCAAGCGGACAAACTTTCAATGCAAAAATTGCAGAAGAGTTGTCGAAAGAGGAACATCTTATTTTTATTTGCGGTCACTATGAAGGAATTGACGAAAGGGTGGTTGAAATTTTCAAGCCTCAGCAAATTTCTATTGGTGATTATGTTTTAACTGGTGGCGAACTGCCAACAATGGTGATTATTGACGCTCTTTGCAGATTTGTGGAAGGGGTTATCTCAAATGACAGTTTGCAAGAAGAGAGTTTTTCAAACAATCTTTTGGAATATCCACAATATACTCGTCCAAGTCTTTTTCGTGGATTATCTGTGCCAGAAGTGCTTCTCTCTGGCAATCATAAAGAGATTGCTCGTTGGAGAGAAGAACAAGCACTTGAAAAAACAAAAAAACTTCGACCAGATTTACTCAAAAAACAGGAGAAAAAATGAAAATAAATTGGTTTCCCGGACATATGACTAAGGCTCTTAAAGAGATGAAGTCAATGCTTCCAAGCATTGATGTCATTTTGTATGTCTTAGACGGACGAGCACCAATTTCATCAATCAACCCATCACTTGACACTCTTTCACAAGGCAAGCCAATACTTTTTGTTATAAACAAAATCGACCTTTCAGATGAAGAAAAAATAAAAAATTTTGTCACCAGATTTAAGGGTGAGAAGAGTGATTATGTCTGCCTAAACAGCACGATGTCAGGGGCAGGCAAGATAATAAAAACCAAGATAAATAACCTTGCAAAAGACAGAATAGAAAAATATAAGGCAAAGGGCGTTAAGGTGGCAATCAGAGCGTTGGTTGTCGGCGTGCCAAATTCAGGAAAAAGCACGCTTATAAACAATCTTTGCGGAAAGTCAAAAATGGTCACTGGCAACAAACCGGGCGTGACAAAAATGCGTCAATGGGTGGCAATAGGTGATAATATTGAACTTTGTGACACACCAGGAACATTATATCCAAACCTTGCCGATCAAGAGGTGGCAAAAAAGTTGGCATTTATTGGAAGTATAAAAGACCAAGTGGTTGATCAAATAGAATTGGCAGAGGAACTTCTTGCCTTTCTCAAAAAAGATTATCTCCCACTGCTTGAAAAACGCTTTGGACAAGATTTATCACTTGAAGGTATTGCAAGAAAAAGAGGTTATGTGAGAGGCGGAGGCGAGATTGACATAGAAAGGACGGCACAAGCCATCATTGATGACTTTCGCAAAAGCCGAATTGGGAGGATAACACTCGACTGATGAAAAAGTTTAATCGCATTAAAGGCATGATAGGTGAAGAGCAAGCAATAAAATTCTTAAAAAAGAAAAAATATAAGATTTTGGAAAGAAATTATAAAAACAAAGTTGGTGAAATTGATATAATTGCTCTACACAAGAAAACACTTGTTTTTGTGGAAGTTAAGGAGCGAGAAACACTGGCGTTTGGAAGACCAAGCGAAGCAGTGGACGAGCGAAAGCAACATAAGATAAGAAAGACAAGCACTCTTTTTATGCTTGAAAATGATTTGTATGAAAAGTGCGAGATTAGGTTTGATGTGATTGAAATTTTGGGTGATCAAATTTCACATATTGAAAATGCCTTTTGATGATTAAAAAGCCTTTCAAAGAGCAATAATATTTTGAGGTGAAAAATGAAACTAAAAAATATTGTTGCTCTTTTTTTGTTATCTTTTGCATTTTTGCTTGTAGGCTGTGAAGATTCCACTATGATAAAATCGGCATTTATAAGCGAAGCAACGTCTGCTGGAAGTGATGAATATGTCCTTCGAATAAATTTTCAAACAGATTCCAGACTTGAAAGTGAGTCAGTTGATGTGCTGATTAAGTCAGACAAACCTGTCAATTTGACTTTTTGGGAAGAAAATCAAGAAGAGTTGACTCTTACTTTTGATAAGTCAGACTATTGGGAGTCTTTGACGCACTTAGTCAAGTTAAGCAAAGGCGAGGCGGGGGCAGAAGCCTTTGAAAAGTTTGCCGAGGTGACAAACAAATCATATATTTTCAAAAGCGAAGAGCCTGTCAATTTGACTTTTAGAGTTATTGCAGGTCAAGTGCAAGATAATGGCGATGGCACAGGGCAAATTTTGATTGGCACGGACAATATTTCAGAAGAATTTGTGCTAAAAATCAAATAAAAGCAAAATTTGCTTTTATTTTTTTTTCGATTATAGTAAAATGATAAAAGAGGTTGCTATGATTGAAGTAAAGAATTTGTTTTTGAAATTCACTCGTGAATATTACGCTTTGTATGATGTCAATATGAACATTGAAGATGGCGAAAGTGTGGCTTTTATTGGTGAAGACGAGAGTGGAAAGACCAGTCTTTTGCGTATATTTGCAAAACTTGAAAAAATGACAAAGGGAGAGGTGTATATAAAAGACATTCCTCTTGATAAACTTGACTATCGCACAGATATTTCTGCTGGATATATCCCTTCAACTCCTGTATTTCTTGAAAAGAAAACTGTTTATGAAAACTTCAAATATATTCTCAAAGCGTGGGGAATGAAAGAGGCTGATGTTGAAAATAAGATAAATGAAATAATTATAGAATACGCCATAGAAAAAATAAAGGATCGCAAAATAAAAGAATTGTCTTTGGAAGAGAAATATGTCCTTTCATTTATTAGGCTTTCTATGAGAGATAACCTTGATCTTTTGATGGTTGACAACATTTTTGATAGACTAAGTGAGGCATCAATGGAAGTTGTCCTTGATATGATCAAAAAATTAAAAACAAAAAAGACGACTTTGATTATTGCAACGACAAAGCCATCAATAGCGCAAAAACTTTGCAAAAAGTTTTATTATTTCAAAAATGGCTCTGTGGCAGACAGTCTTGCCAAACTTGAAATATAATTTTATAAAATGATATCGTCATCTGGCAAAGGGGAAGAAGAGTCTTCCTCTTTTTTCTTGCCTAGTGAAGAGAGAAGAGATGATAGGTTGTTGCCACCGCCTCCCAAAAGTGAAAGCAGTCCACCGCTTCCACCTTTTGATGAGAGAAGTTGCAATAAAAGTGGAAGGGCGTTGTCAGGCGAAAAGGCCATTGCACTGGCAGAAGAGGCATTTTCTTGGTTTGGGTAGGCCTCTTGCGGATAATATGAAAAACTTGGATTTTGCGACTGCACTGATGAGGTGGAGAAATTGTTATTAAAATTTCCCCCTCCATTTTGTCCTTGATTTTGACTATTAGCCATCATTTTTGACAACATTTCATAGACATTATTTTCCATAAATAAATTATATTCGCTTTTCGAAAAAATAGTGCAACAAGGCAAAATGTGAACATATATTGAAAGTAGAGGAGTGAAAAAATATGGGAAAACTTTCGCAGTTTGATTACACCAAAAGGCAAGACAAAAGGGCAGAGATTGTCAGCGAAGAGGATATTGCAAAGAAATACAACTCTTTGAAAGATATGCCGAAAGATCAACTTGAAAGGCAACTTTTTGACGAAGTGGCAAAACAAAAGAGAGAAGGAACATTTGATTATGAACAACTTGAAAGTTTGGTAGAAGGGCTTAAAAGTGGATTAAGCGAACAAGACTATCAAAATGTGAAAAGGATGCTTTCTCTTCTCAAATGAATTATAGCAAAATTGATAAACTTCTCTTGTCACAGGTCTTCATTTCAAGCGAAAATGAAAAAGTGGATTGCATTGTCAAAGCCTTTGACTTTCCAAGACTGAAAAAATATCTTTTACATAACAAGTGTCAGGTTCTTGACGAATATTTATTCATAAACTCTTTCAAATTGCGTTTGACGAAAAAGCAAATTTTATCTCTTTCATCTCTAAGTCAAGTTTCTTTCATTTATTCATTATCCAAAGCGACAACTCTCATGAATGTCGCAAAGAAGATATTTGAACTTGATGGTTTGTCACTGAGTGGACGGGGCGTCAATGTTGCTTTTATAGACACTGGAATTGCCCCTCATCCAGACTTTCTTTTGGAAGAGGACAGGGTGATTTATTTCAAAGATTTTGTAGGTGGCAAAGAAAAGATCTATGATGATAACGGACATGGAACTTTTGTGAGTGGTGTTTGCGCTGGCAATGGTTGTCTTTCAGGTGGCAAGTATTGTGGCATTGCACCGCAAGCAAAGATCATATCGCTCAAAGCGTTAAACGGCAAGGGCGAGGCATCGGCTGACAAAATCATTGATGCGATGCAATGGGTTTACAACAATCATAAACAATATGACATCAAAGTGGTTTGCATGAGTTTTGGCAGTGAACCTGTTGGCTTCAACGATCCAATTATGGCAGGCAGTGAAGCACTTTGGAGGGAAGGTATTGTTGTTGTCGCTGCTGCCGGGAACAGCGGTCCAGAGTTTCAAACGATAAAAAGTCCAGGTGTGAGTGGCAGAATTATCACTGTTGGTGGCTTTGATGACAACCGAATAGATAGTGACAACTTTGATCCAAACTTTTTTGAGATAGCAGATTTTTCATCCAGAGGCCCTGCCTTTCAAAGATTTAAGCCTGACCTTGTTGCACCATCTGTTGATATAACATCGTGTGGCGTGAAGGGTGATTATGTGAAGTTGAGTGGCACGTCTGTTGCAACGCCAATGATTGCAGGGGTTGTTGCATTGCTTCTTGAAAAGGAAGGGTCGCTCAGTCCTGACCAAGTCAAACAAAAGTTGCTTTCATGTTGCAAGGCGATAACTTTCAATAAAAATAGCGAAGGTTTTGGGTATCCTGTCATAAAGGAAATCTTAGGAGAAAGAAAAAGAGCGTATAATACAAACAGCAAAAATAAATTATTTCGAAAATATTAAAAAAAAGTCGAAAAAAATAAATAAAAAATAAAAAAGCAAAGATAATTTTGCTTTTTTTATGTCATATTTTGTAATATTTATTTTATTATTTTATTTTTACTTTTTTATTTGCAAAAATATTCTGTTATTTTGTCATTTTTGAATATTTTTTTGTGCTGTATTTTCAAGGATCTTGACTATTTTCTCACTTGCATCAAAACTTTGCATTTTTTCCATGTTTTTAATATAATTTTTTGCATTTTTGAGTAGATTTTTTAATTTTATCATAAAAAGAACATTATCAAAATCTTCTTCTTCCAAAATATCAGCAAGACCTTTTTTATCATATAATTTTGCATTTTCAATTTGGTCGCCACGTGAACATTTTTTTGATAATGGAATAAGCAGTGCAGGTTTTCTCAGTGCAACAAATTCATTTATTGCACCAGCGCCAGCACGTGAGAGCACAATGTCGCTCCAAGCAAAGAAGTCACCAATATTTTCAGCATAACTGATTTGTAAATAATTTTTGTGGCTATGTTTTTCTTTTGCTTGTTTGCCTGTGATATGCACAACGTTAAACTCTTGTGTCAGTTTGTCAATATTGCCCCAAACTTTTTCATTGATAAACTTTGCTCCAAGTGAACCGCCAATGACAAGAAGGTTTGGCAGGCTTGAATCGAAATTGCCTTGACTTTGAATTTTGCTTTTGTCACCACGAAAAACTTTTTTGCGAATTGGCTGACCTGTGTAAACACATTTCTTGTCCACTTTGGCAGTCTCTTCAAAAGAGGTGCACATTATGTCACATTTTTTGAGTATAATTTTGTTTGCAAGTCCCATTGAAAGATCGGACTCATGACTTACAATAGGCACGCCAAGTTTTTTTCCAGCGATTACTGTTGGCACAGACACAAAGCCACCTTTTGAAAATATAATATCAGGCTTTATTTCTTTCAAAAGTTTCTTTGCATCATGAATTGCCAAAATGAGTTTGAAAGGGATAAGCAAATTTTTTGGAGTCAATTTTCTCTCCAACTTTACTGTGCGGATTTGATGAAAAGAGATATCCTTTTCATTTTTGAGGATATCTTTTTCCATTCCGTTTCCGCCAACAAAATGAACCTCTGTCTCCCGAGAGAGTCTTTCTCTCACAGCAAGTGCAGGGTAGATATGACCAGCAGTGCCACCACCTGTTAAAACAATTTTTTTCATAAATTTTTCCCTTTTATATTAGCATATGCACAATTAAACAAATTATTTAATATGAATATGTTTGCAATAAAACGCATAAATATTCATAAAATTTCTTATCAACATTACGCCAAAAAAACTTGGTTTAATTTTTATTTTTATGTTATAATATTTGCAGATAAGTTATTTTGGAGTAATGTATGGCTGGAAAAAATTATGATTCAAAAGATATAGTTGTGCTTGAAGGACTTGATGCGGTAAGGCTTAGACCTGGTATGTATATCGGCACAACTGGTCCAAAAGGGTATCATCATCTTTTGTGGGAAATTGTGGATAACGCCATTGACGAAATTTCAAATGGTTATGGTGACACAATATCAATCACGCTCAACAAAGACGGAAGTGCAACCGTTGAGGATAATGGACGTGGTATCCCAGTTGATGAACATCCAACAATGCATAAGTCTGGTGTTGAAGTCGTTTACACAACCTTGCATGCAGGTGGAAAATTCAACAATTCCAATTACAAATTCTCAGGTGGATTGCATGGCGTGGGTGCATCAGTAACAAATGCTCTTTCAAAGTTTTGCAATGTCACAGTTTATAAAGGCGGGAAAGAATATTTTATAGGCTTCCACTCATTCAAAGATGAAAAAGGCAAGATGCACAGTGGTGTGCCAGTTGCACCTCTCAAAATGGTTGGCTCAACCAAGAAGACTGGGACAAAGGTTACTTTTTTGCCTGACGAAGAGATGTTTGGCTCTTTGAAATTTAATTTTGAAACTATTGCAGTCAGAGCAAGAGAACTTGCTTTCCTCAACAAAGGGCTTAGGCTGGTGCTTAAAGATGAAAACGATGGAAGGGAAGAAGTTTTTCATTATGAAGGCGGAATTTCTGACTTCGTTTCCTATCTTGTTGAAGGAAAAAGCAAACTCTTTTCAAAGCCTGTATATTTCAATGCAGAGGAAGACAACTTTGATCTGGAAGTTGCTTTCATTTATACTGACTCATACACAGAAAGTTCTTTCTCATTTGTCAACAACATCCCAACGATTGAGGGCGGAACGCATGAGACTGGCTTTAAGAATGCCTTCACAAAGGTTATGAACGCCTATGCAAGATCAAGTGGGCTTTTGAAAGAAAAAGAATCCAATTTCTTGGGAGAAGATTTTAGGGAAGGCATAACCTGTGTCATCAATGTCAAGATGACCAATGTTCAGTTTGAAGGACAAACCAAAACAAAACTTGGCAATCCAGAGGCAAGAACAATTGTTGAGAGCCTTACAACAAAAAAATTGACAGCATTCTTTGAAGAAAAGAAAAATGGCACAATTGGAGAGGTCATTATTGGCAAGGCAAAAGGTGCTGCCAAAGTGAGAGAGGCGGCAAAAAAAGCAAAGGAACTCACTCGTGCCAAAAACTCTGCTGAAAACTTTAACCTCGTTGGCAAACTCGCTGCCGCAACTTCACGAAACAGAGAGCAGTGCGAACTTTTTATCGTTGAGGGTGATTCTGCGGGCGGAAGTGCAAAGCAGGGAAGAGATAGACGCTTTCAGGCAATCTTGCCACTTAGAGGCAAACCTTTGAACGCCGAAAAGAAGAGAATTGACCAAGTGCTTGCAAACGAGGAAATCAGGACAATCATATCAGCACTTGACACAGGCATTGGTGAAGACTTTGATTTGTCATCACTTAGGTATAACAAAGTGATCATCCTTTCTGATGCAGACCAAGATGGTGCTCATATCAGGGCAATTCTTTTGACTTTCTTTTTCAGGTATATGAGAGAACTTATCAATGATGGACACGTGTTTGTTGGACTTCCACCATTATATAAGGTCTATAAAAAAGATTACACCGAATATGTTTACTCAGATGAAGAACTTCCACAAGCGATTGCACGTGTGGGAAGAGGATATTCACTTCAAAGATACAAAGGTCTTGGCGAGATGAATCCAGAACAACTTTGGGAGACAACGATGGATCCTGAAAAACGCAACCTCATTCAAGTAAGCATTGATGATGCGGCTGAGGCAGAGAGAATTGTGACAACTCTTATGGGTGATGATATTGAAGCAAGAAAGAAATATATCAACACATATGCCAACTTTGACAGAGAAGATGACTTTTTCAAAAATTATAAAAATGGTTGAGAGGTAGTGCAGTGCAAGACAAAGAAAATTTTGAGGGTGGACAAATGAGTTATGATGATATCATAGGCAATAAAGAAGAGCCACCAAAAGCAGTAGAAGAAGAAAAAGATAAGAATGACATGGATGGGACAGGGCATGGCATAATTTTGCGTTCTATTGACGAGGTGCTTCACGACTCAATGATACCATACACTGAAACGGTTGTTATGGACAGAGCACTTCCACGTGTGGAAGATGGACTTAAACCTGTCCAACGCAGGATTTTGTATTCTATGTTGGAACTTGGCGTTACACCAGACAAACCTTACAGAAAATCTGCAAGAATTGTTGGTGACTGTCTCGGAAAATATCATCCTCATGGTGATATTTCTGTTTATGATGCTATGACGCGTATGGCACAAGACTTTGTTCTCCGTGCTCCACTTGTTGACGGACATGGAAACTTTGGGTCTGTCGATGGTGACAGTCCTGCGGCTATGCGTTATACAGAGGCGAGACTTGCTCCGCTTGCTATGGAACTTATGCGTGACCTTGAAAAAGATACCGTTCGCTGGTCACTTAACTTTGATGACACTTTGAAAGAACCTGATATGCTTCCTGGCAGATTTCCAAACCTGCTTGTCAATGGCGCATCAGGAATTGCCGTTGGTGTTGCCACAAACATTCCTCCTCACAACCTTGGAGAGGTTATTGACGGTGTGGTTGCATACATCGACAATCCAAATATCAAACTTGAACAAATGATGAAAATCATCAAAGCGCCTGACTTTCCAACTGGGGGAGAACTTATCTTTGATGAAGGTCTTGAGCAGGCTTACAGAACAGGTAAAGGCAAAATAATCATACGATCAAAAGTCAATATTGAAACTGTTGGCGATAAGACCAATCTTGTCATCAGCGAAATTCCTTATCAAGTCAATAAAGCCCTTTTGCTTCAAAAGATTGCCGAACTCAAAGAGACAAACAAAGACAAACTTTCATCTATCGCTGAAATCCGTGATGAGAGTGACCGAACAGGTATGAGGGCAGTTATCAGACTTAAAAAAGATGCAAATCCAAAGAAGATTCTTGAATATCTTTTCAAGGCAACAAATCTTCAAGTGTCGTTTGCAATCAATATGGTTGCTATCGCAGGCGGAAAACCAAAACAACTTGGTCTGATGGAGATAATTTCATATTACACAGCATACCAAAGAGAGATTATTGTCAGACGCACCAAGTTTGACCTTAACGCAGCCAAGGAAAGAGCACATATTGTTGAAGGGCTTCTCATCGCAATCAAAAATATCGATGAAGTGATAAAGATTATCAAAAAATCAGCCAGTGTGAGCGAGGCAAAGACAAAACTTCGCACAAGATTCAACCTGTCAGATCGTCAAGCACAGGCTATTCTTGATATGCGTCTTGCAAGGCTTGTCAATTTGGAAGTGACAAAACTTCAAGAAGAACTCAAAGAACTTAAAGCCCGAATTGCAGAATATGAAAGAATTCTCTCTTCAAAGAAAGCGCAACTTGATATTGTTAAACAAGAAATAACAGAAATCAAGAAAAGATATGCAAATCCTCGAAGAAGCAAACTGGCAAAGTCTGCCGAAATCAAAGTGGAAGAGGCAAAACAAGAGGAGACAGAAGATAAGAGTTTTATGGTTGCATTATCTGCCATTGGAACAATCAAAAAAGTGCCACTGAAAAACTATTCAATGTCACAAAAGACTCTTTTTGACAATTCAACCCTGTCAGATGTGCACAGCAAGGTGGTCAAACTCTCATCAAAAGATGTTGTGATGTTTGTTACCAAGAAAGGAAATATTTGCAAAGTGCAAGTTGATGCGATCCCAGAATGCAAATGGCGTGACAAAGGATGTTTGCTTTCAAAGATTGACAAAAATTGTCCATCTTCTGAATTCCCTGTGACATTTATTATCAAGTCTGACAACACAAATGTTTTGTTTTACACAAAACAGGGAATGTGCAAAAAGTCAACCATGCAAGACTGCATAACTGTCAAATCTTTCTATCAAGGCGTAAAATTGAATGATGGAGATGAAGTCATCGGAGCAGAAGTGGAAAGAGGCAAAGGCACTTTGCTTATGCTCACAAAAGACGGCATGAGTCTCAATTTCGATAAGAGCGAAGTGCCAATTCAAGGCAGAATTTCTGCTGGCGTGAAAGGCATCAACTTGGAAGAAGGAGACTATGTTGTCTATGCTGGACAAAATGATTTCACGCAAGTTATTGCAGTGACAGACAATGGTTATATCAAAAAGATAAACACCAAAGAATTTCCTCTTGCACAGCGTTATCGCAAAGGCGTCAAATATGTCAACTTTGCAAAAGGTGGAAAGAAGGTCGCATTTGCTTGTGCAGGTGACGGCAACATTGTTTTGGCAGTTGATTTTGGCGTAAAATTGTTGCCACTGGAAACAAAGAAATTGCCAAGCGTGGATAGATTGAACACTGGAAATGAAATTATCAAAAAGCAGTTTATTTCTATATCAAACTATATTGTATAGCAAAAAACTGTATGCCAAATGCAAGGATTAAGGACAGCCTGATGAAAGGCTGTCTTTTTTGTCATAATCAAAATGGCTGAAAAATATAATTGAAACAAAGTCATTCGACAAAGGTGAACAAAAACTAACAAAATAGGGCAAGTTATCCTTTTACAGAAGACTTGAAGAAATCTATTATTAAAAGTGAGGTTTGCAAATGCCATTTTGCGTTATCAAATCTAAGACCATAAAAATTGCGCTTGCAATGATTTTGGTCGCTGTTCTCTTGACGCTTTCAATAGAGGGCAGTAGTGCCGCATCAGTTTTTTTCGGCAACAGCAGTCGAAAAGTGCCCATTTATCGTGTGCAGACAGAGGAAAAACAAGTCGCCATATCCTTTGATGCCGCTTGGGGTGCTGACAAAACAGAAGAAATTTTGGAGGTGCTTTCTTCCTACAACGCAACAGCAACATTCTTCCTTGTTGGCTTCTGGGTAGATAAATATCCAGAAATGGTCACAAAGATAGATGAGGCTGGAATGGAAATTGGCACCCATTCAAATACACATCCTGACATGGTCAAACTTGACAGCGAAACGATAAAAAAAGAACTGGAAACTTCAACCACCAAAATTGAAAATTTGACAGGCAAAGAAGTGTCGTTATTCAGAGCGCCTTATGGCTCTTACAACAACACTCTTCTTTCCACCTGCGAAAGTTTGGGACTGACCACAATCCAATGGGACGTTGATTCTCTCGATTGGAAAGGTCTTTCATCGGTAGAAGTGACAACGCGTGTGCTTGATAGAGTCCAAAATGGGTCGATTATCCTTTGTCATAACAACGCTGACAATGTGGTAGAGTCGACAAAAATGATACTTGAACGTTTGACAATGAAAGGATACAAAGTGACATGCGTCGGCGATTTAATTTATCATGACAATTTTGTTGTTGACAACAATGGCGTGCAAAGCCTTAAATAATTGGAGGAAAAAATGCAAAACAAACTTTTTAACAATGAAAACACAAACAACAAGGCTTTTATCGTGGGAAAAATCAAAGGGGAAGCCAGAAAAACTCATCAAATTGAAGGGGAATGGTTTTATGAACTTTTCGCAGAGGTTGAAAGGCGTTCACAAGTGCCAGACCTCATTCCAGTAACCATTCCTGAAAGACTGGTTGAGAGCAAGGATATTGACCTTGCAGATGGCAACTTGCTTGCTGTCAAAGGTGAATTTCGTTCATATAATAGGCAGGAAGAAGAGAAGAGCAAACTTATCTTATATTTCTTTGCCAAGGACACTATGAATGAAGAGGAGAGAGAGGAATTTGCATCTGACAGAGACAATGTCAATCAGATAACTTTGACAGGCTTCATTTGTGACAAACCAATTTATCGTAAAACGCCTTTTGGAAGAGAAATATGTGACGCCTTGGTGGCTGTCAATCGTGGGAAGTTTAATAGATCAGATTATCTCCCTTGTATTTTCTGGGGCAGAAATGCTCAATATATTTCAAAACAACAAGTCGGCACAAAACTTCATATTGAAGGAAGGATTCAATCAAGAGAATACACAAAATGCTTTGATGATGGAAGAAAAGAAGTGCGAACGGCATATGAAATCTCTTGCAGATCGGTTAAGGCAGAGCGAGATTCATCATCGACTTCAATTGATATTGAACCTATGCAGGCAATGTAAAAAAAGCGTCAAATGTTGACGCTTTTTTTGTAAAATCATTTCAACTTTTATTCAAGTTTTCACACAATGAAGAAAGTAGAGAAAGAATTTCGGTATAGCGATATTTGATCAGTGATGAATAAGTTTGACCGCTGTTTATTATCACGCCAGAGCATAGGTTTGCAGATATTTTTGAAAGAGAGGAAAGGGCAATAGACAGCGCTGATATTTTGCTGTCATCACTTTGAGAAAAGAGAGTTTGAAAATCGGCAATAACAGAATTTATATTGGCATGATTTGAGTTTATTGCAAGTCTTGCCGATATCTCGTTATAGACCTGTGTGTCAAGACTTATTGCAACATCAAAAAGAGCAAGATAACTGGTCTCAAAAATGTTTACCGCTTTGCCTAGCACCTTTTTGCTTTCGCTGTCATATCCTCCTTCTATCACAATGGATGGAAATGTGACTGAAAAGATTTCACTGTCAATTGAACTTGATTTCAAGTTGTTTTGCACAAGCACAGCATCATTTTTGTTGGCATATGCACTTGACACCACATAAAAATATTCACCATTTTTCCAAACATATCCGCCACCACCGATTGATTGAACATCTTTGGCAAGAGTGCTGGCGGAAGAAGAGAGCGTTGATTTGTTTAAGGCAAGAAAGTGAATTTCAAATTGATTGGATTTCACTTGTCCTGCAACTTGTGTTGAGGCGGGCAAGACAAATGAAGAGAGCAAGGTGGCACAAAAGACACCGGTGACAAAGAGAAATGCGACAGAAATGGATATAAAAATTTTTTTATTTGAAAATTTTGGCATAAAGACTTGCTTCCTTTTATAAGTTGTTGTATCACAAATATGTGTATGACAAAAAAAGCCTTTCTATGAGGGAAAGAGGGTGCTATTGCTTTACTTTTGTCACGCGGTGAGATATAATATTTAAGAAATTAAGGAGGTATTTTATGGAAATTAAACCACTTTTTGATAGAGTTGTTTTGCTTCCAGAAGAGAGCGAAAAAGAAACGAAAGGGGGCATTTTGTTGCCAACCGCTTCGCAAGAAAAGAGTCAAATTGCAAAAGTCGTTGCAGTAGGCAAGGGTGGAGAACTTGACGGCAAAAAGATTGAAATGCAAGTCAAAGAAGGTGACAGGGTGTTATATTCAAAATACGCTGGCACTGAGATAACTTTTGGTGAGAAAAAATATGTCGTTGTCAGACAAACTGACATCTTGGCTGTGGTGAAATAAGGAGGAAAAATGGCAACAAAAATTTTGGAAGGTATTGCAGGGAGAAAAGCACTTGAAAATGGTGTGAATATGCTTGCAAACACAGTAAAAATCACGCTTGGGCCAAAGGGACGCAATGTCGTGCTTGGCAAGAAATTTGCATCTCCTCTTATCACAAATGATGGTGTGACAATTGCAAAGGAGATTGAGCCTGCCGATCCATTTGAAAAAATGGGTGCAGACCTTATAAAAGAGGTATCTGTTCGCACAAATGATGTGGCTGGTGACGGAACAACAACTGCTTGCGTGCTTGCTCAGGCAATTATTCGTGAAGGTATGAAAAACTTCGCTGCTGGGGCAAACCCAATCATACTTAAAAAAGGAATTTTCAAAGCGGTTGAGGTTGCAACAGAAGAACTCAAAAAAATGTCAAAGCCAGTTGAGAGCAAAAAGGAAATTGCACAAGTTGCAAGTATTTCTGCTGGCGATGAAGAGGTTGGTGACCTTATTGCTGAGGCCATGGAAAAGGTGGGCAAGGATGGCACAATCACAGTTGAAGAGTCACAGACAATGAAAACTGAAATGGCAGTTGTGGAAGGTATGCAATTTGATAGAGGTTATCTTTCACCTTATATGTGCACAAACAATGATAAAATGATTTGTGAACTTGACAATCCGTTTATTCTCATTACTGACAAAAAGATCTCATCCATTCAAGAGATTTTGCCTCTTCTTGAACAACTTGTCAAAATGGGAGAAAAATTGCTCATAATTGCAGAAGATGTTGAAGGTGAGGCACTCACAACCCTTATTCTCAACAAACTTCGTGGCACTTTCACTTGTGTTGCAGTCAAAGCCCCAAGTTTTGGTGAAAAGAGGAAAGCAATGCTTGAAGATATCGCCATTGTCACTGGTGGAACTGTTATAAGTGAAGAACTTGGCGCAGACCTCAAAACGACAACAATTGATATGCTTGGAAGAGCAAAAAAGGTCAAGGTTGACAAGGATAACACAACTATTGTGGAAGGCGCAGGGGATAGCGGAAAAATAAAGTCAAGAGCAAATGCAATTCGCACCCAACTTGCTGAGACTACAAGCGACTATGAGAAAGAAAAACTTGAAGACAGACTTGCAAAACTTGCAGGTGGTGTTGCTGTGATAAAAGTGGGCGCTGGAAGTGAAGTTGAAATGAAAGAGAAAAAACTTCGCATTGAAGATGCTCTTTCAGCCACAAAGGCGGCATCAGAAGAAGGCGTTATTCCTGGTGGCGGTGTTGCTCTTCTCAAAACAACACCTGCCGTAAAGAAACTCATTGACAGTCTTGAAGGTGATGAAAAGACTGGAGCGATGATTGTGCTTAAAGCGATTGAAGAGCCAATTCGTCAAATTGCAAAAAATGCAGGCGTAGATGGTGGTGTTGTTGTCAATCGTATCATGGAAAATCTCAATGAAAAAGGTTTTGGCTTTGACGCTCTTGCAAATGAATATTGCAATATTGTTGAGCGTGGTATCATCGATCCAACAAAAGTGACCCGTTCAGCACTTCAAAATGCAGGTTCTGTTTCTGCAACAATGCTCACAACTGAGGCTCTTGTTGTTGAAGTAGAAGATGAAAAAGACAAGAAAAAAGACGTTGATGTATATTAAAAAACTTGGGCAATAACCCAAGTTTTTTTGAACTCAAAATATCAAATTGAGAGATAACCTTTGCTTATTTTGCTTTATAAAAAATCTTTGTCAAAACTTTCAATACAACAGATTTTGGGAAATACTTTTGCACTTGATAGAGAATCTTGTTTCTTGTGCCCATAACGTATTGAGGCTTCAACTTCTTTTTGTTTATAATCTTGACCATAATCTTGATTGCTTTGTCAAGAGGCATACGTTTGTCTTGACTGTTGTCAATTTTTTGTGTTGAAAGTGTTATTGCATTTCCATAACGCTCATTTGTGTCAAAGTTTTTGATTCTATTTTTGGTGAAAGGTGTTTGTATGTCGCAAGGACAAATGGCAGTCACTTGAATCTTTGTTTGGCTCAGTTCCATACGCAAACAGTCAGAGAGCATGCTTACAGCCGATTTGCTTGAGCAATAAAATGCTCGAAATGGAAGAGGGAAGAGTGCACAGGCACTGCTTATGTTGATTATCTTGCCGTTCTCTCTCATAAGAGGCAGTGCAAGTTGAATTGTGAAAATTGTGCCAAGCACATTGACGTCATATTCTGAGCGAATTTTTTCTTCGCTGATCAATTCGATAGCGCCAGAAAGACCAAACCCTGCACAACAAACGAGGATGTCGATTTTGTCAATTTGAGACTTTATCTGATCAAAGACTTTGGAAAGACTGTATCTGTCAGAAACATCGCACTGAAAATCGCTTCCATTTCTTGAAATGTCGATGACCTTGTCGCCACATTTTGTGTAATATTCTTTAAGTGCAAGTCCTATACCGCTTGATGCACCTGTGATAACAATATTTTTCATAAAAACTCCTTATCGCTATTTTTCTACAATTTGAGTATATATCTTTTTGTTTGTTAAGAGCAAATCAATTTGACAAAAAAAAGAAGGTTGTGCTATATTTTTTGTTATAAAAGGTGGAAAAATGAACAACACAAAAAGAGCACTCATTATCACAGCGATAATTTTGAACATTTTGAACATTGGACTCAATATCTATTTGATCGTCTCATATTTTATGCTTCCGAGCATTGAAAGAGAGCCATTATTTTATACCATATTTGACATTTTGCAGATAGTGGCATTTATGATAAGCACAGGCTTTTTGATTTATTCAATCGCAGGCGGAGGAAAGTACTTCCAAAAGAGATATGGTTTTTATATGACTTCCGTTATGATTGGGCTGATATTAAATTTGTTCTCTGCTTCAACGATAATCCTTATTATCACAATGTTTATCTCAGATATGGTTTGGATTAAGCCGGAAGAAGATAAGAGCGCAAGCGAAATGAAAAGTGACAAAGAAAAAAAGATTGAGCATCTTCGAAAGTTGAAAGAAGAGGGGAAAATAAGTGAAAAAGAGTTTGAAGACGAACTTATCAAACTTCTTTAATTTACAAAAAACAGGGCTATTTTTTGCTCTGTTTTTGTCTTTTTTCTTTGAAAAATTGTTGCAGAAGTTGAGTTATTTCTTGTTTGTGAGTTTGGTCAAAGGTATAAGCAGGATGATGATTTAGCCTGTCACTTTCAAATATTTTCTGACAAAGATTGTCTTTTGAAGTGGCTTCTTCGCAACCATAGACTACTTCTTTTATTCTTGCGTTTGTTATCGCACCAGCGCACATTGGGCATGGTTCAAGGGTGACATAAATTGTGGCGTTGTCAAGTCGCCACGATCCCAATTTTTTGCAGGCTTTGTTTATTGCAAGCACCTCAGCATGAGCAAGTGCATTTTGTTTCTTTTCACGCTGATTGAAGGCACGAGAAATTATCTTTCCATCGCACACAACAACAGCGCCGATTGGCACTTCATCAGCCTCTTTGGCTTTTATTGCTTCTTTTATTGCTTCTTTCATGAAATCTGTCATAACTATATTTTAAGCCTATTTGTTGCAAAAGTCCAGCATTAAGTTGTGTTTTTTTGTTTATTGCTGTATAATTGCCTCATGGAAAAGCAAATTCAAATTGATTTCCGCAGAAATTTTTACACAAATGATGACAGCGGAAAGATTTATATAATTTCACTTTTAGCACCATTTTTGGTGATGTTTTTGTTTTCAATGCTTGGCGTTTCTATTGCAAATGCGGCAGGACTTTCAAGCGAAAATATGCAAGAATATTTGTGGTTTACAATTCCTTATGCGTTTGCAGGGCAACTGACTTTTCTTGCAACATTTTTTATTTACAACAAAGTCGCAAAAGTGAAAAACAGTGCAGTTGGGCTCAATTTTAAGATAGGTTGGAAAAGGACGCTTATTGCAATTGCTGTCGGCATTATTGCACTTTTTGGTATTCAATATTTTATTTCTCTTTGCGACATGGCACTTATCTCTGTTGGATATCCAATGGACACAACCGTTTCTATTCTTCCACTTGACAATTTTGGTTGGTATATTCTCAATCTTCTTGTCCTTGCACTCCTGCCTGCCATATGCGAAGAGCTCATTTTTAGAGGAGTTGTGCTCAAAGGACTTAGACGCAATTTTTCAGATGTAACAGCAGTGCTTTTGAGTGCCATGATGTTCTGCCTTATGCACGGCAATTTGCAACAATTTGCATACACTTTCCTTTTGGGAGTTATTTTGGGTTGGATTGCGACAAGGACAGGATCTATCTTTTCAAGCATGATTGTCCATTTTGTCAACAATTTCATTGTGATAACAATGGCATTTATTGAGCAGATGACCTCATGGAGCATGAGCATAGAATTTTCTTGGTGGTTTGTTTTGCTTGCATTGTTGCTTCTTTGCGTAACAGGTGTCATAATCTTCCTTATCGACATGTTTTTCTTCAAACATAAAAATGATGTGGAAGAAGTGAAAGAAAGAGAAAAGAGACCTTCATTATTCTTAATTATTTCATGGGCAGTTGCAGTTGTTTTGCTTGTTTTAAGCACAATTATGAATTTTATGTCCTAAGGCAGTGTATGATATATAACAGAGGATAAACAATGTCAGTAAAAAATAAAGTTGTCAGAAGCACGCTTATCTGTTATCTATTGATAGCAGTGGTTTTTGTTGCCATCCGCACTCTTTCTGCCTTTGGACTTTTGAACTTTTTAGGGGCGTGGGCAGATTATGTCTTTAATATAGTTGTTCAAATTGGACTTCTTCTTTGCGTGTCAATATTTTTGTTTTCAAAACTCTCAAAGAAAAAGCCGGGCTCAGTTTGTCACTTTTTTGGAATGAGAAAAATATCAGGCAAAGCCATTTGGATGAGTATTGGCATCGGCGCAATGGTCTTTCTTCTCAACATCTTCGTGGCTTCATTTTTCAATGTGATTTTGCAACTTTTTGGTTATAACTTCTCTTCATCATCGCAAGGTGGATCATATCCCTTCTATATGCTTATTGTCAATGTGATTTTTACAGCCATTTTGCCAGGATTATGCGAAGAGGTTGCTCACAGGGGACTTGTGCTTCATGGACTTTCTCCACTTGGCTGGAAAAGGGCAGTGATTATTTCAGGGCTTCTTTTTGGTCTTATGCACATGAACATTGAGCAGTTTTTCTATGCAACCATTATAGGACTTTTTGTTGGCTGGCTGTCAGTTGGCTGCGGTTCTATCTTTCCAGCAATTATTGTGCATTTCATGAACAATTTTCTCAATGTTTATATCTCTTTTTCACAATCGAATGGGCTTGTTATAGGCAGACTTTACAGCGCTTTTATAACGGCTTTAACCAGCAATTTCTATCTTGGTATAATCTTTATGATCATCCTCTGCGCTCTTCTTGTTTGGGGTATTTTTACGCTTAGCATAAAACTGCAAAAAGAAAGGGCATCTGGAACAATAAACGAACTTAAAAATGTGCTTGTCAAACAGATTATAAAACAAGATTATATGCACGAAATTGAAAAATCTCAGGCAGAAATTCTTGGCAAAGAAATTGCAGAGGCACTTCCACTTGAAGAAAATCTTGACCTTGAAAAAACTGGAAGTGAAGCGGGGCTTTCAAGTGAAATTGAAGATGAAATGATGAGGGAAGAGGGTTTTAAGATGGACACGGTCAACAAGATTTTGCTGGGCACAATTTTTGCTTTGCTTGTAGGGATAACTCTTTTCACATTCATTTGGGGGGTGTTATGATAACGATCAAGATTGTTTGTGTGGGCAATTTGAAAGAGAAATTTTGGAAAGATGCATGTGAAGAATATAAAAAACGATTGCAAAAACATTGCAATCTCAAAATCATTGAAGTGGATGAGAAAAATATATATGAATTGCCTCAAAAGATATTGACCTATGAGGGAAAGGAAATACTTGGACATCTTGGGTCAAAAAATATTTTGCTTGATATAAAAGGCAAGGCTCTTTCAAGTGAAGAGTTTGCCAGCAAACTAAAAGAACTGGCAAATGAGACAAGTGAGATAACTTTTGTTATTGGAGGCTCTTATGGTGTCAGTGATGAGGTCAAAAATGCCGTGAATGAAAAGATATCTTTTGGCAAAATTACATATCCTCACAATCTGGCACGCGTCATTTTGCTTGAACAACTTTATCGTGCATTTATGATCAATTCTGGCTCAAAATATCATAAATGATCAAAAGGTTTGATAAAAGAAAAGTATAACAAAAAGTGCACTGGTAAGAAACATGATAAGTGCAAAAGTTGAGATGTTTTTCTGCATAACTTACTCCTCATCGTTTGTGATATCGTTGAGAAGTCCGCGTTCTTCATCTTGCTCGTGCTCGACATAATCTTCATCATATCTTGGCATGTCTTCTTTTGCCACTTCAACATTTGAAGTGGCCTTTTTGTGACTCATTTTGGCTATATTTTTTGCCACATCTTTTTTATTTCTTTTTGAAAAGACGGCAAGTTTGCCTTTGCCTTTTATCAGTTTGTAAACAAGAAAGAAAGCACTTATTCCAATGATAATATAGACAATTCTTGACAAAATACTGCCTTGATAGCCAAAAATACCGGCGACAAAGTCATATTGAAGTGCTCCAATCATAAACCAATTGACGCATCCGGCAAGGGTGAGCAAAAATGCAATAATAGTAAACATTTTTCATTCCTCCACATATATTATTGGCAAAACCTTATAAAAAAATTCTCAAAAAAAGTTTGAAAAAAGTTTGACTTGGCAATTTTTTTTAAGTATAATAGGCAAGCATAAAGCAAAAACATTATGGGGGAGGCTTGATTATGGCAGAAGTTCATATTTTAACACCTGAGGGTAAAAAACAACTTGAAGAAAAATTAAATTTTTATAAAACAGTTAAACGCAGAGAAGTTGCGAAAAAAATTGGTGCAGCAAGAGAATTTGGAGACCTTTCTGAAAACTCAGAATATGATGCTGCAAAAGAAGAACAGGCTCTTGTTGAAGCAGAAATCAGCGAAATGGAAGACATTCTTTTGTCATGCCAAGTTGTTTCTGGTTCACCAAAAAACAAAGATGTTATCGGCATAGGCTCAACCGTGACACTCTATGATGAGGAGTTTGACGAGGAGATCACTTACAAAATCTTGGGCTCAACAGAAAGTGATCCAGCAAATGGTATCATCTCAAATCTTTCTCCTGTTGGAAGTGCTCTTATGGGCAAACAGAAAGGGGAAGAAATTGTCGTGAAGAGTGGCGGAGCAGACGCAAAATACAAAATTTTGGCAATTAAATAATAATTGCCTTTTTTTGTTGTATTTTTTTTTGAGATAGTGTATAATGTTGTATATCAAAGTGTTTGGAATTTAAGATATTATGATGTTTAGAAACTCACTTAAACTTTTGTGTGCAAATTTCGACAAAGTTTGGAAATTGCTCCTTTATAAGATTTTATCGTGGGCTGTGGTTATTGCCTTGGCAATGCCTTTTTATTCCACAATTTCAACTATCATAGTTGACATATGGAATGAGTTTGGTCTTGAATATCTTTTCTCATCTGGCACTTTCTATGGACTTGGCGTTTCTGTTGGAGAAGCACTCACTGATGTTATTGGTGCATGCTTCACCTTTGTTCAAAGAATTTTTGTTGCAAATGTAGGGGCAGGGATTTATCTTGTTTTGATTCTTTATTTCCTTCGTTCTCTTCTTGCAAATATGGGAAGGTTTGTGACTTGTGAAATGGTTTATGGCTATATGGCGACAAACTCAAAACACTCTTTCACTGGCACTTATCTTCGCACGCTCAACAAGTCTTTGCCTTATGCTGGGATGAGATTTTTGTTTGACCTTCCATTCAACGCATTGATTATCGGTGGCCTTTATGGCCTCAGCCTTTTGACTGGACAACTGGCTTCAATCATTGTGCCAATCTTTATCATATTGATTCCTGCACTTTTGTTTGCAATCAAAGAGACCTTTGTTGCTGGCTGGGCTCCTGCAATGATTGTTTTTGATTGCAATGTATTTAGGGCTTTTCCAAAAGGACAAATGGCAGTGCTCAGACGTGGACTTCGAGTATTTTCAACCGCTTTTGTGATTTACATCTTGACACTGCTTCTTGCAATGGCGATTGGACTATATTCACTCGTGATCATCTTGCCTATTCTCTTCCCATTCATTTATATTTTTGATATGGTTATGTTCTTTTCAAGTCAAGGCATGCGCTTCTATGTTGACAGCGACACCATTTTGACGCCAAAACGCCTTGAAGAAGTGGACACAATCGACAACGCAAAGTTTTTGTTATAAGCCCTTGTTTTACATAAGAAAAAATTTTTTAAGAAATGCAGAGTTGCATTGATTTTTGTTTGAATTTAAGGAGGAAAATTATGAACAACAAAGTTAAAGTTACTTTTTTAGGAGGGGTGGGCGAGATTGGAAAAAATATGACCGCTATTGAATACAATGATGAAATTGTCGTTGTTGATGCCGGTATGACTTTCCCTGATGACGAACTGCTTGGCGTGGATGTGGTTATCCCAGATTTTTCATATCTTATTGCCAACAAAGACAAAGTCAAAGCCATTTTGATAACCCATGGACATGAAGACCACATCGGTGCAATACCATTTTTGTTGCAACACATTTCTGCCCCTGTGTATGGGACAAGATTGACACTTGCTCTCATTGAAAACAAACTCAAAGAGCATCCAAAGGTTAAACTTAAAGCGGTTGCCGTAAAGCCAAAAAACGTTTTGAAACTTGGATCTTTCACGGTAGAATTTATCAAAGTCACACACTCAATCGCAGGATCACTTGCTCTTTCAATCACAACACCTGTTGGAACGATTGTGCATACAGGCGACTTCAAGATTGATTATGAGCCTATTGATGGACAAATGACAGACTTGACACGTTTTGGCGAACTTGGAAGACGCGGGGTAAATCTTCTTTTGTGCGAAAGCACAAACGTGTGCAGACCGGGCTATTCTATGAGTGAAAAGACTGTTGGAAGAACACTTGAACACATCTTTGACAGTCATAAGGATAACCGTATTATTGTTGCAACCTTTGCATCAAACATTTATCGTCTTCAACAAATTTTGGATTTGGCTGAAAAATACAAAAGAAAGGTTGTTTTCACTGGAAGAAGTATGCAAAACGTGTCAGAAGTTGCCTTAAAACTTGGAGAACTTTCTTTCAATCGTGAAAATATTGTTGACATCGACAAGATAAACAACATGGACGATAAAGAACTTCTTATTCTTGGCACAGGCAGTCAAGGTGAGCCAATGAGTGCACTCACAAGAATGGCTGCTGGCGAGTTTAAGGGGTTGAAAATAAGAGAAAATGACCTTGTCATCTTCTCGGCATCACCAATTCCTGGAAATGAAAAGAATGTTTACAAAGTTATCAACGCACTTTACAAACTTGGTGCAGATGTGATTTACAACGAACTTGAACAAGTCCACACATCAGGCCACGCATGTCAAGAAGAACTCAAACTCATGCACTCTCTTGTTAAACCAAAATTCTTTATACCAGTGCATGGCGAATATAGACATATGAAAGTGCATAAAGAACTTGCTATGTCACTCGGTATGGAAGAGAGAAACATCATATTGCCAAGCCTTGGTATGCAAGTTGAACTTGGGTCAAACTCAATCAAAGAGAGCGGTTTTGTTACTGCCGGACAACTTCTTGTTGACGGTTATGGTATTGGTGACATGGACAGCAACGTTCTTCGTGAACGCAAACAACTCTCAGAAGAAGGCATTTGCGTGGTTTGTGTCAATATAAACAATGTGGCAGGAGAAATAATAAACGAGCCATTTATCATCACCAGAGGGGTGGTTTATGCTGATGAGCAAGAGGCTTTTGTGCAAGATGCCAAAGCCGCCATCATTGCATCACTCAAAGAACAAGATTTGCGTGGAGTTGAACCTTCTGTTATCAGATCAACACTTCGCAGAAAGATTTCAAATTTCATTTACAAAAGGACAAAGCGTCGTCCAATGATTTTGACTATTGTCACACTTGACTAAGAGGGAAGGATAGATGAATTATAAAGAGATAAAATCTCGTGACGACTATATGCCTTTTATCAGAGATGAAAGTGCAAAAATTCTTTTTGATATATGTCAAAAAGAGAAGCCTAAAAATATCTTAGAGATAGGCACGGCAGTGGGATATTCAGCGCTCTTAATGCTTGAAGGAGCAAAGGATGCTTTTATCACCACAATCGAAAAGGATAACGAAAGAGCACAGCAGGCAATGACAAATTTCGAGAAGAATGGCGTGAAGGAAAGAGTTGATCTCATAGTTGGGGACGCGGGAGAAGTCTTGCCACAACTGGAAGATGAAGGCAAAGAGTTTGATCTCATCTTTCTCGATGGGCCAAAAGGACAATATTTGAGATATTTGCCACACTTAAAGAAAATGTTATGCAAAGGCGGTTTGCTTGTGGCAGACAATGTGCTTTTGCATGGCTGGGTTAAGGGTGAAGAATTTGTCAAACATAAACATCGTTCAATGGTGGTCAATTTAAGAAAATTTTTGAAGGCACTGGAAGAAGATCATGATTTTGACAGCAAACTTTTGGAAATTGAAGACGGAATGACTATAAGCAGAAAAAAATAACAACAGAAGAGCATCTGTTGTTTTTTTTAATGAAATTTGTTACAATAGGAGCATGGGAGAAATTGAAATAATCTATGCACTTCAAGGTGCAGGTGAGGGATGGATAACTTTTTTTAGAATTTTCACATTGCTTGGCAGTTGGCTCGGTTTTGCAATCGCACTTATGCCTCTATTTTTCAAAGATAGAAAACTTTCTTTCGCATATGTGGCAACTTTTGTTTTTTCTGTGCTGTTCAATCTTGCTTTGAAAGCAATTATTGCAAGGCCTCGTCCTTTTGACAGTTTTGAAGATGTGATAAATTATGCTGGTGCAGATGGCTATTCAATGCCAAGTTCACATGCTATGTGCGGTGCAATCATAGCCACGTTTTTGATATATTTTCTGTTCAAGCAAACAAAAAATGTTTGGGGACGCACTTTTGGAATGATTGGACTGTCTCTCTATGCCATTTTGGTTGCCTTTTCGAGAATGATTCTGGGTGCGCATTATCTCAGTGATGTTGTGGTTGGCCTAATTGAAGGCGTTTTGCTTGCAATAATTGGAATAATTGTCTATAATGTCATTTGCAGGAAATTAGCAAAAAAGAAAGTCAAAGAGGAAGGGAATGAAATTACTGAGCGTGAAGACAAAGAATGAAAAAGAGACCATGCTTGTTGGAGAAAAGTTTGCAAGTGTGATAAACAAAGGCGATATAATTCTTCTTTCAGGAGACCTTGGTGCTGGGAAAACGCACTTTGTGAAAGGTTTTGCCGTGGGCATGGGTTGCAAAAGTATGGTTACGAGTCCAACTTTCACTATTCTTAATGTTTATGAAGGCGGAAAAATGCCAATTTATCATTTTGATATGTATAGGCTTTCTTCAAAAGAAGAGGCTGAGGAACTGGGCTTTGAAGAATATTTTGACCATAACCTTCTTGATGGGGTTTGCTTGGTTGAGTGGCCAGAACAGGTGAGTGGACTTCTTAATGGAGAGCACTACAATGTCACAATCAAAAAAGGTGACGGCGAAAATGAAAGAGAAATAATTGTGGAGAAGAAAAAATGATTGCAATTTGCAGTGCAATGAAAGAAGCACTTATAGGAGTTGATATTGATGGCAAAAAAGGACAATGCAACCTTGATCCATCATGCAAACACTCTGAGAACATCTTGCCAAAACTTGACAGTCTTTTGGAAGGACTTGGCACAACTCTTGCTGACAACGATGTTTATGCTGTTGTGGTTGGCCCAGGCTCTTTCACTGGCATAAGAATAGGTATTTCGCTTGTCAAAGGCTTTTGTGCAGGAAAAGATTTGCCAGTTTTGCCATTGTCATCACTTGGGCTTATGGCATATAGTTATTGCAAGCATAATAAACCAAAGGAAGGTTTTTGTGTGGTTATGAATGCTTTGAGCGGGCTATATTTCTTCGCGCGTTTTGACAAAGAAGGCAATATGATTGGAAAAGAGGAACTGATAAAGGCAGAAGACTTAGGCAAAGAGAGGTGCGAAGTTGTTTCGCTTGCAGATGAAAAATTGACAGATGTGAGTGTCTTTCCAACTGCCGAGGAACTTCTGGAATATGCCGAAAAAGAAAGAAAAAAGAAGAAATTTGTTCAGGCAAACCAGTTGCAACCGATCTATCTTCGCAAGAGTCAGGCAGAAGTGAGTTTGGAGCAAAAAAAAGTTAAAATTTCTTAAAATATTTTTGAAAATTGATAGACATTTATAGATGAGATTTATATAATATCATTGAAAATGAAAAACAATCATTTTCTGTATAAATTAAGGAGAAAGTATGAAAAAACCAGTTTATATCAGATGCCCTAGATGCGAACTTAACTATATTCAAAAAAAAGATAAACTTTGCAGTGTTTGCAAGGCAGAACTTGAAGCAAAGAGTGACTATATTGACGATATTGATTTGGAACTTTGCCCAATTTGCAAAACAAACTATATCCAACCAGACGAAATTATGTGCGCAAGTTGTTTGAGAGAACATCAAAACGAAGATGGCGAACTTAATGGCGACTGGGATGACTATCTCACAAGAGAAGATGATGAGGACATTATCACAATGGACGATGAAACAGGTGATATGGCTTCTGTGACTGACATCACAAAAGCATCATTTGATGATGACGATGATGACATCACTGATCTTGATTTTGATGATGACGAAGATGCGCTCTTTGATGGTGAAGAGTTTGATGACGAAGACAATCAAGATGAAGATGACGATGATTATGATGATGACGACGATGATGATGACGACGATGACTATGATGACTACGGAGATGATGATGAATAAATAACAGCCTTATCTTAGGCTGTTTTTTTGTTGGAATAAAAGTTGAAAAGGCATTTGACATAGAAGATTTTTTATCACCAAGCGAATTTATTCACAAATTGGAATGCTAAAAATAAGTTTTTATTGAGCAACAAAAAAAGTGCAACCCTAGTGTTGCACTTTTTTATTTTTTCTTCTTATCCTCTTTGGGCAGATTCTTTTTATCTTTTTCATTTATTGAAACTTGTTTGCGTTCATTTTTCAAACGTTTTTCTTCTTCCATTGTAACTTTTCTTTCAATATCAAGAAGATGTTCAGGTTTGAGAGCAGAGGTGATTTGTTCTTGCAAGATTTCAATTTTTTGTTGAATCCTGTTCATTGAAGAGGTGTAAGTTTTGAAGGCTCTTTCTGTCTCTTTGGTAATCTTGCCTTTGCTATTTAGCCTTGCTTCTTTGATTTCTTCTTTGTGAGAAGTTTCAAGTTCTTGTTTTTGTTTTTCAAGTCCAGCAACTGTGGCTTTGAGCATTTTGACTTCTTCATCGCGTCTTCTTTGCGCTTCTTTCAAGATGAGGTCATAGTTGAGGCTTACCTTTCGATCGTATGTCTCTTCTCTTATCTTTTCAACTTTCTTGATGTTGATTTTTCTAAGAGCGAATGCAAGCACTGCAAAGATGATTGCTACGCCAAATATAATTGAAGGAATGAGAAGCCAAGCAGAGTTGTCTGGATTTTCATCAGTTGTGTCATCGGTTGTGCCATCATCAGTTGAGTCATCAGTCTCTGTTTGAGATGCTGTGAAAATTGTTTTTTCATAATCTGATGATGTGCTTGCTGAGTTGTATTCTTCCTCAGTTGAAGAGGTGAATGAGATGTGTGTGAAGAATGCAGAACCAGCAGTGTTGTCGCAATCAGAGAGGAGTTGAAGTTGCAATGTTGGTGTTGCGTCTGCTGATGCGTAGAAATAAATTGTATAAGTTGTAAATTCTTCTTCTGAGAAGAGTTTTCCAATAAGGTCAAAGTTGCTTAAACCAACTGACACGCCAAAAGAACATTCGTGATCATCTGTTGTGAAGTCTTTGGCATCAGTTCCGTTAGGGAAGATTGTTCGCAAATCAAATGTCAGTTTATAGTAAGAGCCTGATGTCAAGTTGAAAGTGTAATTTGAAGCGATGGTTGACTGTGCTTGTGCAAAGTTTGACAGAACCAAAATATTTGAATCTTCAACTTCGATGCCATAATCAGCAGTGTAGGCATTGTCTTGTCCGCGAACGATTCCGCCTTGGCTGTTTGAAGCACTTCCAACACTTTCGTCAACAGAGAATGTGTATGCTGTTGAGTTTGAGATATCTGCACCAATTGAATCTGTTGGGTCAAGATTGAGGAGATAGTCAGTCAAATCAACTTTGCAATTTGCACTATCAAATGTTTCTTCACTGATGTCAGAAATCACTTCAAAGTTGTCAAGATAAGCAATACCTTGCATCATCTTTCCATCTTCATTTTCACCAAAATGAACTCTCACTTGAATGTTGTTTGAAGATTGCTCTGCTGTGTGGAAATAGATATCTGCCTTACCCCATGCGTTTTCACTTGAAAATCCGCTTTGTTTGAATAGGGTGATATTGTTTTCATCAACGACCTCAACAGTCAAACTTGCATCAACTGCTGACTGACTTGATGTGAAATAGTCAAAAGTAAGTCTATAATATTTGTTTGCTTCCAAAGTGTAAGATGATGATGTCAAGTTTTGATATGTTGAATTTTGGTTATAGAACATATATACATTGTTTGGAGCATCAATTTTGTCAGGTGAGCCTGGGTAGATTCCGTGCCATGCATAATCAGAATACATATTGTTGTATGTTTCTTTGTTGTAAAGGTAAACCACACCTGCCTCTTGGCTTATGTGAGCGTTGTCATTTTGTTCAAGCGTCCAGCCACTTGCTTTGAGTGGGTAGGTGAGGGAATTGTCCTCATTTTCTGTTTGATTGAAAAATGCGTTTGTGAAGGTTGGCGAACCTGTAAATGAGTTGAGTTCAAGTTTGTTTGTTCCTGCACTAAATTCTTCATAATCAACATATGAAAGAGTGATATCGTCTATGAAAACACAGCCAGTTGCAGGTGTTTCATCATTTCCAAGCCAGAATTGCAAGTTGACTGATGAGTCATAAAACTGATGTCCTTTGACATAGAAGTCAATGCGTTGATAGTTGTTGTTGAATGCTGTTCCAGTTGTGGATGAGATTGCCTCGCTTGTTGCAGATGATGTCGCAAGGAAATCTTCATCAAATGAATATGTCTCATAAATCGTGTCATTTTCTTTTACTGTGATATAGAAACTTCCAGTTGTCATATCTGACACTTTCACATAAACAGAAAATCTGTAAAGTCCATGTGCTTTGATTTCAATATCATTTGACTCAACGCCATAAACTGTTGTTCTGTTGGTGTCTGAATAAAGAACAAGTGCTTGGGTGTTTTCTGTGCCTGTTTCGGTGTTGTATGAGAGTGTGTTTCCAGCAAAGGCATAGTTTTCACCAGTCAAATCACGGAATTGAGATGCTTGGGTGTATCTTGATACTGGAAGGATAAATGCGTTTCCATATTGAGCATTTGTTCCAGTGGTGAGTGCTTCCCATTCATCGCCAAGAGTTGAATAGTTGTCATCTGTGATTTCATTTTCAAAATCGAAGTTATAGCCACTCATATCAATTTGAGCAGAGGCTGATTGAAGTTCGTCAAGCAGATAAACAGTGTTTTCATTTGCTGTTGTGCTGCTTTGTGTGTAACCCATAACGCGATAGAATGTGTTTTGAGAATATTGTTCCAAAATCACATCGTCAAAGAATACAACTCCACCGTCAGTAGAAGCGGTCTTTGAGCCCAGATAGAGATCAATGGTGATCTCTTGCTCTTCGTCACCAGTCACAAGATAGAAGTAATAAGTTTGCCAAGTGGTGTTTTCAAAGTTTTCTCGTGCACAAGAAACTTCATTGCCGTCTTCATCTGTCAGTCCACTGATATAAATTGATCCGTGCGTTGCCTCAGCAGGAGATCCATTGAGGGAAGTTTTTGCATCAATAGAAAATCTGTAATAAGAATTGGCTGAAAGGGTGATGGTGGATGATGTGTAACCTTTGTGAGTATAGCCTCCCTCATCATCATTTTCATCTTTTGAGTTGATCATCAAAATCTTATTGTCAGAACCTGCTCTGCCTGGGTTTTCATCAAGCATATATGTGTTTTGTTGATATTGTGAAAAAGTTTGGCCTACATCGATAATCATCCCTGTGGCTTTGCTTTCTGTGTTTGTTAATGTCCAGCCAGTGAGGTTTCCGCTCGCATAAGGGTTTGCCCCTTGTGTGAAAGAACCATTTGTAACCTCAACTGTTTCTCTATAATCAACGTAGTAACTTGAATCTGCCAAAACTTGACCACTTTGTGCCAGTCCAAGTCCGCCCAGCACTGCCAAAGGCGACAAGAGAGCCAGTCCAAATGCTATTTTTTTTCTGTGTTTTGTTGAATTTCGCATAGTCCACCTTTTAATGTTTTATATACCAGATTAGTATATAATATTTCTTGCCAATAATCAAATATTTTTAACAATTTTATTCATAATATTAGCATGAAAAAGAAAAAAATTCAAGAGGCAAAGCAAAGGGATGAAAATAAAGGGGAAAAAGTGCACAAACTCCTGCTTGTTTTGTCTGGTGCTGTCATAGGATTTTTGAACGGATTTTTTGGAGGTGGGGGTGGCATGGTTTGTGTGCCTATACTTGAAAAAGTGCTTGGTCTTGACAGCAAACATTCTCACGCTACTGCCATTGCCGTCATTTTTCCGCTCAGTCTGATAAGTGCTTTTATTTATGTGATAAATGGAGTGATCGAGTCTCTCCCACTTTTGACAGTTGGACTTGGCGTGGTGCTGGGAGGAATTTTGGGTTCTTACGCTCTCAAATTTTTGCCTCCAAAAGCAATAAAAATCATATTTGCACTCATCATGTTTGTAGGGGGAATTAAACTGATATTATGATCATTTTTTTGAATATTTTGTTTGGTGTAATTGCCGGTGTTTTTAGTGGGCTTGGTATGGGCGGAGGCACTCTTCTCATACCTCTTTTGACCATCTTTTTGGGATATGAGCAAAAACTCTGTCAAGGCATAAATTTGATAAGTTTTTTGGTTATGGCACTCATCAGTTTGATCATCCATCACAAGAACGGATATCTTTGCATGAAAAACATTTTTTACATAATTTTGCCAGGTGTTGTTTTCTCAGCAGGAGGGGCACTTTTGGCTGGATTTTTGCCCTCAAATGTGCTTAGAATTGGTTTTGGAGTGTTTTTGTGTATTTTGTCGATTTTTGAATTTTACAAAGCGGTCAAAAAATAAAAATTATTCAAAATTTTTCCGCTATTTCTTTCAAAATATAGTGGACTTTATTGTTAAGTTATGCTAAAATATCCTCAAATGGAGGAGTCTATGGTTGACAAGAATAAATGTATTGGTTGTGGCACTTGCGTTGCCATTTGTCCAGTGGAAGCAATCTCCTTTTCAAAAGAGGGTTATGCAGTGATTGATCCAAAAAAATGCATTAAATGTGGTGCTTGCCAAGCAAGTTGCCCTGTGAACGCAATTAAAATAAATTAAACTATATTAGTGAGGGAAAAGTGGAAAATTTAGCAGTTATTGAATTAAACGAGTCAGCACTTAAACTATCAATTTATAAAACAAGTTCAGGCAGATTCAAAATTATCGAGGAAAAGTCTCAACCTTTCAAACTTGCAGAAGAGATTATGGGGGAAGAACTTCTTCGCCCAAAAACAAAAAATGAAATGCTTGAAGTGCTCAAAATTTACAGAAAAATGATTGAAACTTACAAAGCAAAACAGATTATTGCTGTCGCTTCAAGTTTTTTGCAACTGGCAAGAAATTATCGTGGATTTATTGATGAGATTTACAACAACACAGGCATAAGTTTCACAATCATTCAAAACGATGACACAATCAAATATAACTATCATGCGACAGTCAATTCTATTGACAATTCAAAAGGTTATCTGATCAATATCAACGCATTCAAAACAAATTTTATAAAATACAACAGACGCACAATTTTGTCTAGTGCAACGGTTGACTATGGTCATATCAATTTGGCTTATGACAAAGACGGCAAACAAAGAACTTTTGACCAAATGGTGAAATTGGTTTCTGACAGCCTTAAAAATATGGATATTTTGGGCGAACTTGAAAGCGAAAGCCTTTTTGTTGGAAATGGGCCTGCATTTGTTGCTTTTGGCAGAATTGCAAGAAAGGTTGCAAGATATCCACTTGACATTGACAACAATTATCAAATGTCAAGAGAACTTATTGACAAAACATGTGACTTTATCAAGGGTATTGACACTGCCAAAGTGTCAAAAATCAAAGGCATTGATGATATGGATGCAATTTCTCTTATGAGCGGAAGTGCAATCATCAAAGCATTTGCAGATGCAACTGATGCAAAAGAAATCACAATCTCATCAGCATCTCTTCGTGAAGGAATTGTTCACACAAATGTTTCACTTCCTGCACAAGAAAAATTCAATGATTTGCTTGCAAATTCAATCGATAATTATTACGAATTTTTCAAAGATGAATATTCAATCAACCCTCATGTGTTCTCTATGGCAGTTATCCTTTTCAAACAACTCAAAGTTATGCATAAATTGCCAAGATATTACGTAAAACCACTTAGAATTGCCTCATATTTATACGATAGTGGGGTAAAAATAAATTACACAAACAATTCAAAATATGGTTTTGACACTATTTTGTATTCAGGATTGACTGGCGTAACACACAGAGAACTGCTTATTGCAGCATTCACCTGTGTTTGTCAAAATCTTGACAATTTCTCCCTTGGCGAATGGGTGAAATACAAAGATATTTTGACTGATGAAGACCTTGACGCTGTGAGAAAACTTGGCGTGATTGTCAAACTTGCCAGTGCACTTAACGCATCAAAGAAAAATGTTATTTCAGATGTTGTTTGTGACATTCTTGGAGATTCTATAATCATGAAAACTGTTGTGGAAGGTGATGCAACATTTGAGATTATGGAAGGCATGAAAATTGCACCTGACTATAAGAAAGTGTTTAAGAAAAGTTTGCAAATAATTTAAGAAGGTGTCTATGAAAAAAGGATATGTTTCAGTGGTTGTTGCACTTGTTCTTGTGCTTGGTTTGTCACTACTTTGCACATTCTTTTTTCCAGTGGGCGATTCAAAATCTTTCAAAAAGACATCATGTCTTACCGACTCGATAACAGAAAATATGTCTAGGCAAGAAATTGCCACTTTATATAAGAGCGGAACAGTTGCCGTGTATGTTGAAAGCACATACCGCTCAGGATTTCAAACAATAACCCAATCATCTCTTGGTAGCGGTGTATGCGTGGCATCAATAGGCTATCAAGCAGGTGAGTATAGTGTGAGCGAGGGCAGTTATTTTGTCACAAATTATCATGTGATCAATGTTGCAGTTGAGGAAGATTTTTCAAACTATGACACCAGCGTCAGCATTGTGCTTGATGATGGAAATTATACTGCTTATTCGGCAGAAGTTTTGTGGGCTAGTCAAGAACTTGACATGGCTCTTCTCTTTTGTGATGAACAAATTGACGGACTTCAATGGATTGAAATGAAAGACCGTTCAATAAATCCTGCTGAGGGAGATCAACTTGGATTTGATGAGGTGTTCACTCTTGGCACTCCGCTCAATCTTCAATATATCAATACTTTGAGTTTGGGCTATGTTTCAAACACATCTGCAAAAGAGTCTGCTTCAACAAAAGATTTCTATTATTGGACTGATAGTGATGGTTCTATCACAGGCACATCAAACGCATCAAATGCTGTTGGTTCATTTATGGGAACGCAACCAACAGAAGTGCTTGAAAATATGTATGAAGATCTCATTATGATCAATCTTGACATAACTCACGGCAATTCAGGTGGCGGTTTGTTTGATAGCGAAGGATATTTGATCGGCTTGACCACGCTTGGCCTAACTTATGAGGATACAAACGGCGCACAAATGAATTTTGCAGTTCCAATTTATCCGCTTACTCAAATCTTGGACAAAATAATTTTGCAAAATGAACAGGGCGGATCGGCAGTGATATCTTATCAAACACTTGGGCTCAATGTTGCAGATGCAAACATGACAAGCATGACAAAATCTATACAAGAACAAATGGGAGTAAGTTTCTATTATATTGATGGCATGATTGTTGAAGAGAGCCAATCTTCACTTCTTGATTTTGAAGGAGAAGGGGTGGTTGTTCTTGCAAACTCTGGCACAGGACTGATAGCAAACTTGACAGCGGGCACTGTGATAACTGGTGCAGATTTTGGCAATGCAAGTGAGAGAGTTGATATAAATGACAGAAATGATCTTATCTTTTTCCTTTTGCAATGTGATAGTGGCGACATGATTCATGTTTATTATCGTGCAAACGGAAGCGAAAGAGAAAGTTCAATGTATGTTCAGTTATAACAGAGGAGGTTTGGGAATGGTTGATTACAAATATGCGATAGAAATTGGCGGAGCAAACACGAAAATTTATATTCGTGATAACGGACTTGCTCTTTGCGAACCAACGCTTGTTGCTGCTGAGCCAACACCACAAGGCTACAAAGTTATTGGACTTGGCCAAGAGGCAAAAAAACTCATGGGCAAAACAAATGACAGTGTTGAGGTTTTTTCACCAGTTATCAATGGTGTTGTAAAAAATTATGAATATTGCATCGAACTTCTCACATACCTTTTCAAAAAAGTTGAATACAGAAAGAAAAAAGACAATGTCGTTGTTCTTGTCAATTGTGCACTGAGTCGTGAAGAAAAACAAAACTATCTTTCACTTTTCCATGATGTTGGTTTTCGTGAAGTGACACTTGTGCCAACAGTTGTTTGCACTTGTCTTGGGGCAGGGAAGAATATAAGTTCAACAAAAGTAAACATGGTGGTCAATATTGGTGGTGCAAACACAGATATTGCAGTCATCAACATGAATTCAATTCTTAAAGGTGGCACACTAGGAATTGGCGGAAGGGCTATGGATGTGGCAATATCACACACTATTGCATACAATCATGGCATAATCATTGGTCTTTCATCAGCAGAAACTTTGAAAAATGAAGTGGGCAGTTTGTTTGTCAATGACACATTGAATATGGAAGTGACAGGTGTTGATGTTGAAACAAAAATTCCAAAATCATACATAATCACATCAAGCGACATTTTGCCAGTTATTGAGCCATTTTTTGAAGAGATCGTCAAGGCTGTCGATGTGACAATCACATCACTTCCACCAGAAATATCAACTGATATAATAAACAGCGGAGTTATTTTTGCGGGTGGCGTATCACAAATCGCGGGGCTTGACAATTTCTTGAAACGCAAATTCCGTTATCCATTCACAATTGCAGACGATGCCGAAAACATTTCAATATTGGGTGCTGGAAAACTGTTGGAAGATCCTGCTCTTCTTGCAAAAATTGTTGAAAATTTTTGATCTTGTCTTTTTTAAGGCAAGATTTTTATTTTAATCAAAAATCTCTATTTAGACAAAAAAGGAGATTTTTTTATTTTTATCTTCTTTGTCCGTGTGAGCCTGTTGTATTAAAATTGAGCCAAGGAGTTTGTTATGGCAAGAAAAATCGTCTTAACAAGTGGAAAAGGTGGAGTGGGAAAAACTACCGTTTGCGCAAATCTTGGTGCAAACCTTGCAAAACTTGGTTTCAGGGTTGTCCTTCTTGATGTTGATATTGGTCTTAACAACCTTGATGTTGTTATGGGCGTTGAAAATCAAGTTGTTTTTGACATAACTGATGTTATCATGGGCAGATGTCGTGCAAGGCAGGCGCTCGTGCAAGACAAAAAAATATCATCACTCTATGTCATGCCATCTTCACATGCTTATAATAGAAGCAAAATTCTGGGCGAGCATATAAAAAACGTGGTTGACTGCCTTGATAAAAGTTTTGACTATATCTTGATCGATTGTCCAGCAGGGGTAGAGGCTGGCTTTCATAGAGCAGTTTTTTCGGCAAATGAAGCGATAATTGTGGTGACTCCACATCTTTCAAGCATAAGAGATGCCGACAAAGTGCTTGGGCTTCTCTCAGACTATGACATTCAAAGCAAAGGGCTTGTGATAAACAGAATGCGAGGTGACCTTTTGATGAATGGTGAACTTATGAACATTGAAACTATTGTCCGTTCTCTTAATATACCTTTGCTTGGCGTTATACCAGAAGATGACGCCATTGGCACATCCTGTTCAGTTGGTGGCTATATGAACTCAGTTGAAAGTGCGAGGGCATTTACACTTCTAAGTGAAAATATTCACAATGGCTCAAAGAAAATATTTGATTGCACATACAAGTATCGTGGGCTTATGGGTTATTTCAAACGAAATATACGCAAAAAAGTGTAAGGAGGAGGAATGGAATATATAATTGCAGAATCAAGGCTTGAAAACCTGCTTCAAAGGGATAAATCTTTTGATATGACAAGAGTGTGCGAAGTGCTTAAAGGAGAAATTTCTCCAATAGCCCAGCAATATTTGACTCTTTGCCAGCCAGTTGTTGTGCGGTTCAAAAAAGAGGGCGAAAAATTATGCTTTTCTATTGAAATTGAAGCGACAAGAGTTAAGCCTTTTGGATATTTGCCATAATTTTTTGTAAATAAAAAAGACATAGAGTTTTCTATGTCTTAATTTTTAAGCCATTTCCCAACAAGCATAAAGTGTTGTGTCAGCAGTGATAACAATTGACGTTACTCCGCTTCCAGCAGAAGTGTAATCAGCCCATGCGCTTGTTCCCCAACTTGTGGCAACAAATTCTGTTGGATCAATTGGAATTGCTGTGCGATACGCTTTGCAAGTTGGTCTATACTCTGTCAGGTCAACTGTTGTGCCTTCAAGAACCTTGAAAGATGGAATAGGCTGTGCTGGTGTGACAACTTTTGTTCCAGCATAGCAAGGGCCTAATACCAAATACCAACGCAAATCAAATGAAACGGTGTAGTAATATTTTGTATCAACCGACCAGTTTGCTGAAATTGTCCAATTTTGGTTTGGCATTTGGTCAAGCAAGTTGTCATAACCATTGAAGGTGTAAGTCACTTCTTCTGTTTGCGTGCCATCATCAAACACATATGATGATTGTTCTTTGATATATTGCTCAAAAGTTTCACCTTGATAGAGTGAAATTTCTTGCCTATAAGCATCGCCAAACTCACTTTCAATCACAATGGTGTATTTGTTTCTGATATGAAGGGTGAGGTCATCATTTACCACGAAGTCACCATCATATTGATTTTGATAATTTTCGTCAAGATAGAAGAGTGTGTCACTATTGTATTTTTCTCCCAAACTTTCAAGATCGATCTTTTCACCAAGATTTACTTGCTCATCAAAGATCAAAACGCCATTGTCATAAATTTTTACTGAGCGAGTTTCTTGCACTTGGGTTACCACCCATTTTGCATAGAGGGTGGTGTCCACGCTTGGCATAACTGTTGAGGTGAATTTTTGAGTAAAGTTTTCATCACTATACCAGCCGTCAAATGCGTAAGTTGTTGTGATATTGTCTTGTGTTTCAGTCTTTTTGTCGAGAATTGGCAAAGTGATAGGTTCGCCTTCAAGTGCTGTTATGCTGTCAAATGTTGTTGAAGTGAAAGTTTTGAATGACAATGTGCGGTAATATCTTGTTTCAACTATCCATTTTGCATAAAGGGTGGTGTTGCCTCTTGGCATTGTTGTAGAGTCAAATTTGACTGAATAATCAGTTGAAGTGTACCAACCATCAAAGGTGTATGTGGTCTGTCCTTGCTCATTTGTTTCAACTCTGTCTGTGAGCACTGGCAGAGTGATAGGTGAGCCAACGGCAGTTGTTATGTCAGCGACATCTTCGCCACCATTTTCAACAAAGGATAAAGTGTAAACCACAGTTTCACCTTGTGTCCAACTGCCATTTTCTGCTGACCAATTTTCATTTTCGCCAAAGCCAAGTTCGTTGTCATAACGATTTATGAAATTGTAAAGAGCAGTAAAGTCAAGTTCTTGTCCAATATCAACAAGAGCGATATTGTCAGATTTCAAATTCATCTCAAAAGCGTTTGCAAATGGCATAAACATGTCAAGAGATGCAAGTGCAAGATAATCTTTTCCATTTGTGCTTTCATTGTTGATTGTTTGGAGTCCAATTGTGATAGAGTCAAGATCAGGGTTGTTTGCAAGTTCGGCAAGGTTGAGTGAAAGTGAGAAGTTCTCTCCATTTGCTGTGAAACTGTTGATAATCTTGCTCATATCCATTGGGGTTTCTCTGTTTTGTGAAAGAGCGATTGCATCATTGATTGCGTCAATAATTGTGTCACTAAATCCTGTCAAGAATTGGAAGTATGACATTGGGTCGCGGAAGAATTCAGAGTAGTGGATTTTTGTCATCTTTTCAAGTGTTTTTCCACCGGCGCTTTTTTCTGTTCTGTGAAGATAGAAATAGCCGTCTTTGTAATATGCGTAAGCCATTCTGTTGCTTCCAAATGTGTTTCCGTCTGTGTTTACAATTGGGAAGATTGGAATTTCACCAATGGTGATCATTATTTCAGGCACGCGATCAATAAGTTTAACTTGAATATCAAAAGGAATTTCAAACATATCAAGTTTGATAAAACCAATAACGTTCATAGGGATGTTAAGCGTTCCAGTGATGTGGTAATAATCAAGTTCTGATGTGTTGATGATTGCCTTGATAAGAGAGTTTGCATTTGACAAATCAACATAATTTCTGCTTGTGTCTGGCACGCCAACGCCTTCAAAGTCAAGAATATTGAGGCCGAGTGAAATGATTTGGTTGTTGTAGTTCAAGTTTTCAATCACAATGTTTTGCAAAGCATCGCCTTGCATTACGATTTTGATCAAGATGTCCTCATCATCTTCACTTCCGCCAAGCACTCCTGCATCAAGTGCAACTTGAAGGGTGTTGTCACTTACTGAAATGCTCTTAAATATTTTGATGATTGAAAGTGGGTCGCCCATATCAATTTCAGGGAAGAGGTGTTCAAGTCCACTGATGTCCACATCAACATTGTTTGCCACATCTTCAAGGAATGGCAAGATTGAAGGATCAATGCCAATCATTTCCATAAGGATGACGAGAATTTCTTCAAAGTCAGAAGTTTTTATTTTGAGCAGAAGTCCGTTGTAGTTTGCATAGATGTATCCATCATACAAACTTGCCTCTATTATGTCGCTTCCCATATTTACTGATGCGTTAAATTGAAGAAGTCCAGTCAAGTCAATTTGCACCTCACCAGATATAAGTTCGCTCTTATTCTCATCCATTGTCTTTGCAGACAGGTTGATGCTGTATTGTTCTGATGTGATATAGTTATAAACAGCGCTCACAAATGGAAGGGCAGAAGAGATATCGAAATATTCTTCTTCAAGTTGAACAGGATAAATCTTTTCAAGCAAACGAAGGCTTGCAGAAAGGTCGCTTGCATATGAAATGTCAATGCGGTCAAGTTTTGCGTCATTGAAAACAACTTTTGCAGTTATATCATCAAGAGAAAGGGTGATGTCATTTTCAGTGAGAGAAAGAAGTGCTTTTGTGATCATTTCTTTCAAGTCAAACTCTTCTGTAGATGCTCCTGAGAGGATTTCATCAAGCATTGCTGACAAGTCAACGCCGAAAGTGTCTTGAATAAATGAGAACAGCCTATCTTTATCTGCCAGTTTAACTGAAATATTGAGATTGTCAATTTCTGCATAGATGACTTCATCTACATATTTTACCACAAAATTGTTCTCTCCAATGGTGACGCCAAGAGCAAGTGAAATTTTGCCATCAACATAATTTGCTCCACCATTAAATGCGATTGTGTCATAATTTCCATCAATTTGAATTGAATAATCGCCTTTGGCAATAAGGTCAAAGTTTGCTTTTACTTTGTCAAGAAGATTTGACAATGAAACATATTCTTTTTGATCAATGCCAAGTTCAAGTGAGTTTGATGAAGGCATGATTGATGCGTCAACTTTGACGCCATCAAGTTCAATCAAGGCTCTATTGACATATTGGTCATAGAAGAGAGAAAGGTTTGCTCCAAGTGCTGAGATTTGCACTCCATTGTCGGCAGGAGTGATGCTGTCAATCAAATTGAAGTCTAGTTCTGGGTTAAGAAGTGCTTTGAGCATATCTGTGAGAGAAGAGGTTATATCATCTTGCATGTCAAATGAAAGGAACCCGCCGATATACTCGATAAGACTTTGAATATCATTTTCATCCGCTTTAAGTTTGATTGATTGTCCGAGAGCTTCGCTTCCATTTTGATCAAGAGAGGCGATATCGATATACAAGATGCCTTCTTGGAATGAAAGTGAAATTTCTTTTCCTAAAATAGTTGTTGAAAAGTATGCTTTTATGCCAGTCTCATCCAATGCGATTGAGTAATTTACTGGAAGAGATGTTTCGCCAAAGGTTATGTTAAGCATTCCGTCAAATCTTGAAAAGTCTTTCATTGAAAGCATAGCATCTATGCCGTCTATAAGAAGGGTGAGGTCGCTGTAAGCGGTGACTGGATTTTTGAGAGTGATAGGTTGAGGCGTTCTTGTTTTTACTGATGCTTGAACTCCAAAGCCAGAGAATGCAAGTGAAGAGAGTTCATTGCCAGAAAGAGTGCAAGAAACTTGCCCGATGTCTTTCAATGTGATGGTATAATTGTCGCCATCTTTTACAAAACTTTCAATTATGCCAAGGTCAATGCTGTCAATATCAACAGAACTTCCTTCTGGCAAAATGGTTGAAACAGTGTCCATAAGATCGCCTTGGTTTATTGATACCAAGATGTCAGTGATCTTTTGAAGTGGAATTTCTATGCCAAAGTGCTTATAGAGAAGGTCTGTGATAAGGTTTACATCATTGAGGTCATATTGCAAGTTGACATTGCCAAATTCAAGGTAGATGACATTGTCAATGGCAACAAGGTTAAGGTCATATCCAAGAAGTGAAGTTGAAAGGATAGAGTTCATTTGGTCAAGGTTTGCACTAAGTGATCCTGATATGTCAAAATCGTTATATTTGACATTGAGGTCAAGTCCAATCTCATCTTTGTCAAGATAAGAGAGGAGTGCGCTTGCAACATTGACTACGTCAGTTATATTGATATATTCGTCATTAGCAGGTTGGTCTATCGAAATTTGGTCAGGGTAGTCAATGCTTGAAAATAGACTGATTTGAGTGCCTTCAATAGATACTGATGGGAGCACAACTTGGTTGATTGAATAGTTAAGGTCGCAAACAACTTCCAAGTCTCCCACGATAGGAAGAGATATTTTGAGGGTTATTGAATTTTCTCCCTTTGTTTCAGTTATGTTTGAAAGCATTGAGAGAATGGTGTTTGTGTCAATAGATGAAAAGTCAATGCCCAGTTCTGGAATTTCAATATTGAGTATTTCCAAAATTTGAGTTACACTGTCAAGCATATTGGCGGTTTCCATCTTGAATTTGCCGTTGAACATCTCCATGTAAATTGTTCCATTTTCATAAACAATATTGACATCGATGTTGTCTTGTCCAATTTGCGCAGAGATTGTTCCTTCAACCGAGATGTTTTCAAGCCCTTGTGAAAGGTCGGCAAGAGCATCAATGGTCACGGTATAGTTTTCATTTGCAGTTGAAATATCAACTTCCAGATTGATGTCTAGGGCGTTTGCAGATGAAATTCTTTCCATAATCTGTGTGATTTGTGGAGGAATGGTTATTCCACCCTCCTCATTGCTTTTTCCACTGTCGGCAGAAGAGGAGATGAAAACAACGCCTACCGCTGAGGCAAAAGTTACAAAAATATACAAAAGTGTGTATGAAGCAAATCTAAAAAACTTTCTCATGCTGTTTCCCTCCTTTTATTCCATTTTTCCGTTTATTTCAAAGAGTGTGCTAAGCGTGCCTTCGCAACTTGCTTTGACGCCCATTGCAATTTGTGTGTAATGTTCAAGCACATCAATTTGAACTAAGTTCCAATTCTCATCAATGATGAAAGTGTTTTGCACGTCAGAGAATTCTGGATAAGAGCCAAGTTGACTCACCATTTTCATTTGTCTGACATAAAGTGCAACGCTGTTGATTGGATCAAGGTTGACTGTAAACGAGTAAAGAGTTTCTCCGTTCTCGCCAGAAATTTGATTGACAACCACGCTTTGCTCATCAAGAATTGTCTTTGAAGTGATGATATAAGGGTGCACCGTTGATGGAAGTCCGCCAGCCATTGCAATAAAGTCCGCTTGCGTGTAAGACTGAGGTGTTCCAGTCCAGTCAGCACTTGTTTCAGTTATGTTTGAGCCTCGCACCTGTGTTATCAAACCTTGATTATCTTTATCCATTTGTGAGCGAACGGCGATTTTTGCGAAAGTGCCGAGTGATATTTGAGTGGCACTGTAAGTCTGTCCATCAAAAGTTATCTCGCCATAAACGGTCTGAGTGGCAATGGTTGCACACTTGCCATGACCGATTGCGCTGTATGAGTCAGCGAAGGTGATGTTAAAAAGTGCCAGTTGAGCGTTTTGGCTTGCCGTAAGATCGGCAGGGGTGAGTCCTTGCGATTTTGCAATGTCAACCCAGTTTTCCTTTTCTGAATCTGAAAGCGTTCTTCCAAGTGCACTTGCAAGCACATCATCTATGTCGTCTTGCAAAGTTGCTATCACCTCATCGGTAGGGTAGTCAACTTGTGGTTTGAGTGTGGTGTTGTAATACCAACTGCCAAGCACACAACCGGTGACTATACCAAGCACACAGGTTGTGGCCAAGTTGAACGCTCTTCTTTTCCAAGAGGTTTTTTTAAGAGGCTTTTTCTTCTTTTTCTTCTTGGTTTGCTGCTCTTCATTTACAGGCACAAGTGCTCCGCTTTCCTTACTTTGCTCTTCCTTAACTGTGCCGTCAGTCTCAACAACAAAAACCTCAGACGAACTTTTCATTTCCTCTGTTTGTGGTGTTTGTGTTAAATTGTCTTTTGTTTCAACTATTTCAATTTTGTTTTGTTTCGTCTTTTTAGCCATGACACACACCAATAGGTTCTGTGTTCACCTTTGCTTTTGACTTCATATTAAGTTTATATGTAATCACACCATCATTGTGTGAGAAAAATCTGTAAGAATGAGACCCTTCAAAATCAGGGCAGTCAAAAGAAACAAATGGACAGGCTGATGAATTAAATATATTCATCATGACGAAAACAGACATGCTGTTTGTCATATGAACCCCCTTTGATTTCAGTTAGATAAAGTTATTCTTTTCAAATAACAGTTTTATTATAATATATATAATAGCCCAAGTCAACAAATTTTCGACAAAAGAGAAAAATTTTTCACAAAAAAATTTTGAATATTTATGCAAAATCATTTTGATTTATTCATGAATATATGTTAATATATACATATGATAAAAGGGCATGGTTTAAGGGGGCTTTTATGAATAACGTTGAATTTGTGCAAGAGAAAAAACTGGGAGATTATTTTGACGGCGAGATTTCTCCATCTACTGCCGTGGCACTTGCTGTTTCTTACGTCAATATGATAAACAAAATAAGTGGCAAAGAGACTATATCACAAGATAATGTGAAAAAGGCACTTCAAGAGTGTTTTTCCCATGAAGTGAAAGGGGAGAAGGTTGACATTTCAAAAGTGCTTTCTGCTTTGTTGCAAGAAGAGATTGCAGGTGATGAGATGCTTTCTGCTTTGCACAAAAGTGCCGTAGATTTGAGGGTGAAACAAGGGGAAAATCTGGATAAAAAAGACTTTGCTTTGCAAGGGCGAAAAGCAAGTTTGATGAGAGATAAGATTGAAAAGGTAAAGGGCAATTTTCAGGCTCAAAAAGGGACTTTTGCCAGTGCAAAACTTGGACTATATGATGCTCAATCATTTGCTGAGAAGATGGCAAATGCATTTATGCCAAAAGAGGTTATCTTGGCTTCTTGTGAAAAATTTAAGCCAAAATTTGAGAAGAATGAGGCAGACTATATTGCAAGTTTGGCTAGTCTTTGTGACTGTGTTGCCGGCAATTTGGTGGAAGATGAGGCAAGTATTGCTATTGCAGGGCACCTTATGCAATAATTTTTTCGTAAAACTTGTGAAAAATGCTTGACAACGAGGCCGGGAAAATGTAGAATAAAAGCGTCTTAATTTAAGGCGTTTTTTGTTTGCACTAGCCCCGCCTACAAAATTTGCCTTGTTTGACGGAAAAAACTCGGAGGAATAGAATGAAAACATACATGGCAAAACCAGCGGACATTGAAAGAAAATGGTTCGTTGTAGACGCAACAAATGTTCCACTTGGAAGAGTGGCAAGCCAAGTTGCAGACATTTTGACAGGAAAAAATAAACCAATCTTCACACCTCATGTTGATTGTGGAGATTATGTAATCGTGCTTAACAGCGACAAAGTTGTTTTGACAGGAAAGAAACTCACAGACAAGAAAATGAGATGGCACACAGGTTATGTTGGCGGACTCAAAGAAGTTGACTATGGCACTCTTATGAGAAAGAACTCTGTTAAAGCAGTTGAGAAGGCGATCAAAGGTATGCTTCCAAAAACAAGCCTTGGAAGAAAACAATTCACAAGACTTCATGTTTACAAAGATGGTGAGCATAACAACCAAGCGCAAAAACCTGAAACAATCCAAATTAAAGGAGCGAGAAACTAATGGCAGAGAAGAAAACAAAGAATGTTAGTCAAATCATCTCAACAGGAAGAAGAAAAAAATCTGTTGCAAGAGTTAGACTTTTCCCAGGAAACGGAAAAATTACAGTAAATGGCAGAGATATGGGAGAATATCTTCAAATGGATACTCTTATGCTTATTGCTCGCCAACCACTTGAACTCACAGGAACAACTGACAAATATGACGCAATCGTAAGAGTTGTAGGCGGTGGACTTTCAGGACAAGCAGGTGCAATTTGCCACGGTCTTGCAAGAGCGCTTGTTAAGGCAAACGAACAATTTAAGAAAGAACTTAAAGAGGCAGGATTGCTTACTCGTGACCCAAGAATGAAAGAGAGAAAGAAATACGGTCTCAAAAAGGCAAGAAAAGCATCTCAATTCTCAAAACGTTAATATTCAAAAACTTGGCAACTCGCCAAGTTTTTTATTTACAAAAAAGAAGTGCAGAGTTTGCACTTCTTTATGTTTTTATAACCATTATCGTTTGATGACCTGTCCGTTAAGGTTTGCAATATAACAATTTGGAAACATTTCTTTCAATTCTTTTAATTTGCTTTTGTCTTTTTCGAGTTCCTTTCCAACAAGCATGCCTTCAATAAAATTATGTGGGATGCCAAGAATAATTGCACTTTCTCTGTTTGTGAAGAAATCATTTCTTTTGCCATGCATGAAATAATTCAACACGTTTGGAAGCACAAAATTTTTAAGAAAACTTTTGTCATATTTTGAAGAGAAAATATCATACTCCAAAATAGGTTTTATTGCATCATTATCTGTGTTTATGATAAAGGCAAGTTGTCTGGATTTGCCTATTTCAAGATTGGTTTTTGATGGCATAAAACGAATTTCTTTTGTTTGTTCGGCTTTCCATGAAAAAGTATTTTTTGGAATAAAGTCAAAACCTTCTTTGAGACGAGAATATGAAATAAGTTCAGTCTTGATATTTTTTCCATCGTTGTATTCCATTGTTATACCACAATACAAATCTATATAATCCTTCAAAAACATATCTTTTTGTAAGTTCCACACACATACGCAAAATGGATATTTTTGAATATATTTTTTTTGATCGGCTGTTTTGCTGATTACTTCACTAGACAACAAACCTTCGGAAGAAATAACAGACAGGACATCTTTTTCAAACGGAGTGCCATGCAAAAAAGTCCCTTTTTTCAAATATACATAATCACCAACTTTATATTTATGTTTAGGCAAAGTGAAGGTTTTTGCTTTTTCCCAATTTTTTAATTGCTCTAAAAGTATTTTTCTTGCTTTCCTTTTATGTTTTGTATTTTGTCTAATCATTTCTTCGATTGGCATAGATTCCTCCGATAAATTCAGTATAACAAAATTGCAATGATAATCAAAATTTTTTAATAATTTTGTTTTAACTTCTTTGTCATTATGCTATAATGAAAAATATGGAAAAGAAATATGATATCGTTGTTGTTGGCGGTGGGCCAGCAGGAATAACAAGTGCAATTTATGCAAAAAGAGCAAACAAATCAGTTGTGATAATTGAAAAGTTTATGCCGGGCGGTCAGGTTGGACTCATTGGCAATATTGAAAATTATACAGGCTTTCCAAGTATTGATGGGGCTTCTCTTTCTGCTAAGTTTTTTGAGCATGCTTCTTCTCTTGGGATTGAGTTTGCTTTTGAAGAGGCAGAAGAATTTGACCTTTCAGGCAAAGAGAAAGTTGTCAAGTGCAATAAAAACACATATACGGGCAAGGCTGTTGTTTTGGCGCAGGGAAGTCATTCAAGACTGCTTGGTATTGATGGCGAGAAGGAGTTTACTGGAAAGGGGGTAAGTTATTGCGCTCTTTGTGACGGAAACTTTTTCAAGGGCAAAACGGTTGCTGTGGTTGGTTCTGGTGACTCTGCTTTTTCTGATGCTGACTATCTTTCAAATCTTTGCAAGAGAGTTTATATCCTCACAAAAGACAATTTGAAATTGCATAATTATGCAGAAAATGAGTTCGACGGCAAAGAAAATGTTGAGATTTTGAAAGGTGCTTTATCACAAAAAATAGAAGGCTCTGACAAGGTTGAAAGTTTGAGTTACACCATGGGCGACGAAGAAAAAGAATTGAAAGTTGATGCCGTTTTTGTCGCTATTGGCAGGACACCTGACACGGCAAACTTGGTTGGAAAAATCGACATGGACGGCAGAGGTTTTATCCATACCGATCAAAAGATGAAAACTTCGGCAGACGGAGTGTATGCTTGCGGTGATGTGCGTGCAGATTCAATCAAGCAGATTGCCACTGCTGTTGGCGATGGTGCTATTGCTGGCACTGAGGCAGTCAAATATGCCATTCTCGTGGACAAAGGTTTGGTAAAATAGAAAAAGCGTCTTTTTTAGTGACGCTTTTTTATTGGTCTTCTTGTGGGTGTTTGGCGGTGTTTAGAAAGGAAGAGGAGTCGCTCGCAAGAAAGACCTTTCCATATTTTTGGTTGACAAGGTCAAGTGCATGGGAATAATCTTTTTCTTTGTCAAACATTGACAACTGCTTGGCTTTATCTGATATAAGGTATGAGGCGCGAAGTCTTATCGCACGGATAGGTTTGTTATATTTCCATAACTTATCAGCGATTTTCATACCTTCTTTTGCAAGGTCTGCCACACTTTGTGTGGGCTTGATTTTTTGTGATTTTGCACTTCTTTCCAAGGTGTTTGATTTGATTGAAATTGTCAGTGTTTGGCAAAATAAACCTTGTTTTATCAATCTTGCAGAAACTTTTTCAGCAAGGAAATAAATCGTCTTTTCTATTTCTGCTCTTGTGAGGATGTCTCTTATTGTTGTGGTGCCATTTCCTATACTTTTTGGAGGTGGCAAGGTGTAATAATTTTGCACATGGCTTTCACGCACGCCCAAAAGATCTGCTTTAAGTTCGACACCAGTTTTGCCCATGAGTTCTTTCAAAAAAGTATCGGGCAGTGTGACAAATTCGCCTATTGTTTTTATGTTCATTTTGCTAAACTTTTTTTCAAGTCGCCTTCCTATGCCCACAATGACATTGAGTGGAAGGTGATAGGTCATTTCTTTGAATTTGCATTTTGGTATGCAGGTGGTGGCATCTGGTTTTTTCATGTCAGAGCCAAGTTTTGCAAAGAGTTTTGAAAAGGATACGCCAACTGAGACTGTTATGCCAAATTCTTCTTTTATGCGGTGACGCAATTCATCAGCAATCTCTTTGCCATTTTTCCCAAGATATTTGATGCTGTCAGTTACGTCAAGCCAACATTCATCAAGTCCCAAAGGTTCAACAAAATCGGTGTATTCAAGGTAGATTGATGCCAATTTTTGTGATATTTCTTCATAGAGGTCATAGTGAGGTGGCAGGCACACAAGGTCAGGGCAGAGCACTTTTGCTTCCCAGATTGCCTGTCCTGTTGCCACACCATATTTCTTTGCAATCTCATTTTTGGCAAGGATAATCCCAGTCCTTTTCTTTGGATTTCCAGTCACTGCGACAGGTTTGTCTTTAAGTTCTGGACGGCTGACAGTTTCAACTGAGGCAAAAAAATTATTTATGTCAGAATGCAAAATTGTCCGCTCTTTCATTTGGTTATTTTCTCCTTTTTATTGTATAATTAGGTTAATCGAGGAGATTTATGCAACAACAGACCAAAATTCTTAAAGGCTTGAAAAACTGCTATTGCGATTTTGTAGGCACTGCTTGTGGAAATGATTATAACTCAAATGGCGAAATTTGTGAAAGCGATTTGATGAATATTTGCAGACAGGTGGTGCAAAAAAATGTGCAAAGTGGTGTTTTGAGTCTTTTTTTGAAATCGCCAAATCTAGAAGTGGCAAGATCTGTGATTGAAGAGTTTGAAATCGACGGCAAAGTCATCATAAGTGCTGACAAATTGCAAGAGATCAGAGTACAAGATTTGCTCGGTGACAATGTGATTGTTGAGGTTTCATCTGTGCTTGAAATGAGCGATGGGGCACTTTCAAACTTGTCTGACTTGTCGGCTAAGATGAAAGTTCCGCTACTTTTCCATCTTGGCAGAACGCTGGAAGAGGTTGGTCTTATAAGTGTGCGTTATCACCAGTCGCCATCAAGATTTTTGGAGGAGTTTGGCTTTCTTGACAGGGAATGTTATATCCTTGGAGGAAACTATCTTGACAAAGATGACTTTTCACTTCTTTCTTCCTATGGAGCAAAGGTGATATTAACGCCAAAGAGTGACAGCCTTTGCGGACGAGAATTTGTCAATCTTTTGACGCTTGAAAATGCAGACATTGATTACTGCTTTGGAAGTGACATCTATCCAATCGTCAACATCTTTCATGAGGCACTTCTTGCATATGAGGGTACAGCAAATCTTCTTGTGAACAACTTCACCCTTGACCTTAAAAGACTTGAAAAGTCATTGCAAAGTGACTTTGGACAGGTTGAAATAGAGGATGATGATATTGATTTTCCGCTTGGGCTGTTTGAGACAGAACGGGGACAAATTGTCAGGGTGATGAGCAAAGATAACAAATTGATTTATCAAAAAGGAGAGAAAAAATAATGGATATTATTGAGCAACTTGCCAGTGAATTTGGCTTAAAGAGAGAATATAGCGAAAACATCATCAACTTGCTTGATGAGGGGTGCACAATCCCATTTATTGCAAGATATAGAAAGGAGATGCATGGCACTTGTGACGATCAAACACTCCGTGCTTTTGCTGACAGACTCAAATATCTTCGCAACCTTAATGACGAAAAGGCAAAGGTTGAAAAAGCAATCACAGAGCAAGGCAAGTGGACGGATGAGATTGCAAAGGCTCTTGCTGATGCAAAGACTATGACAGAGGTTGAAGACATTTATCGTCCATACAAGCCAAAGAGAAAGACAAGGGCATCAGTGGCTATTGCAAAGGGACTGGAAGGGCTTGCAGATATACTTCAAGCACAGTCAAAATCTTTTGTCATTATGGAAGAGGCAAAGAAATATATAAATGAACAGGTGGCAAATGAAAATGAAGCCATTGCAGGCGCAAAAGATATCGTTGCCGAGAGAATTTCAGACGATGCAGAACTTCGCAAAGAACTTCGCACGCTCCTTGAAAACAAAGGTATTATCTCTTGCACTTTGGTGGAGAATGAGAATAGTCCAACTTACGAGACATACGCTGGATTTAAGCAGGAAGTCAAAACAATTCCAAGCCACAGAATACTTGCGATAAATCGTGGAGAGAATGAAAAATGTCTCAAAGTTTCAGTTTCTGTTGACGAGAAAATGGCTTTTGCTATTTTGAATAAATTTTATAAGAAAAACAACCCAGACACTGACACTCTCATGGAAGAGACGATTGCAGACAGTTATGAAAGGCTTCTCTTTCCTTCACTTGAAAGAGAGTGCAGAAACAATCTTACAGATAGGGCAGATGAGCAGGCAATCAAGATGTTTGAAGTCAACTTAAAACCTCTTCTCATGGAAGCGCCACTCAAAAACAATATCATTTTGGGGCTTGACCCAGCATATAGGACTGGGTGCAAGATTGCAGTCATTGACACAAACGGCAATGTGCTTGACACCACAGTTATCTATCCAACTCCACCTCAATCAAAGACGGAGGAGTCAATTGAAAAACTTAAAAAACTGATTGATAAATACAAAGTTGATGTCATCTCAATAGGAAACGGAACTGCTTCAAAAGAGGCGGAAATCTTTGTTGCTGAACTTATCAAACATTGTTCGCGTCCAGTGAGTTACGCTGTTGTAAGTGAGGCAGGAGCGTCTGTTTATAGTGCTTCAAAACTTGGTGCTGAGGAATTTCCAGATTATGACGTATCTCTTCGCAGTGCAGTATCAATTGCAAGACGACTTCAAGATCCTTTGGCAGAACTTATCAAAATTGATGTCAAGTCAATTGGCGTTGGACAGTATCAACATGATATGCCACAAAATAGGCTTACAGAGGTGCTTACAGGTGTGGTTGAAGACTGCGTAAACAGTGTGGGTGTTGACCTTAACACAGCAAGTCCAAGCCTGCTGTCATATGTGTCAGGACTCAATATGTCTATCGCCAAAAATATCGTTGCATACAGGGCAAAAGTTAAGGGAATAAAGAGTCGTGATGAACTTTTGTCAGTCCCAAAACTTGGCCCAAAAGCCTATGAACAATGTGCCGGCTTTTTGCGTGTGGTTGACGGCAATGAAATTTTGGATAACACCGCTGTTCACCCAGAGAGTTATGATGCAACAAGAAAACTTTTGGCACTTTTTGGTATGAGCGAACAAGATATAAAAAATGGCAATGTGAAATCTCTCCCAAACCTTATAAGTGCAAAAGGTGAGGATAAGGTGGCAAAAGAAATTGGCATTGGATTGCCAACTCTTCAAGATATTGTCAGCGAACTTCTTAAACCAGGCAGAGACATTCGTGAAAGCATGCCAAAACCAGTTTTGCGCAGTGACCTGTTGTCACTTGAAGATCTTAAAGAAGGAGATGTGATAAGTGGTGTTGTCCGCAATGTTGTGGACTTTGGTGCCTTTGTTGATATTGGTGTGCACCAAGACGGACTTGTGCATATTTCACAAATTTCTGATTCATTTATCAAACATCCATCAGAAGTTTTGAAAGTTGGCGACAGAGTTGATGTCAAAGTGCTTTCTGTTGATGTGCAAAAGAAGAGAATTTCACTTACTATGAAAGGTATTGAAAAGGAGTAATATGAACAAATGCCCAAATTGCAATACGACTTATAGAGAGATTTTGCAGACCGGTTTTGTGGGTTGTGAAGAGTGCTATAAGCATATAGACGAACTTGCAAAGGCTGTGAAAGAACTTTATGACGGCAAGAAATATTGTGGAAAGCGTGCGGGAGGTGCAAATGGAATTTGATGATATCGCAATTTCCTCTCGCATTCGTCTTGCACGAAATGTTCGGGGCATGAAATTTTATACCAAACTTGATAGTGACTTTGATGCAAACTATATCACCACATCGGTCATGGAAATACTGGAAGACTTTGATGTCTTCAACTTTTTGTCGCTCAGTGAACTCTCACTTAATGAATGCGAGGCTCTTTTTGAGCAACATCTCATAAGCCGTGAACTTATTGCAAACAAAGACATTTCATCTCTTGCCATAAGTGAAGATGAAAAGATTATTGTCATGATAAATGAAGAGGATCACATACGAGAGCAGTGTCTGGAAAGCGGTTTCAATTTGTATAAACCATATAGGCGTCTTTCAAAGATTGATGACGCACTTATCAAAAAACTGGACATTGCCTTTGATGATGAACTTGGATTTATTACCGCAAGCCCATCAAATCTTGGAACGGGGATGCGTGCTTCTGTCATGCTCTTTTTGCCAGCACTTGAAAAAAGTGGGCAGATTTCTGCTTTGACTGAGCGCGCCCATGCTTCTGGGCTGACAATAAGAGGAATTTATGGCGAAGGCAGTGGTGCAATAGGATATTTTTACCAAATATCCAATCAAGGCTCTTTTGGGCTGAGCGAGGATGAGATTATTGACAAGGTCAGTCAGTTTATTTACTGCGTCTGCACAGAGGAAAAGGAGATGAGAGAGATTCTTCTTCGAGAGCAATCAGACAAAATTCAAGATGAGGCACAAAGAGCATATGGTATTCTTACAAATTGCCACAGCCTAGAAGAGAAGGAAATGATGGATCTTCTTTCAAAAGTTAAGTTCGGTTGCGTGCTTGGTTTTATGAATATGACCGACTCAGTAAAGTTTGGAAAACTTTATCATGAAGGGGCAAAGGCAAATCTGAAAGAAATTTTCCGTTTTGAAGATGAAAAAGAGGAAAAAATAAAGAGGGCGGAGTATATATCTGAGAAGGTGAAAAACCTGATCGAAAGATAAAACTAGCATGAGGAGGTGAAATATGAATTATCAAAATAGTGCCTTTTCGGATAACATAGAAAAGGTTATAAAAAATGCCAGCAAGTTTGCTTTGCGTTTTGGGAGCAACCTTGTTGGAAGTGAACATATCCTTTACGGACTGACAAGTGTCAAAGACTGCTTGGCAAGTCAACTGCTGGCAGAGGATGGCGTGACTGAACCTGCGCTGTTTGAATTTTTTGAAGATAATGTGGCGGAGGATAATCTTTTTGGTGATGTCGAATTGACTCCAAGAACAAAGGACCTTTTCCGCACTGCACAACAGATTGCTTTGCAGATGAACCATTCATTTCTTGGCACAGAACATCTTCTTCTTGCTCTTTTGTCAAGTTCTGGAAGTGTGGCTTATCGCATACTTGTTGGACAGTTTGGCGTGGATATAGATTCTCTTAGAGGAAAGGTTATCCGTGCGCTTCAAGCAGACAAAACCCGCTCAGAAGAAAAAGAGGATGGTGCAAAAAAACAGGCAGGAAGCACTTTGCCTGAGAAGTTGCTGGATATGGGCACAGATATAACGCTCAAAGCAAAAGAGCATAAACTTGACCCTGTCATTGGGCGTGAACAAGAAATTCAACGTGTCGTTGAAATTTTGTGTCGAAAGACAAAGAATAACCCTGTGCTTATTGGTGAGGCTGGTGTCGGCAAAACGGCAGTTGTGGAAGGACTTGCACAAGCAATTGTCAGTGGCGATGTGCCAGAAATACTTAAAGACAAAGTTATCTACGCGCTTGAAATTGGCGGTTTGATGGCAGGAACAAAATATCGTGGCTCAATGGAAGAAAAACTGAAAGATGCCATTGAAACGATCATAGAGAGCAAAAATATCATCGTCTTTATTGATGAGATTCACACTCTTGCACAAGCGGGCAGTGAGAAGGGGGAAACTTCGCCAGCCGATATGCTTAAACCTTATCTTGCACGTGGTGAACTTCAAACTATTGGTGCGACAACAACTGATGAATACAAAAAATTTATTGAAAAAGACAAAGCACTTGAACGAAGATTTCAGCCTATTATGGTCAATCCGCCAACAGTTGAACAAACAATTCAAATTTTGAAAGGATTGCGTGATAGTTATGAGGCTTTCCACAAAATCACAATCACTGACGAGGCAATAGAAGCGGCAGCAGTGCTTTCTGACAGATATATTATGGACAGGAGTTTGCCTGACAAAGCCATCGACCTTATAGATGAGGCAAGCAGTAAGGCAAAAGTCAACTATACAGTAAAACCACAAGAGGTCAGAGCACTTGAAGAGAAGATAAAGGGCTTGTCGGCAAGCCGAGATGAGGCATCTCTTCAAAGAAATTATGAGAAAGCGGCGAAATTGCAATCTGAAATCATCAACCTTGAAAATGATCTTAAAAAGAAAAATGAAAAGTTTGATGTGAACAGAAACAAAGAGGGGTCGCACTCAATCGGTGCAAATGAGATTGCCGAAGTTGTTGCAAAATGGACTGGTATTCCAGTGACAAAGATTACCGAAAGCGAAAAGCAAAGACTTATTCATCTGGAAGAGATTTTGCATAAGCGTGTGGTTGGACAAAATGAGGCGGTTGAGGCTGTGGCAAAGGCCATCAGAAGGTCAAGAGTTGGGCTTCAAGACTCAAAAAGACCTATCGGCTCATTCCTCTTTATGGGGCCAACTGGCGTTGGTAAAACTGAACTTTCAAAGGCTATTGCAGAGGCTATGTTTGATGATGAAAACAACATTATCAGAATTGATATGAGTGAGTATATGGAATCTCATTCTGTGTCAAAACTTATCGGTTCGCCTCCTGGATATGTTGGATATGAAGAGGGCGGGCAACTGACAGAACAGGTTCGAAGACGTCCTTACAGCGTTGTGCTTTTTGATGAAATTGAAAAAGCGCACCCAGACATTTTCAATGCACTTTTGCAAATTCTTGACGATGGCAGGTTGACTGACGGTCAAGGCAGAACAGTATCATTCAAAAACACAATCATTATTATGACTTCAAATGTTGGTGCAAGCGAGGTGAGAGAACATCGCAAGGCACTTGGATTTGGCAATGATGAAGAGGAAGAAATTGACGCAAAGAAAATATATATGGATGCCTTGAAACGCAAATTCAAGCCAGAATTTATCAACAGAATTGATGTGGTTTGCATATTTGATACTTTGACAGAGAGTGATCTTGTCAAGATTGCAAAGATACTCATCTCTTCAATCAATAAGCGTTTGAAAGAGAAAAATCTTTCACTCAAAATCACAGAAGATGCACTTGAATATGTGGTTAAGAAAGGTGCAAACAGCGAGTATGGTGCAAGACCACTGAAAAGGTTTATCCAACAAGAGATTGAGGATCAAATTGCTGAAAAAATACTTCTTGGAGAGCTTAAAAACGAAGGCGAGATTGTGATTGATGTTGAAGATGGCAAACTTACATTTACTTCTATGTAATCTTCAAAAATCGTTTGCTTTTGTTTTAAGAAACATGATATCATATAATTATAGAAGGAGGGAATTATGAAAGTTGAAATTTTGGAAAGAAATAATTATAAGGCAAGTCAAAGACTGAAAAAAATTATTGAGGACAAAATCTCAAAACTTGACAAGTATTTCGATAAAGATACCAGTGCAAAAGTTATCTGCTCAAAAAGCGGAAAACAAGAAAAACTTGAAATCACAATCAAAGGCGCTGGACTTTTGTATCGCAGTGAAGTTATGAGCGACAATATGTATAACAATATTGACTACGCACTTCCAAAACTTGAAAAACAAATTGTCAGAAACAGCGAAAAACTCAAAGAGAAAAAGAAATCTAGAAAGGTTAAAGAAATGGTTACAGAGCCATTTGAGTTTTTGGAGGAAGAACCAGAAGAACTTCCTGCAATCTTCAAAAAGAAGACGTTTGAACTTGATCCAATGCTCGTTGATGATGCAAGATATGCAATTGACAGACTTGGACATGATTTCTATGTTTTCCTTAACGCAGAAACAGGCAAAATTAATGTGATTTATCGCAGAAGAGATAATAAGTTCGGTCTTATTGATCTGATATACTAAGATTAAACAAAAAAACCGCTTGGAAACAAGCGGTTTTTTGTTGTTGTCAGTCGTTGGATAACCTTTGGTTATAAGATAAGAAGGTTGTCAGAATTGTCAATGACGCGGCTGTCGTGTGAGATGACGATGACGATAGCGTTTTTTCTTGCCTTTTTGAGAAGAGAGATGACTTTGCGCACATTGACAGAGTCAAGTTCGTTTGTTGGTTCGTCAAGCACATAGACTTCTGCCTTTTTTGACATTGCACGGACAAATGAAAACCTTTTCTTTTCACCACCAGAATATGAGTTTTTGAAAACTTCGTCATGGTCAAGTCTCTTTTTTCTTTTTATCAAATTGTCAATTTGCAAAGTTGAAGCAATTTTCTTGCCTTCTTCTGAAAGTTCATCATTAGGATATGCCAAGTTTTTGACCAAACTTCTGTCAAAGAAAGCACCGTCTTGTGTTGTCACTGAAAACCTATCACTTTCAAAATAGAAAGATTTGAGTTCATATTCATCATTGACAACAATTTTTCCAGTTTCATATTCTTTAAGCCCAAGCAAACTGTTGATAAGCGTTGTTTTTCCAGAACCACTTCCACCAATTATGCAAGTCATTTTTCCTTTTTCAAACAGGGCGTTGACATGTTCTTTTGTGAAAGTGCCAACATGCAAAGTCATATCTTGCACTTCAATTTTTTCAATAGGTTCATCTTTTGGCAAAACTGAATTTTTGTCAGGAAGTTCCATAATCTCTTCCTTTGGACATTCAAGATAAGATATTCTGCAAAACTTGATTGCTGATTGATTTACCATACTCAGAGTGTGAGCCATGTTGTCAAAGTTTGAGAAAATAGTTGAAAGGTATGGCAACAGCACTATAACTGAATTTGCAACATCGGTTGGGTTTGAAATGTTTCTGGTGAGAAGAAACATTATTGAAATGGAACAAAGAAATTCAACACAATAGATTGACACCCAGTAGAAAATATAATGCCTTATCTTCTTTTTCTCTTGTGAATAATATTCATTGTTTAACTCGTCCAATATCTCTTGTTCATGGAATTTTGTTTTGAAAAAGGATATGTATGGCATATTGTCGATATTATTCAAAAGATGATTGCTGATTTTGCCGTTTATATTTTCTATATTTTTGAAACACCTTTTTTCACGAGATACTCTAACATACATAGATATGAAAACAAAAACGATTGTGCAAAGCAAAATCAAAAAGGCATAGCCGTCAAGCAGAGAGATATAAATAATTGCAGTGATTGATGAAATGATTGGAGTCAAAACCCTTGTTAAAAAATTTTCAACAAATTCATAAATTCGCTCACTGGCATTCTTCACAATATAACTTGCTTCGCCATTTGTTATGCCAAGGTTAGAGTTTTTTCTGTTTTCAAGTATGTATGAAAGTCCAGTAGAGTTTGTCTTGACAAGCATTTTTGCACCCATGCGCTTTATTCCAGCCCTGATAAATGTGGCGGCAGTGGCAGAAATATAATATATGACAAAGAGCAGAACGATAAGCCATACAAGTGAAAGTGATGACATATTTATGCCAAGAAACATCACATCGCTTCCACCACCAATTTTTGCGACAAAGCAGGCAGTTATGATGGGGTAGAGCAGGGAAGGGACTGCACGAAACAATGTCAAAAAGAAAAGAGAAACAAAAAAGAATTTCTCTTTTTTATCTGCAAATTTCCAAAGCAGTGAAAAGGCTTGTGATATGCCTATTTTTTTCATAAGTTTAGTATACACAATAAAAAAAGAAATTCCAACAAAAATGGTTGAAAATTCTTTTTTTAATTAAAAATAGTTTTGAATTTAACTCTTTTGAGTTTTTATTTTTGTTTTGTCCCTTCTTGTTTTTTGCAAAGTCTATCGATCATCAAGTCAAATTGTTGATTCATATATTTATTGAATTCTTTAGGTGTCATATTATCACCTCATTCCGTTTATTTCATCAATTGCATCATTTTTCTTGTTTTCTTCTGCGTTAAGCAAATTTTTCAATCCCTCTTTTTTCTTCTTTTGAATCCATTTTTTCATTTCTTTTAGTCGTGAATTAAAATCCGCAACAACTTCATTTGGGATATTATCAGTATAGCCAGATTTTTTGCAGATTGTATTGAAAGAGTTAGTCACTCTAAGTTTAGCAATTGAAAGGAAAATTCGTCTCGCTTCATTATTAACATAAATATCATCGGGCAATTCATCACTACCAATTTTGCCTGTGCCATACAAAATCAACGATTCCTTCGCATTATCTGATATTTTCAGAATAGATTTTGGAATAGCGTCTATTTTTTCTTGTGGTATGGAACTTAAAGATCTTCCATTTGCAGCACGTTCATTGATAAATTCTTGAGGAAAATCGGCTATTTCCTCGTCTGTAAAAATGGTCGTCACATCTCTAGCATATACAAAATAATGTGCCATGACAATATTTATAGAAGCATTTTCTAAACCCAATGGGCTGCCACCATTTTCAATACGTTTATTGCAAGACTCTTGAGGAATATTGTCCATTTGCTCGGTTGTAAAATGCTTTAGGAGGGAGTAACCATTCTCAGCACGTTTATTGATATACTCTTGAGGAATATAAAACAGTTGCGCTGTTGTAGGATCCCATAGTAAGTCACCATGCTCAACATATTTATTGAAAGATTCTTGAGGAATCTTGGTTCTTTGTGCGTGTGTTAAAGCCCCTAGGTCACCACCATGCTCAACATATTTATTGATTACTTCTTGATGAATAAAGGGTCTTTCCAGTGCTATAAAACCCCATAGGTTGCCACCATGCTCAACATATTTATTGATAGATTCTTGAGGAATCTTGGTTCTTTGCGCGTTAGTTAAATCCCATATATTGCCACCATGCTCAACATATTTATTGATAGATTCTTGAGGAACAAGGAGGCTTTGCTTGTATGTTAAATCCCATAGGTCGCCACCATGCTCAACATATTTATTGATAGATTCTTGAGGAATATTGTCTATTTGCTCGAATGTAAAACGATTTAGGGAGTAACCATTCTCAGCACGTTTATTGATAGATTCTTGGGAGATATCGGCTCTTTGCTTGTCTGTTAAAGCCCGTAGGTCACCACCATGCTCAACATATTTATTGATAGATTCTTGAGGAATCTTGGTTCTTTGTGCGTGTGTTAAATCCCATATATTGCCACCATGCTCAACATATTTATTGAAAGATTCTTGAGGAACCTTGGCTATTTCCTTGTATGTTAAAAGCCCTAGGTCGCCACCATGCTCAACATATGTGTTGATATCTTCTTGTGTAATATTCATAAACCCTCTCCTTTATGCAAATCATTATATCATATATTTTGAAAGAAAACAAGATGTAAATTTGAATAAGGGTTTGCTTTGCAGGGGAGTGAAAAATAAAAAAAGAAACTTCAACAAAAATGGATGAAATTTCTTTTTTTAATTAAAAAAGCCTGACAGGGCAGGCTCACAATTATTTTGCTTCTTTGATTGATTCAAGCATTTTTGCATAATGAGCTTTTTTTCTGTTTGCACTGTTTGCATGAATAACATTGTCACTTGCTGCACTATCCATCAAAGATGAAACTTCTCTGTAAAGTTCTTCTGCTTTTGCGAGATCTTTTTCAGCAACTGCTGCTTTGAATTTCTTTGCAAAAGTAGAGATACGAGATTTGATTGCTTTGTTTTGTGCAGTTTTCTTTTCAATGATCAAAACTCTTTTCTTTGCTGATTTAATGTTTGGCATAATAGTCTCCTTTGAAAATTTCTATTAGAGTATAACACACAACTTTGCCAAACGCAAGCAAAATAAATAAATTTTTCAAAATAAAACATAATATTTTCATGTTTGATTTGATAGATGAGAGTGGAGAAGACCTCAAAAGGATGGGGTATAAGGTCAAAGAAGTTGGAAAAAGTGGCATTTGCGTTGCCTCTCTTTGTGTTGAAAACAATCAAAAAAGCAAAAAGTTATCCCTGCCAAAAGGACAATATTTTTTGATAAATGCCCCTCACTTTGAAGGAGGAACAAAAGAAAGCGAGTTGCTTTCACGCCTTGTCGCAGATAGATTAAAAATTCTTTTTGAGAATTTGGGAATTGATATAAAGAAAAAGATATTGATTGTTGGGCTTGGCAATCCAGAGATTTTGTCAGATTGTCTTGGAAAGTTTGTGGTGGACAACATTTATTTTGACCCAATGAAAAAAGAGAACAATGTTTTCAAGTTTTGCCCAAACATCTTTTTTAGCACAGGCATAAACACCTTTGATATGGTTGCAATCCTTGTCAAAGGGCTTGAAATTGACAGTGTGATTGTCATTGATTCTCTTGCCACACACAGCCTTGAAAGACTGGGCAAAAGTTTTCAAATGTCAAGTGGAGGGATGACCCCTGGCAGTGGAGTGAACAGACTTGGTAAAAGAATAAGCCTAGAAAGCATCGGTGTGCCCTGCATTTCAATCGGCGTGCCTTTTATGGTTTATGCAAGTGCCGTTGGTCAAGGGGAAGAACCTCTTCTTTTGACACCGAAAGATATTCATGAAGATGTGAAAAAGATTGCCATGATCATTGCAAATGCAATAAACAAGATATTGTTTTGGGAGGGGGTATGAGTGGATATTATCTTATCATTCCAGCGGTGATAATTTTGATTTTTATGTGTCCAATTCTTTTGCAAGCGAAGGCAACGCTCAATGTTGAAGATATGAGCGGAGTTGTGTCAGTGTTTATTTTTAGAAAGAAGATAATCTATTTTTTTTATAAAATAGAAGGCAAAAAAATTATCCTTACAAATGAAGATGATGCCAAAGAAGAGGAGTTTGATTTTTCAAGCGAAGAGGTGGTGCTATATCAAGAGATGATAAAACAGATCAAGGACAAAGCACGACTCAAAGAGATGTATCTTTTCTATAATATTGGTTTGCAAGATGCTTTTGCCTCTGCCATGCTCTGTGGACTTATAAACACAGTGGCGACAATATTTTTCACCAAGATAAAAAATGAAAAGCCAACAGCGTCCTTTGGCGTTTATGACACAGTTTCCTACAATAAAAGAGTGCTTGAACTTTCATTTATGACCAAAGTTTCAATTTCACTTTTTGATATTGTATATTCTCTTGCAAGTTCGGTTATTCTAAGTAGGAAGAAATCGAAAAACAATATATAGTGCTATTATGTGTGCATACTAGCACAAAATGGAGGGTTGTATGAAAATTTATGGTGAAAGCGAAAGTATCAATGGGCTTATTGATAAGGCTATGGAAAAGATAAAAACCATAGTTGACACAAGCACTGTCATTGGTGAAAAAGTGGAAACGCCTGACGGAAGCGTGATCATTCCTATTTCAAAAGTGACGGTGGGATATGTTGTCGGTGGCGGTGAATATGCCGATCTGTCGGCAAGGCGTGTGGCAAACCATTTCCCTATGGCAGGAGGGTCAAGTGGTGGTATGAGCGTTACACCTGTTGGCTTCTTGATTGAAAGCAAAGGTGAGGTCAAGTTTGTCAATGTTGAAAACAAATCACTTTATCAAACAGTGCTCAATATGTTCAACACCCTCCTTTCAAAAGTGGAAGAAAAGTCAGAGGAGAATATCAATGAAGAGTGAGAAGTTGACAAAAACAATTTGTTTCATTTTTGCTGTTGTCTTTTTGCTTACCGCCTTTGTTGGCAGTGTGCTTACAATTCAAAATGCAGTGAGACAAGACACCTCTGCTCAAACCTTTTATTCAAGTGCAAAAGCGATGTGCCTTATGGAAAGTGGAAGCGGAAGAGTGCTTGCATCAAAGAACAAAGATCAGTCGCTTGCTATGGCGAGCACAACAAAGATTATGACGGCGATCACTGCTATTGAAAATGCCAAAGACCTTGATGAAGTGTTTGAAATTTCACCAAAGGCGGTAGGTGTGCCTGGCACAAGCATTTATCTTCGCAAGGGTGAGAAAATGACGCTCAGGCAACTGCTTTATGGGCTTATGCTTGTCTCAGGCAATGATGCAAGTGTGGCGATAGGTGAAAAGGTGGGCGGAAACGTCAACAATTTTGTTGATATGATGAACAAAACTGCCTTAAAAATTGGTGCAACAAACACTCATTTTGACAATACTCATGGGCTTGACTCAAAAACTCATTACACATCTGCCTATGACCTTACTCTTATCACAAGTTATGCACTCAAAAATCAACTTTTCAAAGAGATAGTCTCAACCAAAAACATAAAAATTGTCTCAGATCAAGGCAAAACAAGATATCTTAAAAACAAAAACAGACTTCTCAACAGTTTTGTTGGCTGCAATGGCGTCAAAACAGGCTTTACTGATGATGCAGGCAGGTGTCTTGTGTCTTCTGCTGAAAGAGATGGAATGCAGGTGGTTTGTGTGGTCTTGAACTGCGGGCCTATGTTTGAAGAGTGTTCAACTCTTATGGAGCAGGTTTTTGCAACTTACAGACTTTATGATTTGACAGCAAATTATGCCTTTCCTCGACAAATTCAAGTGGAAGAAGGTGAAAAAGATTATGTCCACGTGGACAGCAAAGAAAAATTCCTCTATCCTCTCGCACAAGGGGAACTTGACAAGATTTCTTACAAATATGAACTTGCAGAAAGTGTGAGCGCACCTGTTCAAAAAGATAGTGAAGTTGGAAAAGTTCAAGTTTATTTTGACAATGACTTGCTTTTTGAAGAGAAAATATTTACAATAGAGTCTGTAAGGGGAAATACCATTTGGCAAAAACTGAAAAAATTGTTTGGCATTTGGTAAGTGAAAAAATTGAGACTCAACAAATTTTTAAGCAATTCTGGTGTGGCTTCAAGACGTAAGTGTGATGAAATTATTGCATCAGGCAAAGTCACAGTCAATGGCAAAGTTGTCACAGAAATTGGCTCACAAATCAATGAAAAGAAAGATAAAGTTATGGTTGAAGGAAAGGCGGTTTGCCTTCCTTCTTCATTTGTTTATATCAAACTCAACAAACCAAAAGGCTATGCTTGCACTGCAAGTGATGAAAAGGGACGAAAAACTATTTACGACCTTGTGGACTGCGAGGAGCGTCTTTTTTCTATTGGCAGACTTGACTACAACACAGAAGGGCTTATCATCCTCACAAATGATGGCGACTTTGCAAACAAAGTTTCTCATCCGCGTTATGACGTTGAAAAAGAATATCGTGTGACAATTGAAGGAAAAATCAAAGAAAGCGAACTTGCTGTTCTTCGCAAGGGTGTTGTGGTGGATAGTCAAAAAATGCCACCTGCAAAAGTTAAACTTCTTTCACAAGACGAGAATGTCAGCAAAATCTCAGTTGTGATCAATGAAGGGCAAAACAGACAGGTTCGCAGAATGTTTGAAGCAATTGGAAGAGAGATAAAACTTTTGAAACGAGTGCGTATTGGCTCTGTTAGACTTGGTGGGCTGAGCCGTGGACAATGGCGTGATTTGACAGAGGATGAACTGAACCTATTGGTGGGCAAAAAATGAGAGTGGCAATAATTGGTGCAGGTGCTGGTGGACTTTTTGTTGGTGCAAATTTGTCTGGCAAAGCAATTGTTGTCATATTTGATGGCAATGAAAAGGCAGGCAAAAAGATTTATATCACTGGCAAAGGGCGATGCAATTTGACAAACAACTGCGACAAGGAAAAATATCTTGACAATGTTGTAAACGGCAAAAAATTTATGATGAGTGCAATATCTCAGTTTGAGCCAAAGGACACAATAAACTTTTTTGAGGAGCATGGGCTTAAACTGAAAACTGAAAGAGGAGGAAGAGTTTTTCCTCTCTCAGATAAGGCAAGTGATGTGACAAAAACACTTCTTTCTTGTTGCCGACAGTGTGATTTTCATTTCAATGAAAAGGTGAAGAAGATAAGTTTTTCTGGCGACATGTTTGAGGTGGAAACAGACAAAGGTAAATATGTGTTTGACAAGGTGGTTGTTGCCACTGGTGGCAAGAGTTATCCATTGACAGGAAGCACTGGTGATGGCTATCATTTTGCGGAAGACTTTTCGCATAACATAATAAAGCCAAAAGGTGCTCTTGTGCCGATCAAACTTGGTGACAATTTTGTCAAGGGTGTTATGGGACTTAGCCTCAAAAACGTGACTCTCAAAGGCGAAGCGGACGGCAAGAATTTTTCATTTTTTGGAGAGGCGTTGTTCACTGACAAAGGCATTTCTGGGCCAATAGCCTTGTCACTTTCAAGTATGATAAACACAGCAAAAAAGGTCGCTCTTTCTCTTGACTTCAAGCCAGCATTGACGGAGGAAGAGGTGGAAAAGAGACTCTTGCGTGATTTTGAAGGCAACTTAAATCGCAATTTGTCATTCGTTATCAAAGGGCTCTTGCCAAAAAACTTGGTTGAACCATTTCTTGAAAAGGCCGGGATATCGCCAGAGAAAAAAGTCAACAGTGTGAGCGTGAAGGAAAGGAAAAGTATCGCGCATCTGCTCAAAAATTTTGGGCTTGACTATCAAGGGCTTTATCCTATTGAAAGTGGAATCATCACGAGTGGAGGAGTTGATCTTAAACAGATCAGTCCCAAGACCATGGAGTCAAAACTTCAAAAAGGGCTATACTTTGTCGGTGAAGTGCTTGACGTAGATTGCCTGACAGGTGGCTTCAATTTGCAAACCGCCTTTTCAACTGCTTATGCCTGTGCAAAGGCAATAGAAAAAGATTTTCAAGGAGGGAAAAATGCTTAGAATTGCTCAATTTTTCTTGTATATACCATTTGCTTTGCTTTATCCAACAAGAGTTAAGGGTAAAGAAAATTTGAAAGAATTAAAGAAAAAGCCGGCCATATTTGCTATGAACCATAAGTCAAACATGGACGCCGTTTTGCTTGCACTCAACACTTGGGAGAAGAAATATTACCTTGCCAAAAAGGAACTTTTCAAAAATAAATTCATAGGTGGACTTTTGAAAAGTTTGGGTGCTGTCAAAATTGATAGGCAAAATACAGACCTTGGTGCCATCAAAAATTGTCTCAAAATATTGAAATCGAACAAAAAACTGCTTATCTTTCCAGAGGGCACTCGTGTGAAAGGGGAAGATATGACAATGGGTGAGGTAAAACATGGCACGGCGATGTTTGCAATCAAAGCAAAAGTGCCAATCGTGCCAATATATATCAGCAGAAAACCAAAGGCTTTTCATAAAACTGTGATCACATATGGCAAACCTTTCACTTTGGAAGAGTTTTATGGCAAAAAATTGGACAGCACTCTTCTTGATGAGGCTGGCGATATTGTTGCAAAAAAAATGGAAGAGACAAAAGAAAATTACTTGCAAAGTTTGACAAAGAAGAAGTGATTTTGTTAAACTTGAAATCAAAGGGGACAGAAAATGCAAGAAAGCAACAATATGGAAGACAAATTTGACCTTTCTGCCATTGAAAAAACTTTCACTTCTTACAAAAAAGGAACGATGTTTGATGGCGTGGTCGTTATGAAACGCGATGATGGTGTGATTTTCAATATAGGTGGAAAAAATGACGCCTTCATCGATAAAGAAGACTTTGATGATTATGAAAGCGTGAAAATCGGCGATAGATTCAAGGTTATGATCGTCAGCAGAAACAATGAGGAAGGCATGATTGAGGTGTCAAAAAGAAAGGCTGACGAACTTGTCAAAGCAAACCAAAACGCATCAAAATTGAAACTTGGAAGCACTTTCAGTTTTGTTGTGACAAACTCATCAAAAGATGGGCTTCATTCAAAAATGGGGGAATATTCAATTTTTATTCCTGCGCAAGAGGTCGGAGGCCATACTCAAGACCACCGCAAACTTGAAGGTAAGCAATTTGATGCAACGGTGACTGAGATTGACAAAGACAACAAATCTATTGTCGGTTCTATCAAACTTCTTCAACAGCAAATTCAACAAACCAATGAGAATTTGTTTTGGAGTTCAATTTTTCCAAACAAAATTGTCAGCGGAAAGGTGAAAAAGATTTTGCCTTATGGTGCATTTATTGATGTTGGAGGTGTTGACTGCTTTGTTCATATTTCAAATATAAGCCACAGCCGACTTGAAAAAGTTGAAGATGCTTTGCATGAAGGACAAGAAGTTACTGCGAAAGTCATCGAACTTGACAGAGAAAACAAAAAGGTTGCACTTTCAATCAAAGCACTTGAAAAAAGCCCAAAGAAAAAGGCGATTGAAGAACTTGTTGTTGGAAACACATACAATGGTAAGGTTGTCAAAATTTTGAAGTTTGGTGCGATAATAAAACTGGATAATGGTGCAAGCGGACTGTTGCATATTTCAAATGCAACAACAGACAATCAAAAACAAATTTATGAAATTGTCAAACTGGACGATGAAGTTCAGGTGCAAGTGCTTGACAAAAATGAAGATGAAGAGAGAGTGTCTTTTTCGCTTGCAAAGAAAGAGGAGGAATAAGCCAAAGGAAACTTTGGCTCTCGTTATGCTACTGTGGCTCAGTTGGTAGAGCAGCTGATTCGTAATCAGCAGGTCGCGGGTTCGAGTCCCGCCAGTAGCTCCAAAGATTTTAAGAATGCGAGTGGACAATTTTTGTGTGAAGAGGCAAGCGACCTGCTGATATTTAGGGGACCCCAAAAACGCTAGACGATTTTGGGGAGAAGGAACGCGTTTTCGCCAGATGAAAATTCAAGCGAAGCGAGAATTGAAATCGTAAGAAAACAAAGTGACGCTGTCGCGGGTTCGAGTCCCGCCAGTAGCTCCAAAGAAATTCAGAGCAGAGTGTGGACAACTTTGCAAATTTCTTGATTTCTGATAAGGCAGATTATTTTATAGGAGAGAAAACAAATGGTAAATCTTGTCCGTGTGACTGATAAGAATTTGGAACTGGCATATAAAATCCAAAAGGAAATATTTCCAGAAGAGCCTGATTATCTTTTTTTGAAAGGGGCGGTGGAAAGTGATGACAAAGTTCTCAACCATTATATAGCCTATGTCGATGACAAGCCGGTTGGTTTGACTGGCACTTATACTGAAAAATGTGACAAAGATTCCATATGGCTCAGTTGGTTTGGCATTTTGCCAAATTGTCGTAAAAAAGGATATGGAAGGGAAATGCTGCTTGCAACCATAGATATGTGCAAAAAATTGCCATACAAATATTTTAGATGCTATACTCATCCTGTGCTTAACGCATCAGCACAGCCATTATATAAATCTGTTTTTCAGTTGTGTGAAAAATATCAAAATCCAAAAGATGTGCCTTGTGATTGGATTTATTCATTGTCTCTTACAGATGAAAAGGTCACAAAATGGGATGATAAATATATTGGAATCAAAGAGTATGAACAACTTGGCAAAGATGGTGAAAAATATCGCAAAGAACATGGGAGACAAAGTTGAAAAATTTTTCAAAGAAAGAAATGTTGCAAATTGTTGAAGAGAATTTGTCAAGACATTATGGTATAGACAAATCTTTGTTGTCACAAAAGGGTTTGTTTTTTGTCGAGCAAGGCAAAAAGCAAAATGGCAGCCGTCTTCAAATTGTGATGTTTTATGATTGCATAGTCATAATTGCTGGCAAAACTCTTTTGAAAAAGATTAGACCGATATTTGAAAGCAAAAGCAGGGAAGAAATCTTTGAATGTCCTCTTGTTTATGGACTTACTCTCAGATATCTTCCAAGCGGAGTGAAGTGCAAGAAACTTTTTGTCAAAGGTTTTTCTTTTCATGTCTGCGACAAGCAAGGTTTGAGAGGAAAAGATATTTCATCCTTTCCAAATGCAGTTTGTGTTGATGAAAAAGGGGATATCAAATCAGAGGTTTTTGTGTGTGCTTGTCAAGGCGATAAAGTGGTCGGCATTGCTGGAGCAGTCAAAAGGGAGCACTTTGAAGGCATGATGGAAATTGGCGTTGACGTTTTGCCTGAGTATAGACAAAAAGGACTTGCGGTGGCACTTTTGCAAAGGCTCACAGATCTCTTGCTTAAAAACAAAACGATACCTTTTTATAGCGTGGCATCAACCAATCTTGGCTCGCAGGTTGTTGCAAGCAAGGGTGGTTATCTTCCAGTATGGTGCGACAGTTTCGCAAGTATTTTTGATGGAAGCACTTCATACGACAGCCTCATTTATGGAATGAAAAATTTGTTTTGATATAAAAAAGCGTCAAGTGTGGACGCTTTTTTGCGTCTTTGGTAATTTTCAATTTTTGCAAAATTTTTCGACATTTTGTTTGATTTTGAATAAATATATATGTTACACTTTTCATGTGTTTGAAAGGTGGGAAATATGATCGTTTCAATAACCGGCATAACAGGAAATATGGGGCAAGCCACACTTGAAGAGGTGGTTAAGATTGACAAGATAGACAAATTCAAATTTCTTGTTTTGCCAGATGATAAGAGAATAAAAAAACTTGTAAAAAAGTATAAGAAATATAAAAACAAATTTGAAATAATTTACGGCAATATTGCTGAAAGTGAGACATGTCAAAAATTGGTGGAGGGATGCGACTATTGCATCAACCTTTGTGCTGTCATTCCGCCACATTCTGATCAAGAACCACAGAAAGCGATTGAATGCAATCAAATTGGCGTGGACAGGCTTGTGAGCGCTATTGAAAAAATGGAAAAGCAACCAAAACTGATCCATATTTCAACGGTTGCACTTTATGGCAATAGAAATTATAAACATCCTTGGGGACAAGTGGGAGACCCTTTGCTTGTCAGCCCTTTTGATATTTATTCTGCCACAAAACTTCGTGGTGAATGGCGAGTGCTTGAGTCCAAAGTGAAAGAGTGGGTTGTGCTTCGTCAAACTGCAATGCTTCATAAAAATATGCTTAAAGACAACATGAGTGATGGACTTATGTTCCACACATGCTTTAATGCTCCTCTTGAATGGGTTACCGCTCATGACAGTGGTGTGCTTATTGCAAACATCCTCAAAAAAGATATTGAAAAAGATCTCGGTGATGCTTTCTGGAAAAATGTTTTCAATATTGGCGGAGGAGAGCAGAACTGCATCACAGGTTTTAACACTTTGAATGACGGTTTCGCTATTATTGGTGGCAGCGCAAAAGACTTTTTCAAGCCATATTACAACGCAACTCGCAACTTCCATGGAATGTGGTTTTATGATAGTCAAAAACTTAACAAACTTTTTGATTATCAAAAACAAGACACCAAAGAGTATTGGAAAGAGATTGGGCGAATTTATTCATATTATCGTCTTGGCAAAATTGTGCCAAAATCTGTGATTGGCACTTTTGCAATCAAAAGGCTCTTCAAAAATGAAAATTCACCAGCCTACTGGGCAAAGAATAACGACAAGGCAAAACTTGTGGCTTATTTTGGAAGCGAAGAGGAATATAATAAACTTGGAAATGATTGGTCAACATTTAATTTGCTTGTCCAAAATAGGGGTGACAACGGCGAATTTGTTGACTATGCAAAACTTCGCAAACTCAAAAATGCAAAACTTATAGACTATGGATTTGATATAGACAATTATAAAAACATAACTATCAAAGACCTTCAAAAACTTGCCAAATTGCATGGTGGGAAACTGCTTTCAAGAAAGTTTGATGGCGACATTTACAAACCTCTTGAATGGGAAACTCAGGACGGAGAGAAATTTGTGGCAAGTCCATTTACCGTTGCAAAAGCAGGGCATTGGTGGAACAAGATTTATCAGGAAAACGTTTGGGATTTTGACAGGCTTTCAAAGAAAGACAAAATCTTTGCACAAATTTGGCTTGACAGTCACAGCAAGGATGAAAACAACTGCTATTATTTTGATGAAAACTTTAACGCGAGGATAAAATGAAAGTTTTGATATGCTATTTTTCAGGGACAAACAATACAAAAAAAATTGTGGACAGATATTGTCAATCTTTTGAAGATAATGGCGTAGAATGTGATTTGCATAAGATTGAAAATGATGAATTTGACAAGAATATTGAAGATTATGATATGCTGGGTATTGCATATCCTGTGCATGCTTTCAACGCGCCTTCCATCGTGCTTGAATTTGCAAAGAAACTGCCCGAGGCAAGCAAAAAAGTCTTTATCGCAAAGACTTCTGGTGAACCTCTAAAACTCAACAACATTTCATCTTTGAAACTTATCAAACTTTTGAAAAAGAAAGGTTATAGCGTGGAAAATGAATACCACTATTGCATGCCTTACAATATTATTTTTAGGCACACAGATGACATGGCTTATCGTATGTGGGAGAGTGCAAAAGCGGTTGTGCCAATCGATTGCAAGAGTATTCTTGATGGAAAAAAGGAAAAACTGGATGGAGTTTTTATGGGTTCATTGCTAGCATGGATTTTCAGGATTGAGTTTTGGGGTGGACGCTTCAATGGAAAGAGATACAAGGTCAGTGATGAGTGCGTGCATTGCAATAGGTGCATCAAAACTTGTCCAACAAAAAACATAACCATTGAAAATGGTGAGTTTAAGTTTGGCGATAAATGTATTATGTGTATGAGATGTTCTTTCTTCTGTCCAAAGAATGCAATCAAGATTGGACTTTTCAACAAATGGAGAGTCAATGGTCCATATCATTTTCAAAAGCCAGAAAAGGAAGAAGAGAACAAACATAAAAATTACTGCAAAAAGTCTTATAAAAAATACTTTGAAAAATGCCAAGCAAAAGTTGATGCTGAAAAAGAAAATCTTGAAAAAGTTGGTTAGAAAAGGAAACAGGAATGTTTTCTTTTTTATAAATTGATTTTACTTATTGAAAAATTTATGTTAGAATTTTATAACCTATGGCACTGAAAGATAACATAAAAAGGCTTAAAGAAGACAAGACTCTGCGGGTGAAGATTATAACATGGATAACCTTGCTATACAATTTTTTATGGGGCGTTTTCAAAGTCTTTGTGGGCATTTTTCGTGCAACTTATTTCTTTTGTGTCAGCGGGGGAACAACTCTTCTTATAGGCACAACAAAAATCATTTTTCATCGCCATATTGACAGCGATAATGAGGAAGTGAAAATCAAAAAAGCAAAAATCATCAGTGTGCTTTTGATGATTGTTGGACTGCTGTTTACCATTTATATGAGCAAATATTTTTTCTATCCAGATGAACATGCTTTTTCAATGATTTCATCTATTGCGCTTGCTGCATTTTCTTTTGGGGAACTTGGAGTTGCAATTTACAACATTTTCAAAGAACGAAAATCTTCTGACCCAATGATGTTTGCTCTGAGAAGTTGCAATCTGGTTTCCGCTCTTTTTGCAATAGTTTTGACGCAGATTGCCTTGCTTTCATCACAAGGACAGCAAATGGCCACTGAAAATGGAATAAGCGGGGTTGTGTTTGGGGCACTTGCAATAATGGTGGGAATAATTTCACTTGTGGTATCGACAAAAATCGAGAAAAAGTCAAAGCAAGCAAAAAATGAATAAAAAGCATTTGACATTTTGATAGGTTTTTTATATCATTTGATAGATAAATGGAGCAAACAAATGAACCTTGGTATAGATCTTGATGGAGTAGTTTACAATTCAGAGGAGTGGTTTAAGGCTTTTGGTGAAGTGTATGATATGGCAAAAGGTGGCAATGGGCCGATTGATAAAACCACAAGCGATATTCAAGATAGATTTGGACTTGCAGATGATGAAGCAAGAGCGTTGAGACTCAAATATCTGCCAGTGCAGATTATGACAAGTCCTCTTATGCCATACGCGAAAGAGGCATTGAAAAGACTTGAAAAAGATCACAATAAACTCAAACTTGTGAACAAAGGTTGCGAGGTTGGTTATAGCGAGGATAGATACGCAAAACAAGTCAGAAAAATTGTCCAGAGACTTCTTGGATAACGACAAAGGAAGAGATAGATGAGTTTGTTTCTTATCTTAAACAGGTGATATAGTGGTTGAGCGAGAAGTAAAAGAAATAAAGAAGAAAAGAAAAAGAAGTGGTTTTTGGCGATATTTCTTTTTGACGTTTAAGGAAGGGAAATACATCCTTTACAAATATCTTGTCACAGCCGTTCTTTTCAGCATTGTCACCATTTTGTCCAATTTGCTTGGGGTGCAAGAATTGACTTACCTCAATGCTTTTTTGGCAATAAATGCTTTTTCTTCCCTTATTTCTTTTGGAATATCTTCTGGAATAAATGTTTTGCTCAATCAAAATATTGGCTCAAAATACAAGGTTCGCAAATTTGCAAAAATTGGTTTTGAACTCAACCTTATCGTTGCAGGAATATTCTTGATTGTTCTTGTTGCGTTTCCAAGATTTATTATGGAAACGATAACTGGTTTTGTGCCAGACAGTTATGAGTTTTATTATGTGATGTGCTTCTATTTTCTGCTTTGTTCGATGGCTTATTATTTTCAAGCAACTCTTAGAGAACTTAAAATTTTCAAAGCAGGATTTTATTGCGAAATACTTCCAATTTTGGTCACAATTGTTGGCATGCTCGTTTTATATTTGACAGGTGGAATGCACTTGCTGGCTATTGCCATCGTATATTTGTGCTCTGGTTTTGTAAGTGCAGGCATGGGTTATTACAATTTGCTTAAAAATCATATTATTGCCATTGATTTTAAGAAAGTAGAGCCTATCAGATTGTCAAGAAAACAATATGGCATCATCTTTTCAAATCTTGCGATAGAGTTTCTTTGGCAGGTGGGCTGTTTTGTCACAAGCGTTTTGCTTTTGCGTGTAAGCGATGCCTTTTTCAACACTTACTCGTATCTTGAAACAGTTCTTGATATTTTCAATGGAGTGCTGTTTGCATTTCTTTGTATCACTTGCATACGCATCACTCGATCACTTGGAAGAAATCAGTTTTCCAAGGCATATATGCACGCAAAATATTCAATTATTGCCTGCATTGTCATTTGGGCTTTTTATATGATTGCCAGCCTTATTTTGATTTATCCTATCGCTCTTGGTGTCAATGATGCTTATTTTGATGTAATGTTTGTGGCTGTGCCATGCTATGCCTTCATCCATCTGTTTAGATTTTTGAGTTGGAACTTCTCGTCATATATACTCAGACTTGGTGGGAAAAGCAGGGCAATGCTCGTGATGGAAATTTTTGGTTTGATAATGAACATTGTTCTATTGCTCATAATCGATTTTATTCCTTCAAATATGTTCCTTATCTATTTCTTGATTGCATTGCCAGATATTATCACTCTTCCTATTGCTTTTATAATTTTCAAACGTAAAAAATGGATGGCAAACATCAATGATGATCCAAGTATGCTCAAAAACAAAGTCAAATGTATCATCTTTGATTTTGATGACACATTGTATTATGATGTTGATTGGTCTTTCTGGCAAAAGATTTGTGAAAACTTTTTTGAAGAACACTTTTCATATTTAAGTAAAGAAAAGAGAAAAGAACTGAGGAAAAAATATGAAAAACTGGGTTCTCTTTCAGACACGCTTGGAAGGATGTGTTATGAACTGGAAGGCTCGCCTGAACCATGGCTGAAATATCGCGATTCTCTTCCAATGCAACCAGAGGAAAGGGAAGGCAAAGCAGTGTCAATGAAAGAACTTGGCAAATGCAAAGAGCAAGGCAATCTTTACATTGTTTCAAATTCAAGACTTGTTGATATCAAAAGAACAAGCAAGTTTTATGGCATTGATCTTGACTTATTCAAAAAGGTGTTCACAAATGAATATACCGAGCAAGTAGGCACAAAAGAGGATATTTATTTGAAAATCATGCAAGAAGAGGGGCTCTGCGCAGATGAAATTCTTGTTGTCGGCAACAATTACAAATCTGACCTTAAACCAGCGAAGAATCTTAAAATGAATTATTGCAAAGTTAAAGATGGCTTCACTTTTGAAGAAATTATGGGATAAATTATTTGGCAAATTTATAAAATTTGTTATAATATAAACAAGATTATTGGAGGAAATTATGTGTTCATGTGACGGAGTTATGGCAGAACTTATAGAGACTTGTGCTCATGCGTGCAATGCTTTTATTAAAGCAGAAATGGCACTTAATGATGGTGACTTGCCATTATCACAAAAATATACAAAAGAGGGTCAGACACTTGTCAATGCTCTTAAAAAAGATACCTTTATCGAGGTGGAAGAACTTTTGTCATCTTCAACGGAAGAAGTGAATGACTATGATTATCCAAATTCAATGGAACTGATCAAAGCACTCAATGCTGTCAATATGTGTGCAGGCTCATATATGGCTGTGGAACATACAGAAGGGGTGGGCAGAAATGTTGCTGTCAAAAATTTGACAAAAGCAATAAACACTGTCAAAGAAATTTATGATGCTATGTTTGAAAATTGACCAATTTGTTTGACCTAAATCTGTTTTGTGTTAAAATATAGAAATAGGAGGGGTTATGATAACTGGAATTTTGACTATTATTTTCTGTATAGCAACTTTTGTTATGATTGCCATGCCTGTGCTTGGTGCAATTCCACTCAGTGAAAATGCGTCAACAATTCTTGACGGGCTTGAAAGTTTTTTTGAAAGGCTTGGACTGAGTTTGAATCAAGATGGCTATGGACTTATAAGATTTGAAGAAGGACAAAGCACTTATTTGACAGTTGCAAATATTTTCATTATTTTGACTTTGGTTTTTGCTGGGTTGACTCTTATATTTTCTTTAATATCAGTTATTCAGCGTGCAAACGGAGGAAAGAAAAGAATTGGTGCAAAACCTTTTGCAGTCCTATTTTTCTTATGTGCCCTTGTTGCATCAATTATGCTTGTGCTTTATGGAAATGAAATTCAGCCAATAAATGACACGATGGAACTTGAATATGTTTACACAATTGGTTGGGGAATGATGGTTGCTTTTGCGTCAAGTTTGCTTGCACTCATCTTTGCACCACGAAGGAAAAAATAAAGAGGAAAACCTCTTTTATTTTTATGCTTTTATGAAATTTGTTTGGAGGGAGTATGCTTAATATTGCAATTGATGGCCATGTAGGAAGTGGCAAAAGCACGCTTTCAAAGGGAATTGCAAAAAAACTTAATTTGAGAGTGCTTGACACTGGGGCAATTTATAGGGGAATTGCTTGCAGGTTTAAGGCGGAAGGACTGGAAAATCATATTGATGAGGGCACAATAAACAAATTTGTTGAAAAACTCAAAGTTCAAGTTGAGTTTGATGGTGACCTCCAAAGAGTTATTGTTGACGGCGTTGATTATACGCCTTGGCTCAGAAAGGAAGAAACGTCAGTTCTCACCTCGAAGATTTCACCTTTTCCAAAAATAAGAGACAAGGTTTTGGATATTCAAAGAGATTTTGCAAAAAAATATGATTGCGTTATTGAAGGACGTGATATTGGAACTGTCGTTTTGCCAAATGCTGATGTAAAATTTTTTATCACCGCATCTGAGAAGGTGAGAGCACAAAGACGTTATGATCAAATAAAAAACTTGCCTGATAGCCCAAGTTATGATGAAATATTGAAAGATTTGAGAATGAGAGACTATCAAGACGAACATCGCAAAATTGCACCTTTGAAACCTGCCGAGGACTCAATCATTATGGATACATCAGAGATGACTCTTGAACAGACGATAGAAAAATGCGTGCAAATTATTCAAGAAACAAGAAAAGAAAAAAGTTGTTAAGGGATCCTTAACAACTTTTTTTATTGGCGATTATAATTGCATTTTCAATCACTTTTGCAATTTTTTCTTTGTCAGACTTATCAGAAAGAAAATCGCTTGTTTTGAGAAAGTCTAGAAATGAGGCAAGCACACTTGCATCAAACTTTCCAGTGAGTTTCAAAAAACATAAGATGAGAACCTTTCCTTTTTCACTTTTAAGATCACTTTTTGCAACCTTTTCGGCCTCTTGAAGATATTGAAAATATGGAGAACAGTCTTTTGTCACATCAAAAAGTTTTTTCTCCATAAACTGATGCATTTGCACAAGTCTTAAATTTTTCTTTTCTTCAAAATGCTTCTTTGATGATTGAATAACTTTCCATATTTGATGGACAGGGGCTCCATTTTTCACCAAATTGTCAAATGCTTCTTTTATGGCTGGCACGCCAGATTCATCGTAAAACAATCCGCTTAACATACGTGCAAGGTAAACATCTTCATGCAAAAGTTTTTCTTTTTCACTCTTTTGTTGAGCGGAAAGAAGAAGGAGAGGGTTGTTCCAAAATTTATAGTCTTGTTTGGGATCAAGATGAGTTCGAGATAAAATCTTTTTCTCTTGCAAATCCCATAGGTATTTTTTTACATCATTTTCATTAAAGTCTGGCTTTGAATTTATCAAGTTGTCAAGATCGACCTTTTCTTCATCAGTGAGTCTGCCTAGTTCTTGTTCCAGATCAAAATGTATGATATCGAAATCAGGATAACGGTCAATTCCGAGAAGTGCTTTCAATTTGTCCTCCTTAAATAGTCGCACCCAGAAAGTTTAATATAACCAAAAATTTTTGTCAAAGATTTTGTCGATAATTTGAAAATTTGCTCACAGTTTGGAGATGTTTTTATGCTCAAAATCTCTCAAACGTCCACAACGGGTGCGGGGGTGTCGAGAGATAAGGCAAAAAAGGTTGAAAAAGTG